>CAMBFS010000006.1 GCA_945865755.1 Klebsiella pneumoniae
CCCCGACATCGAACAAGTCTCCGAGCTCTTGATCCATGTTTTTAACTCGCCAGCAAAGGCACTCGCATTAGCCGAGAACGCACGGGAAACGGCTAGGCAATACTCTTACCGCGCGTTTCGCCACAATTGGGTAAGGGAATTTTCCCGCATGCTCGGGGTGCCAATGCCAGCGAGCGATTCTCTGGCGGAGCGGACGTCACGCGGTTAGAATCTGTCAAGCGCTTTTCCCATGCGCGCGCGAAAATCACGTGACATCATGGCTTTTTGCTCTTCAACGTCGATCCGAGAGGGAGTCCAATTGACTTGGTCAACCTCACGAAATTCATAAATTGGGGCAATCGTCTTGAGTCCTGAAAATCGCTGCCTGTCGCTCGTCTCCCAAAACTGATCCTGACGATTGGGATAGAAAACGATGACCGGAATGCCCATCGCGATACACGGCAACGCACAGTGCAAAAATGTTGTAATGACGAGCTTGGCTCGATTTTTGTAAAAATCCAAGAGGGCACGGGCTTCCGTCATGTACGATTCAAAAGAGCCAAGTGTTCTATAATGATTGATATAGACATGATTTTGTCGATACCGCGGTGGGAGAATCTCAAGAATACTTGGGTCCTTCGAAGCGACCACAATCGTATCTCCCTCATGCATTGGAGAACGGGCAGGAAATGTGAGAGACAGGCAATTGGTCAGGTATGCGGAAATGCCCTTGTCTTGAAGAAGCTCCACTGTAAAAGGATCGCGGCAGCCGATTGGTTCATACGCCTTCAGGTAATCGAGTGAACGACGTTCCAACAAGGCCGGACAAACGTGCGGCCTGAGATGAAAACCGAAAAATATGGGGAGGATCTTTCCGTGTGGCGGCCATTGTGGGTCCTGCTTCGCCATGAGTTTGAACCAGCCATTGAGCGGTAAGAGGAGCCTATCCTCATAGGTTGCTAATGGGGGTTCATTCGCGAGCGCGGTATCTCTGTCGATAAATACTGTTGGGGTGAGGTTCATCTGCTCAAGCATTTGTAGGCACGCCAAAATTTGGATGTGATCGCCGAGGTTCCGCGTATTGACCTTCAATGAGCCGATCACCAGTTTCTTGTGAGCGCTTACTCCCATCTTTCCCTCCGTTAGGATCGTGTTGTTGAAAATAACGCCTCATCCCGGCGACGGGACCCACTCCTCAAATACAAACGGCACCAGCCCCTACGGCTTCATTTCTTCCAACACCGGTTCCAGCACGCGCCACACATTGTCCGCGACAATCTTGTGTCCTTGCGCCGTCGGATGAAGACCATCCGGCAGATTCAGCCTGGGAATACCACCTACTCCGTCCAGCAGAAAAGGAATCAACGCCGCGTTATTCTTGCGCGCCAGTTCGGGAAAGATGTCCCGGAAGCGGGCCGTGTACGCGCGACTTAAATTGGGGGGTATCTCCATCCCCGCCAACACGATCCGCACTTGTGGATATTTGCTTTTCACCCGATCCATAATCGCTTGCAGATTCTCCCGTGCGTGCTCTACCGGCTGGCCACGGAGCCCGTCGTTGGCCCCAAGCTCAAGGACGAAGACGTCCACTGGCCGTTGCAACACCCAATCGACCCGCCGTAACCCGCCCGCGGTCGTCTCGCCACTTACGCCCGCGCTGATGACCTCGAAGTTCCAGCCGTTGGCGCGAATCTTCTCTTGGATAAGAGACGGAAACGCATAAGCGGGATCAATACCAAAACCCGCGGTCAAACTATCACCAAAGAACATGATCGCTTTGCTCGACCCACCGTTTTGCGTAGGATGCTGCTCAGCCTTCGCCGATTCGGCGCTCTGCGTGGCGGGTGCATCGCCGCCACGGCACCCCAGGCTACTCACACCACAACAAAAGACCAACAACGTGACCCACAGGATATGGAACATGATATGACCTCTCCGCTTCTCGACGTGCACAACATCAGCAAAGTGTATCACAGCGGAGCAACCGCGCTGACTGTCCTCCGTGAGGTCTCTTTCAGTCTGGAGAGTGGGACCACCTGTGCATTAGTTGGTCCGTCCGGCAGCGGCAAAACCACACTGCTTGGTGTCTGCGCCGGGCTCGACCGTCCAACCGCTGGCACGGTACGGCTTGACGGTGTCACGCTCAACGCTTTGGATGAAGAAGCCCTCGCGGCGTTACGAAGTACCGCGGTTGGTTTCATTTTTCAGACCTTTCAACTGATCCCAACCCTGACTGCTCTTGAAAATGTCATGGTCCCGCTCGAACTGCGCGGAGAGCGCCACGCGAAGCCGCGCGCTGTCGAGCTGCTCCACCGTGTGGGGTTGGGAGACCGTCTGCACCACTATCCCATCCAACTCTCCGGAGGTGAACAACAACGCGTGGCCCTGGCCCGTGCGTTCATTGGCCAGCCTCGTATCTTGTTCGCTGATGAACCGACCGGGAACTTGGATGCGGAAACGAGCGAGGTCGTGATCGACTTGCTGTTCACGCTCAATCGCGAAGTAGGAACGACCCTGCTGTTGGTGACGCACAATCTCGAACTTGCCCAACGCACGCAACGGATCATTCGGCTGAAGGGTGGCGCCATTGTCGAAGACAGTGGGAAGTGAGGATGAAGCCGAGCTCACGCCAGATGCTTTGATTTAGGCCAGAGCCTTCAACATTACTTCCACATCCCCGCACGGGAGGCCAAACGCGGCAGCGACCCCAGGATGGGTCACGTGTCCCCGCAACGTATTGAGTCCACGCCGGAGGGCGAGATTGTCGCGGAGCGCGGCCAGTCCTTTGTCCGCCAGTTCAATGGCGTAGGACAAGGTGACATTGGTGAGCGCATACGTCGAAGTGTGGGGCACGATGGCGGGCATGTTGGTGACGCAGTAATGAACGGTGTCTTCTTCGCGATAGATAGGATCGTGATGCGCGGTGGGGCGCGAGGTTTCGGCGCTGCCGCCTTGGTCAATGGAAATATCCACAAACGCCGCGCCAGGCTTCATCGCGCGGAACAACGCGCGAGACAGTAACTTCGGCGCGCGAGCCCCCGGCACCAAGACCGTGCTGATGACGAGGTCCGCCGCGATCACTTCCTCTTCGATGTTGGCACGATTGGACATGACGGTGGTGACATGCCCGCCGAGAATATCATGGACATAGCGGAGGCGGGCTGGGTTTACATCAAGAATACTCACATTCGCGCCGACACCCACCGCGACCTGACAGGCATTGGTGCCCGCGATCCCCGCACCCAAGATCACCACCCGTGCGGGCTTGACCCCAGAAGCCCCGCTTAACAACACGCCCCGTCCACCATTTTGCGCTTCTAAACACCAGGCCCCGACTTGAATCGCCAACCGACCCGCGACCTCGCTCATTGGCGCGAGGAGGGGCAAGGCCCCGTCATCAAGTTGAATGGTCTCATAGCCAAGCGCGGTCACCTGGGTGTCGAGAAGCCTCCGCGTCAGGGCTTCGTCCGCGGCCAGATGCAGATAGGTAAACACGATTAACCCTGGACGGAGTAAGGGATACTCGCTCGGCAGCGGTTCTTTGACCTTGAGAATCAGTTGCGCCTGTTCCCACACGGCGGCGGCGCTGGGAAGCAGTTGGGCGCCAGCCGCCTGATAGAGATCATCTGGAATGCTACTGCCGCTGCCGGCACTTCGCTCAACGAGGACTTGATGGCCGTGGGCGACCAAGGCTGAAACCCCACTGGGGGTGATCGCGACCCGTGTCTCTTCCGCTTTAATCTCTTTGGGGATTCCTATTCGCATGCGCTGCATTATAGTGGTTCTCTTTGCAGGGAGAAAGCGATTCGCGTATGGAAGGGAGCCAATGAGTACAACTGGTGTGATTCTTGACGGCAAAGCGATCGCGCAAACCGTGCGGCAAGAAACGAAAGCGCGGGTCGCGCGCTTCGTGGAACGTCACGGCTCTGCGCCGGGATTGGCGACGGTCCTGATCGGTGAGGACCCCGCCTCTCGCGTCTATGTCAACACGAAAAAAAAAGCCTGCCATGAAATCGGCATGCGTTCTTTTCCTTCTCATTTGGCGGCCTCTACTTCAGCCGCGGAGGCATTGCGACTGATTGCCAAGCTCAACGCGGATCCTGACGTGCATGGCATTCTCGTCCAACTCCCTTTGCCCTCGCATCTGGAACAGAGCGACCTCATTCTCGCGTTGACGCCAGAAAAAGATGTGGATGGCTTACATCCGTTCAACCAAGGCCGCTTGTTATTGGGAGAAGACGCGTTACGACCCTGCACGCCGTTGGGCGTTATGCGACTCCTGGCGCACACCGGCATCCCGATCAGTGGAAAAAAGGCGGTGATTATTGGCCGCAGCATGCTGGTCGGGAAGCCGGTTGCCCTGATGTTACTGGAAGAGAATGCCACGGTGACCTGTTGTCACTCGAAGACGGTGGACCTGGCCGCGGAAGTCCGCGGCGCGGATATTGTGGTATCGGCGGTTGGCCAGCCTGATGTGATTCAAGGGGCGTGGATCAAACCTGGCGCGATCGTCATTGATGTTGGCATCTCCCGCATGACTGATGGAAAGCTCAAGGGAGATGTTGAGTTTACCATCGCGAAAGAGCGGGCCTCGTTTATCACCCCCGTGCCCGGTGGCGTTGGACCCATGACCGTGGCGATGCTGCTGGCGAATACGGTGACGGCGGCGGAGCGGAAGAGTAGCCAGTAGTCAGTAGTCAGTAGCCAGTAGGGAACGGGAAGTAGTCAGTAGTCAGTAGCCGGTAGGGAAGAAGGGGCAGACTATGGCGGCGAAGACTTTCGAGGAAGTCGAGGTTTGGAAAAAAGCGCATGCCTAGGTGTTGGCAGTCTACCGCCTTACCGATCAGTTCCCTAAGCATGAGATGTTCGGCTTAACCTCACAGCTCCGACGAGCCGCAGTGTCGATTCCAGGCAACTTTGCTGAAGGCTTCAAGAAGAAAGGACGCGCTGATAAGGCACGCTTCTACAATATCGCCCAGGGGTCTCTCGAAGAGTGCCGCTACTATATGATCCTTGCTCGTGATCTTGGTTATGGGGACACTGCGACGTTATTGAACTCCCTGGAAGAGGTCAGTCGCATGTTGGAGTCCTACTCCCGTCCCATGCTGACTACTGACTACTGACTACTCAGATCAAAGATATGCCAAAACGCACTCCCCTTTACGATACCCACCGAGCGCTCGGTGCACGCATGATCGAGTTTGGCGGCTGGGAGATGCCGGTCCAGTACAGCGGTATCTTGTCCGAACATCAGACGGTCCGCACCAAAGCTGGCTTGTTTGACCTCAGCCACATGGGCGAGATTGAAGTCCGTGGTCCTGGTGCGCTCGAAGTCTGTCAGGAACTGCTGGTGACCGATGTCTCTCGCGTCCAGCTCGGACAGGCGCAGTACTCGGTCCTCTGCTATCCCGACGGCGGCGTGGTCGATGACATCATTGTCTACCACCTCGCCGACCAGCACTACTTTCTGTGTGTCAACGCCTCGAACATCGAGAAAGACTTCGCCTGGTTGACCGATCACAATCGTGGACGCGCGACGCTGGTGAATTGTAGTGACGAATACGCCCTGATTGCCGTGCAAGGTCCACTCGCGACCGCCATTGTGCAGCGCCTCACTCCGCTCGAACTTGGACACATTCGCCGCTACTGGTCGGCATCGGGGGAGGTTGCCGGCGTGTCGGCACTGGTCGCACGGACGGGCTATACCGGCGAAGATGGATTCGAGTTATTTGTCTCCGCGCAGCGTGCGGCGGAGGTGTGGAATGCCTGTCTTGAGGCAGGACATGATAAGGGCATTGCGCCTATCGGCCTTGGGGCGCGTGATACGTTGCGGCTTGAGGCGGGGTACCTGTTATATGGCAACGATATGGACGCCCAGACTACTCCCCTTGAAGCTGGCGTGCGGCGGTTAGTGAAATTTGACAAAGGGCCGTTTGTCGGTCGCGACGCGCTGTGGCAACAGCACACCGTCGGTATTCCGAAACAACTGATTGGTCTCACTATGGATGCGCCTGGAATTCCACGTCACGGATATGAACTCCATGCTGACGGCCAGTCTATTGGGGTGGTCACCAGCGGCACCCAATCCCCCTCTCTTGGAGTTGGGATCGCAATGGGCTATGTCCCTCCTGTCTACGCGGTGGCGGGCACCTCACTGGCGGTCAACATCCGTGGACGCCACGTACCCGCGCACGTCGTGACACGTCCCTTTTATCGACGCAGTTGAATGGTTGGAGGTTGCGTATGGAGATTCCTCAAGAGCTACGGTACTCGGAAGAACATGAATGGGTTGCGGTCGATGACAACATCGCGACGATTGGCATCACCGATCATGCACAAGAACAACTCGGTGACATCGTCTATCTCGAGCTCCCTGAAACAGGAACGGCAGTCACGAAGGGCGATAAATTCGGCGTCGTGGAGTCGGTGAAAGCGGTCTCCGATATCTATGCGCCAGTGACGGGGACGGTGGTCTCCGTCAATACGGGCCTGCCCGACACGCCGGAAACGGTCAACGAAGAGCCCTACGGCGAGGGCTGGATGATCCGCGTGGAGATGAGTAATCCCGAGGAAGTGAACGATCTGATGACCGCCGCCGAGTACGAGAAGTTTATCGAGGAGGCGGAGGAAGAGTAGGAGCACTGGCGATGCGTTATATCCCACACACCGCGCATGATATCGCCGAGATGCTTGCCGCGCTCGGCATCGACTCGGTCGATGCTCTCTTTGCGCATCTGCCGCACGACCTGCGGTCACAAGCGGCGATCAATCTTCCGACTGGTGCATCCGAAACCGCCGTACGAACATGCCTGACCAGTCTGGCCCACACCAACCACATCGGTCCTGAAGTCGTCTCATTTCTTGGGGCCGGTGCCTATCCGCATTTTTCCCCCGCCGTGGTCGATCACATCATTCAACGGTCCGAATTCGCCACCGCCTATACCCCCTATCAGCCAGAAGTCAGCCAAGGGACGTTGCAAGCCATTTTTGAGTTTCAATCCTTGGTGGCGACGCTCTTTGGCTTAGATGTCGCCAACGCCAGTATGTACGACGGTGCGTCCGCGACGGCCGAGGCGGTCCTGATGGCGAAACGGATTCTGCCACAACGCGCCACTGTGTTGGTTTCACGCGCGTTGCATCCGCAATATCGTCAGGTGATCCACACCTATCTCGACGGCGTGCCCGGTGTACAGATTGTCGAAATTCCGTGGGGACCGGACGGACGGATTGATGCGGGAGCACTTGCGCAACAACTTGGTCCGCACGTGGCCTGTGTCGTGGTGGGTCATCCAAATGTCTTTGGTGTGGTCGAAGATGTGGCGACGCTCGGTGCGGTGACTCATCAAGCGGGTGCCCTGCTGGTAACGGCAACGACGGAAGCGGTGGCGCTGGGTCTCCTCAAAGCCCCCGGTGAGGTTGGGGCTGACATCGCGGTCGCGGAAGGCCAGAGTTTTGGTATCCCGGTCAGTTACGGTGGGCCAGGGGTTGGGCTGTTCGCCTGTCGTGAACGGTTCGTACGCAACATGCCCGGTCGATTAGTGGGAGAAACGGTCGATCACGAGGGACGGCGCGGATTTGTCTTGACGCTGGCGACCCGTGAGCAACACATCCGCCGCGAACGGGCAACGTCCAACATCTGCACCAATCAAGGACTCGTGGCCTTAGCGGCAACCGTCTTCCTCTGTTTGATGGGGAAACAGGGGTTGCGCGCGCTCGCCGAACGGAACGTCACGAAAAGTCACTACGCCAGGGACCTCTTGCTCCAAGGTGGAAGCGCGTATCAACAGTTTTCCGCGCCGTTCTTCAACGAATTTGTCGTCAAGGTCAGCAACGCGCGCGCGGCATGGGAACGCGCGAAAGAGCATAACCTCATCGCGGGCATTGTCCTAGAAGATTGGTATCCAGAACTCAAGGACTGTTTGCTGCTGTGCGTGACCGAAACCCATACACGCGGCGAAATCGAGCTGCTCGCCGAAGCATTCAGAACAAAGAATGAAGGGTGAGGTGGTTTCCTTTTCCCAATTTTAGACTTTGGACCTTGGACTTTGGACCTTAGACTTTTCTTTTTCCTTGGGCGAATCCTTATGCGGGAAGATACGAAACGAAAACGTGGTGTGCTTGACGAGCCGTTGATCTTCGAGCGTGGCTCAACCGGGCGCGTTGGATACTCATTGCCGGAGGATGACATCCCCGCTCGTGATCTGGAGCGAGACCTGCCGGGGGCACTCCGCCGCGAGACGTTAGCGGAATTTCCCGAGGTGAGTGAAGGGGAAGTGGTGCGGCACTTCACGCGACTCTCACAATGGAATTTCAGCGCGGCGACGACATTGTATCCGTTGGGCTCATGCACGATGAAGTACAATCCGGTGATCAATGAAGTGCTCGCTCGCCTCCCTGGGTTCGCCCAGCTTCATCCCTTGATGCCCGATGAATACACGCAAGGCGCGTTGACGCTGCTGGCCGACTTGGAGAGATGTCTCGCGGAAATTAGTGGGATGGATGCGATCAGTCTCCAACCCGCGGCAGGGGCGCAAGGTGAGCTTACCGGCATGAAAATGATCCGTGCCCATCACCAAGCGCAGGGGTATCCACGCAAGAAAGTGCTGATTCCAGGGAGCGCGCATGGCACCAATCCCGCGTCGGCGGCGTTGTGTGGCTATGCGGTGGTCGAAGTGCCGACCAGTTCTTCTGGCATGCTCGAAGCGGCGACCGTGGCCAAACATGTCGATGCCGATATCGCCGCGCTCATGGTGACGAACCCCAATACCCTTGGGCTCTTCGAGCGGGAGATCGCACAGATCACGGAAGTCCTGCATGCTCACGGTGCGTTGGTGTACATGGATGGCGCCAATCTGAACGCGCTCATGGGGGTCGCCAAACCTGGCCACATGGGAGCGGATGTTATTCAGTTCAATCTCCACAAGACGTTCTCCACGCCACATGGCGGTGGCGGTCCGGGCGCGGGTCCCGTGGGGGTGAAGAAAATTCTCGAACCGTACCTGCCGGTTCCTCGTCTCGTGCGGGCTGGCGATCAGTACGCTTGGAGTGACGCATTCCCGCATTCGATTGGTCGAGTACGGTCGTTCTATGGCAACTTCGGCATCCTCGTGCGCGCCTATGCGTACATCTTGGCTCTGGGAAGCGATGGCCTCACACAAGCGACCCGCATGGCTGTACTCAACGCCAACTATTTACGCAAACGTTTAGAACAGACTTACCATTTAGCCTACGACGAACCGTGCATGCACGAATGTGTCTTCTCTGACCGCTCATTCACGCAAGCCGGCGTGAAGACGCTCGATATCGCCAAACGACTGCTTGACTATGGATTTTACGCCCCGACGATTTACTTCCCGCTCGTGGTCAGTGGGGCGCTGATGATTGAACCAACCGAGACCGAGAGCAAAGAGACGATGGATGAGTTCGCCGATGCGCTCTTAACGATCGCCAAAGAGATTGCAGACAACCCGACCGCATTGAAAGACGCTCCGTTGACCACGCCCGTGAGTCGCCTCGACGAGACGCGCGCTGCTCGTCATCCGGTGCTGCGGTGGATTAAACCTTCCCTTTCAGCCCGGTAGATTCCTGCCGCCTGGTAAAAAAGAATCGGCGAAACGGAGAACCGGGGAATCGGAGAATGGGAAGGTCTGGCAAACGTCTACCGCTCCTTTTCTGGTCTTAACTACTGGCTACTAGTGAAACCTTGTGTCAATCGCTGACGATGCTCTCGCACTGGCTCAGGCAGCGCTTTGAGATCATCCATGTACCACCACCAGTGAGAGCGTGGGCTTCCTTGTTGTTGCCGGGCGTGTCGGATCTCTTGTTCTCCGAGTACCAAGAGGCATGTGCTTCGCTCTTCCCATAGCAAGGCATCTAACTCGTAAATGTGCTCATACAAGCGGGCGGGGAATTCCTGCTCCGGGGTAAGCTGATCCAAGAGCACTTGCATCTGGTCGCGGACGAAGAACAGATCCAAGAGTTCAACCCCTGAACCTTCCAAATCGGCAACATAGCCATAGTACTTGCGCACTAGGCGATCGAGTTCCGTAACGCTCATACGTGCCATCCTTCTCGGTCAATTTTTATCACTGCGATCTGCCGCTGAAAAAAGAGGGCTCCTCCTGCTGGTTTGAATACCGTCGCGACGAGATCCGCCTCGACGTCATACACCACGGCAACCGCTGTCGTCGGATGAAAAAATCCCCATTGCCGCCGTGGAGGGTCGGTCCGATAGTATCCATAGACATAGATCTCTGTCGCGGGATGTTCGATGGTTGCTCGAGCTCCATCATGCAATTGCTCTAGCGTGGCATCTGGAGGCCATTCCTGGTCCACGTAGATGCGCTTGAGCAGATGCCACAGCGCAGTCGGGATCAACGCATTGTGGTGGTAGGTGACTCCTTCGTGGGTCACGTCAAAATAGCGCCAGCGGAGTAGGTGAGTTCCCCAGCGTACCACACGGGCTTTCTGAATAACCTCGCGTACGGTTTCTGGGGTAATGGCCTGTCCTAACACCTGAATGGCTTGTTCTGGCATCTCCACCATGCAACCGTACCTTCGTGAAGGTTTTTCGTCCAGCCGTTGCCCCTTGAAAATGGATGAGCTTGCCGATGCGCTCTTGGCTATTGCCAAAGAGATTCAAGACAATCCGACGGCACTGAAAGACGCTCCGTTGACGACACCCGTCAGTCGCCTTGACGAGACGCGCGCCGCCCGTCATCCGGTGCTGCGGTGGAAAAACCACTAACGATTGACGAGACGCTCCTCCCCGAACTCAAACTAAACGCGACTCGGATGGCGTTTAGTGTCACTATGCGCTAATTTGCTGGCGTATGGTACAGCGACAATTTTGGCTCTCACAACTCGAAACCGCCTGGCAACGGCGCTCGGTCGTCTGGCTATCGGGGGTACGTCGAGTCGGAAAAACATCCTTATGTCAAAGTCTGCCCGACATCGAGTATTTCGATTGCGAGCTGCCCCGAGTACGGCGCTTGCTGGACGACCCCGAGGACTTTCTTGATCGGCACGGGTCCACGCGCCTGGTGCTGGATGAAATTCACCGCTTGGATAATCCGTCGGCGCTGTTGAAGATCGCGGCGGATCATTATCCGCATGTCCGTATTCTCGCCACGGGGTCCTCGACCCTGGGTGCATCGACGAAATTCCGCGACACGCTGGCGGGCCGCAAGGCGGAAGTGTGGCTCCCGCCGATGGTGCGTGCGGATTTGTCGGCGTTTGCGCACACCGATTTGCGTCATCGGTTCCTGCATGGCGGATTGCCCCCCTTTTTCTTGGCACCCACGCTCCCGGAACAGGATTTCCAAGAATGGATGGACGCGTATTGGGCCAAGGATATCCAAGAACTTTTTCGCTTGGAGCGACGGGCGTCGTTCCAAAAGTTCGCCGAGCTGCTCCTCGCGCAAAGCGGGGGGCTCTTCGAGGCGACTCGCTTCACCGGGGCCTGCGAGGTGAGTCGCACCACCATCTCCAACTACCTGGCCGTGTTGGAGACAACATTCGTGGCGCATGTGATTCGGCCGTATAGTTCGCATCGATCGAGCGAAATCGTCGCCGCGCCAAAAGTCTATGGATTCGACACCGGATTTATTTGTTATCATCGGGGCTGGGCAACGCTCCGACAGGAGGACCTTGGGGTATTGTGGGAGCACTTTGTCCTCAACGAGATCATGGCGCATCTCCAGTCACGCGAGATCGGCTACTGGCGGGATAAACGCGGGCATGAAATCGATTTCATCCTGGCACGCCGAGGGGCGCACCCGGTCGCCATCGAATGTAAGTGGTCGGCGACATCGGAGATCCCGCCCTCGCTGTTTGCCTTTCGCAAGCACTATCCCCAAGGGTTGAATTTTGTCGTGGCCGCAGATATTGACCGCTCGTTCACTCGCAGCGCGGGGGATATCAGCGTACATTTTGTCGGTCTTGAGACGCTGATCGCCGAGCTGAGCGGCAACCGGAGCTGAAGAATCGTAGGTTCCTCATGACCAGGAGCGCACCCACTGAGCAAGAAGACGCGCAAACGCTCAAACAGAGACTTTGCGGTTCGTGGACCATCAGGGCGTTGACCCGCGTCATCACGACTCCGCACTCATCGCGACGTACCTGACCACTGCGAGCGAGCCATTGTCAACCCGGGAATCGCCAAGGTCTGGGACTGTACCAATCCGGGGTGACGTGGGGTAGATTGTCGGCATGGAGCACGACCACAGCTACAAGCTGCTGTTCTCGCAGCGCGCGATGGTGGAAGACCTGATGCGGGGCTTCATTCCCGACGCCTGGGTGCACGAAGTGGACTGGAGCAGCCTGGAGAAAGCGAACGCCAGTTACATCACCGACGATTTGCGGGGGCGGGTGGACGACGTAATCTGGCGGGTACGCTGGCGAGGGGAGTGGCTCTACGTCTACTTGTTGCTGGAGTTCCAATCGAGCATCGACCCGTTCATGGCGGTGCGGATCATGGTGTATGTGGGGTTGTTGTATCAAGACCTGATTCGCAGCCACCAGTGGACGGCGGACCGGCGCTTGCCATCAGTGTTTCCGGTGGTGATCTACAATGGGACGCGGCCGTGGACGGCCCCGGTGGAGGTGGCGGACTTGATCGTGCCGGTGCCAGGTGGGTTGGAGACGTACCGGCCCCGGCTACGCTATTTTCTGCTGGATGAAGGGCGCTTGCACGAGCAAGAGCTGGCGCCCCTTCAGAACTTCGCGGCAGCGTTATTTCGGTTAGAGAACAGTCGCACGCCGGGGGAGATCGCACGAGTATTGGGGACGTTAGTGGAGGAGCTGAAGTCGCCGGAAATGGATGAGTTACGCCGCCATTTCACGACGTGGGTGAATCGAGTGTTGCTGCCGGACCGGATGCCGGGCGAGGTATTCACGCATCTCAACGACTTGCAGGAGGTGAGAAGTATGTTAGCGGAACGGGTCAAGGAATGGACCGAGGGATGGAAACGAGAGGGACGACAAGAGGGACGACAAGAGGGACTTCAGCTAGGGCTCCAACAAGGGGAAGCGCTCCTACTCTTACGGCAACTAGAGCGCCGTTTTGGTCCCCTTGATGAAGCTCTCCGCCAGCGGGTGCGCGCGGCGGACGCCGACACTTTATTACAGTGGGGAGAGCGCATTTTGACCGTCAACACGCTCGCGGAGGTCATGGAGGAATAACGGGGATCGGGATTCATCTTACGCGTAAGCACTCCCAGCAAGAGTTTTCCTTGCGCACCTCCTTTGCCGAAACTCAGCATTCCCAGAGAGTTTGGCCATACAACACACGAATAGGAGGTCGCAATGAAAACATTTCTTCTTGCTTTTGCATCACTCCTACTGGATTTCGGCTAGCCTCAAGTGAGCCTCGCGGTGCTGACCATTTCAACGTCAATTAGTCCGGACGGGTCCGGGGTGAGCGCAGACACTTCGCCAGCGGGATCGAGACGCCTACGCTCCCAGGAAAGGTCGCATGCAACTGGGAACCGCTAAATGCCATTGCCGAGTAGGGCACGGAATCGCGGAAGTGTACGAATCTTTTGTGGCTCGCTTTAGAACCCCAGGAGCGGCCGTAACTCCGCGACACTGCCAAGAATGTGGTCTGGCGACTCCAGCGACAAGACCTCGTGCGGGCTAGTCGCGCGAATGTTCCGCATGTGTCGGTTCTCAGTCCGGCATACCCGCCTGCGCGGGCATGACGACTCTGCTCTCTTGCGGGAAAAAACCTCTCCCTGCAAAGATCACCGATTCTCCGTTTCGTTCTTCTTCCCTGCCTCTCACTCCTCTCCACTCAACTCCTGCACACTCTTCATTTTCCATGTGCCAGCGGTCCTCTCGAAAATCCGCATTCCTTGCGCCCTCAGCTTCCCTAGTACCTCCGCCGCCACTCTGCGATCATACCAGTCGCCCTCCGTCCACATTGTGCGCAGAGCGATGAGTCTCTCCGGGGTCGCGGCCACACTGCCGAGGTCTCTGATCGCCTCTGCCGCTGCCTCACGGATCTTCCAGTCTCTGTCCATTCGCATCTTCCGCAGGGCGATGAGTCTCTCCGGGGTCGCGGCCACACTGCTGAGTTTCTTGATAGCCGTGGCTGCGGCCTCGCGGAAACCCCTGTCTTGATCTGTTAGCATCGTGATGCACAAAGCCATGAGTATCTGTGGGGTCGCGGCCACACTGTCGAGGTTCTCGATAGTCGTGGCTGCCACCTCGCGGACATCCCTGTCTCCCAGCATTGTACGCAGAGCCGTGAATATTTCCGGGGTCATGGCCGCACTGCCAAGTGCCCCAATAGTCAGTATCGCTGCCCTGCGGACAACCTCGTTTTCGGCGATCAAGAGTTCCCACACCTGTACCAAGAAAGAGATTCCGGATCGTACCTGAGCATTCACTTGCCCCAGCGCCGGTAACGCGGCGGTCAGGTGAGGCACTGCCCCAGTGGTGTCATTTTGCTGGTATCCCCTCCATAGGGTGAAGACATTGGTGGTAATCTGAGCGGCGATCTTCGTGTTTTCGTTTTCGCGTAGCGTCTGATGCGCCTCCGGCAAACACTGGGCGGCAAGCGCGAGACGATGGCGAAGCACATCGTCGTTCTGCTCGTTAGTAAGACACCTCAACAAGTCTGCAACCTCTTTTGGTTTCTCTAATTGGCCCGCAAGTAAAATGATCACTTCCTGCCACGCGGGACTCCACGCTTTCTTGTCGATCAAGGTAGCGATAGTGTCCCACCCTTTCCCTGCGAGGGCGCGGGCAGTGAGATACTCTAAAAAACCACGGTGCAAGAAACTCAACTGAAGCTCGTCGTCCCTGCTGATTCCAGCAGCCACGAGGATACCGCTCTCCATGAGTTCCTGACGGAGAGCGACTGACTCCAAGACAGGCTTACTATGGTGCTTTGCTTTCCCAATTGCCTCCATGATCTCGGAGAGACGGAAGAGATTGCTCGTCGGCTGTTTGGTGAACAGTATTTCCGCCACCGAGGTGAGGGCATCGCGCACATCATCAACATGTGGATCGTGCAGGGTGCGCCGGTCCCCCGGTTTCCAAGCTCGGCGTACCAACCCACGTAACACCCGCGCATAGAGATCCCCGCGCCGCGTTTCCGCCGTAACTGCCTGCTCTTCATGCGCGAGACACGTCAGCGTCAACACCAGCGGCACCCGACACGCATGACTCAGGGAGAAGCTCTGACCTAACACCCGCTGCAGTGTCTGCTCACGTGTTGGATCAGCGGTGAACCACCGCGCAACGAACTGATGCATCTGTCCAGCGGTATGGGGCGCTAACTCGTACTCTGTGAGCTGTAGCCACGGGATCTCGCCGCGCTCGTAATTCGCCGACCGGCAGGTAAGGATGAGGCGGCTCTGCCATCGTTGGGTGTCAATTTGCTGCAACTGTTGTCGTACCTGAACCCGGTCGCCATGCGGGACTTGATCCAGCGCATCAAAAATGAGCCAGCAATCCGCGCTGCGCATTCTTTCCCGCATCCAGGCTTTCAAACCGGGAGAAGGAGCATACCGCGCGGAGAGAATCGTAAGGAGGGCGTCTTCCAGTGATGTGGGCAAGTTGTCTTGCGCCAATTTTGCCAGGTCCAGATGGATAGGCAGAGGGAGTTGATTGAGCGGCACCGCACGCGCCTGCAATTGGGCCAAGGCGGTGCGTGCGATCTTCACCGCGGTCGTTTGTGTCAGAAATGATTTGCCCCCACCCGGCGCTCCTTTGATAACCGCTCGCTGCACCAGAGGCTGTTCCTGTTCCCATTCGACCACCTCGCGCTCTTCGCGCGTGGGTTCCTCATAGTACCGGGCAATTTCAGGTTCGAGGAAGCGTCGGGCGGAGAAACGGTCGTCCTCGTTACCAGCAGAGTTGCCCGGTAGTGTTGGCACGTGTTTGAGCACCTGCGCGGGAATCTCAATGCTACGCGCACGAATGACCTGACCCTTTCGATACCACGGGGTCACATCTAACGTGGAGATCAACGTCTCGTAATAGACTCGGATATCGATCGCGAGCTGCGAGCGGACCTTCGCCAAGTTGGCCAGTGTTGCACCCATCGGACACCTCTCCTGGCCGTCAAGACAACCGGAGTTCGGCGGAGTGGGCAAGGGGGTAGGGCGCTTGCGCGACAGATGCTGGGACATGCGTTGGTGCGTGGTAGTGATGGCCGCGTTGCCGCACGCGGCCATGGAGGGACGGACCTGTCTCGCCTTTTGCCACGTCGCTCCCGCGCCAGGCCCATCCTGATGTTCTGGTGTATTTCACTTACGAGGGCGCGCTCGCACCTTCTACACGAACACTTGGCTCTTTTTCTTTCCAGCCAACTGTAACCTTTCCGCTCTCTCACCCCATATACTTCATTACAGAAGCCCAGAGGAAAGGAGCATGAGCCGGATGCAGCACCAGAGACTTGATTGGCCAGCGGAGGATCACATTCGCTCGCGTGGGCGCACCCTTCGCCAGAGGAAGAACATCGTAACCAAGTTTGGTAGGGTGGGTCACGACTTGGTGCCCGCCACGTGTCCCACTCTCGTGTGGTCCGATTTCGTGGCGCGCTCTTCTCCCCCCGATATCAACCACTTACGGTGGCCATGCCACCGAATTCCGCAAATCATTTTTCCCGCGTCCGCGCCTGCGGTACCCTCACCATTTCAGCAGAGGACACGGTGCGGCCTTGCGAGATAATCCGCAAGCAGCCGTATCCCCTAGTAAGAAGGGCGCAACAGCAAAGGAGGAGCAGAGCAAAACGTCAGGCAAGGGTAGTCACAACAAACGCGCTGCGTGTCTCCGTGAGAAGCGGAGCCGCAGCCTACATTCTTGGAAGGAACAGGTATGAACAACTCATCGCGAATTCTTCTTCGCTATACACTCCTGGGTACGTTAGCCCTGGTCGGTCTCACTGGCCGGCCGGGAACAGTCTTGGCGCAAGGGACCACCTGCGGTACCGCCCCGTTTGTCGCTATCAACCCCGCATCGCCCCCGCGCTACTCTTTGCCCCCGGGGTCAGTGCATTTCTTTCGGGTCACCATGCCCAGTCTTGGCCAACTGACGATAACCACGGAGAATGCGGCATTCGATACCTACGGCGCTCTCTATTACCCTGATGGCAGGCTTATTGCGGCAAGCCATGGAGATTGGGATTTCTGGATTAGCCGGACGAGTTTTCTGCCAGGGACGTATTGCATTAGCGTGCAAGGGGCGTCTTCTTCCGGGACGGGTCTGTATTGGCTTCGTGTCGATGGCGACTTGGCTACCGATACGCCTGGCGGTTCTCACCTCACCAATGCCTCCGTGGTGCGTAGCGACCTTACCAGGGCGAAGATGGCTGTTTACACCGACTTGGATTACTTCCAAATTCAAGTGCCACCGGGTGTTTGGCAGGTGACCGTGGGGACGCAGAACGCGGCATTCGATACCTACGGCGCTCTCTATTACCCTGATGGCAGGCTTATTGCGGAAAGCCATGGAGATTGGGATTTCTGGATTAGCCGGTCCCTGGCAGGCGGCATCTACTACGTGAAAGTGCAGGGCGCGCAGCCTCACTACACAGGAGACTACTGGCTGAAGGTGTCAGGGGTTCTCTTTCCTCCAGGTACGTGTGCGGGCGTGGCAACTACAATCATTGGAACCGAAGGCCCTGACATCATCAACGGAACTGCTGGCAACGATGTCATTCAAGCCTTAGGCGGAAATGACACGGTCTACGGCTTTGGCGGCAATGACAGAATTTGTGGTGGTGTTGGAGACGATGTCTTGGTCGGTGGCGAGGGGAACGATGCCCTCTATGGCGAGATAGGGACGAACGTCCTCCGTGGAGAAAACGGGGCAGATTATCTTTATGGAGGCACCGGTGTCGATATTCTCGACGGCGGCGGCGGGATAGATCGCCTGTATGGGTATGCAGGAAACGATGTCCTGGTTGGTGGCAGCGAGAACGATTTCCTCTATGGGCTTGATGGGAACGATATACAGGTCGGAGGAGGTGGCACTGACGTTCACGACGGTGGGCTCAATAAGGATGTCTGCGATAAAGAGGTGACGGAAGCCGCTCCGCTGTGTGAGATTCCATTCGCTATTCCGTAGGGGAGCGGAAAATCGGGAGGTCATCACTCCGCGTGAGACCTGCTGACGGATTTTGACGATACAGCACCCTCACCCAGGGTGCTGTATTTTTTTGTACGTGTTGTCCCGCGTCGCGCTTCTCCCGATGAGAAATAGCGGTGGGTCACGACCCACCCTACAGCAGAGAACAAGGTGTGGCCTTGCGAGAACCCACGTCCGTTCCCGTACTCCCTAGTCAACCGTTCGCAACAGAAGGACATGTCCCATGAATATCAAAGCAGTCCGAGCCCTAGCGATGTTCGTTCCCATATTGGCGCTCAGCGCGTGCGCGGCGCACCAACCAGGCGTGCAAATCGGCACCGGGAAAACCATGATGTCGGGCTCCGCTGGCGGGGCGACGAGTGTCGGCGCCAATAAGTCCCTTATCCATTGTGCCCGGTCATTGGGAACGCTCGCCGTGGACGATGGCCGGTATGAGGGCACCCGAAGCGTCACCACGGTCGAACCCTTGATCCGGCTGGCGGTCCAACAATCCAATTGTTTTGTCATTACGGCCATCGGCAATTCCCGCACCAGCGAGCTGCTTGAGCGGATCACGGACACACAAAGAGAGTCCGGTGAATACCGAACCGGTTCCAAGCAGCAGAAGGGCCAACGGGTCGCGGCGGATTATTTGTTGGACCCGCAGGTCATCATCGACAATGAAACCACGGGCGGAGAACGATCCAACGCAGGGGCGGGACTCCTGGGCATCATCGGCAACGTGGCCGGAGTGCCGGCGCTTGGTTCGTTGGCAGGAGGTATTGCGAACGCGATGGAGTCTCGCGTCACGGTGGTGGCCCTCACGTTAATCGATATCCGGTCCACGACCCAAATCGGCATTTCCGAGGGGAGCGCGACGACCACGAACATTAGCCGGTCCATGGGCGGATGGGCCGGACTGCTCGGAGTGGCTGGGGTAGCTGGTGTCGCCGGGGGCATGAGCAGTTTCACCCGGACCCCGGAAGGACAGGCCACGGCGGCCGCCTTCTTTGACGCGTACAACAGCATGGTGCAGTCGCTGCAAAACTACAAAGCCCAAGATGTGGCGGGCGGATTGGGGCGAGGCGGTGTGCTCAACGTCAATTAGCCCGGGTCCGGGGTGCGCGATGGAGCCCGGATGGAACGGCGTGCAATCCGGGATTCCCACTCTCACCATGCGTCTTCCTGGATTGCGTTTCGCTTTATCCAGGCGACCCGCTGTAAGCGTAGCACCCAAGTTCCGCGCCATGAGTGCCCACCGACTTCCCACGGAGAGGCGGCTAGCGCGGGTGCTTTTGGGCGACCACCGTTAGCTCCAAGGAGATGACCCCGGAACTGTCACTATTTCCGTGCCTGGCGTAATAGGTATTGATAAGTCACGATGGTGGAGGAGGGCCTCCGTGTGGGAAGAATTACCGTACCGCCAGATATAGAGCGGCTATTTGATAAACCGGGACGAGAATGGACAGAGGAGGAAAAAACGCGTGTCTTACACTGGCTCTGTGAACCGCGGTCGTTGCAATTTCAGCTTTTAGCGCGGACCCTCCTCCGGCACCTTGGTGGAGGAGCAACGGCAGCCGACGCCGAAGAAGCGGTATTTTGGCTTCTTGGTACTCGTTATGATGCGATTGTTCGTAGTTATGATCCCGCGAAGGAGAAGGCTCTTCGGTTTGGAGACTATCTGCTGTGGTGCTTAGGGCAGGATTGTCGCCGTCATGGCGGAATGATTCGACAGCGCCTGTATCATGAGCAAATCCAGCCAGCGTATGGAGATGACGAAGAGCATAAGCTTGAAGTGGTAGTACCAGACGACGACCCAGCACACCGACCTGAGAACATCGCGGCTTGGCAACAATTTGGGAGGGAACTGACTGAGTGCATCAAGGCATTGTCTAACGAAAATCACAGAATGGCATTCGTACTCTGTGTTTTGCAGGGACGATCCTATGAACAGATAGCCGAAGAAATGGGCTGTCCCCTAGGCTCTGTCTGCGGCTGGGTGAACCGATCCCGGCGACAAGTGGCCGAATGTCTCAGCAAAAAGGGACTCGTATGAAAGCTCGGAAAACCATAGTGACCGTACGACAGCTTGAACAATTGGCGGGAATCCTCCGCACGACATTGTCGCAGCCCTTCACCCCATGCTTGAGAGACGAAGAGTTCGTTGAGTATTCGATGGCACTCCGCCCTCAAGATGACACCCGGCGAATACAAGACCATCTTGCCTCTTGCGAGGAGTGCACCGAAGAGATGCGGAGACTTGTGGAGGAGGCCAGAGCCTGGGAAGGGAAGCCGGGGGAGCAGCGCCTAGCGGCTCTCCGACAAAGGATGGAAAATCAAGGGATTCTAGTCACGCCACCCTCTCCTGGGGAAACGAAACTTTCCATAGCCACGCTACGCGATGGACTGCGGCATTTTCTTGAGGCGTTCTCGTATTCCGTTGCGTTCGCGCCCAGCTCACATGGCGGCATATCCCGACCTGATGAGCGGGAATCAGCAGACGGGACGTTCACGCTGTTCATCAAAGAAGATAAAGCCCGGAATGTCCTTATTCGGGTTGCCGTTGTTACTCCAGAGTTAGAGGAGACGGTCAAGATACGTCTCTCAGCGGGGGAATGGCATGAAGAGGTCGCGTTGGCTCGCTTTGATGCGTATCAGATAGGCGCTGAGGTGATGATTCCTTATGAGGAACGGAAAAAATTTCCTGAAGGGACAACTCTCTTCGCCACGGTCATCTGACCAATTCCCAACCAGTAGCGGCATTGGAAATTTTGCGAAGCGCGAGATTGCAATATGATGGACCAAGACCTCCACACGCTCCTTCAAGTCCCCCGCCTGCGGAACCTGCCGGTAGTTCAATGGGTCAGAGCGCAGACTTTCTGGGAAAAGCTCACAAGCGGGGATACCCTCTTTACCGCCCTTTCCAAGGCGGTGAAAGGACGGAGTCTTGGGGATGCCGCTCAGTTAGCGGGCGAATGGAATGAGGCCAGGGATAAACTCAAAGATGCGGACTTTGATACGCGGTGGAATACTGTGCGTGCTCTCGTGTGGTGCGCGGAGCACGCCGTGTTGCTACAAGAGAATCCGGTCATGGAGATAGACTCCGCGTCCTTGGCCGTGCGCGGGTTTCCTTCTTTTCTCAAGGGTCGTGAGGAGTGGGCGTGGATCACGATTCGCTCGTTTCTTGATCTCCCGCGTCGCCCAGTACGCGTTCCCGTCGTTGGGTGGGACCCCAAAGGAGAGACTGGTGGCATCCTGCGGACATTGGTCTTGGAAGTATTCGAACGAGGAGCCGGACATATCGCTCATCACCCAGCGCAGGTATTTGAAACGAGCAGTGATGACGATTTTCGCGAGTCCATAAAGAATGCGTGGCGGGCCGCTCGATTCCTTGTGCAACAACAGATGGGGACAACTCTGTACGACGGTCGCTGGCAGTTACTGGAGAAGGACGCGTTCGCACAACATGCGAACGGTCCATCCGCGGGCGGGGCCGCCGCCTTGGGCTTCTATCATGCCCTCCGCAATACTGTTCCCGATGATGGGTTGATCGTTACGGCAGCAGTGCAACCTACTGGTGAGCTGGAAGAAGTTGACGGCATACCAGCCAAAGTAAGAGCCATTGCCAATGCCGGTTGCTTTGACACGATCGTCGTTGCTGGTGAAGACAACAAAACGGAAGCAGAGAAGGTCCTAGCAGAGTTAAAGAAGGGGGAAGCTATTCGTGTCGGAACCCCGGAAGAACTCCTTCGCCACGCCAGCTCGCGCTGGCGCACGTCCCCGGCGGAGACGCTCAAATGGCAGCCGGATTGATCCCCCGGCGAGTAGGGCACGGAATCGCGGGAGTGCACGAATCTTTTGTGGCTCGCTTTAGAACCCCAGGAGCGAACGTAATTCAGCGACACTGTTGAGAATGTGGTCTGGAGATTCCAGCGCCAAGACCTCGTGCGGGCTGGTGCCGGTGAGGACGCCGATGGTGTAGAGGCCAGCGGCTTTGCCGGCGCGAATGTCGATTGGTGAATCCCCAATAAAGACCGCCTCGTGCGGATCAAGCTGTAAATGACCCAGACATTTGAGCACCGGTTCGGGATGGGGTTTGTGACTGGCGACATCCTCGCGGCCCACGATACCGTGAAAGAGATGACGCACGCCCCACTGATCGAGAAACGGCAACGCGCGCCCCGATGACGTCGCGATCCCCAAGCGCAGCCCTTTCGTCGAGAGTTCGTGGAGTAACTCGACACTACCGGGAATCGCCTCGGTTTCGTAGTGATACCGGCGCATCCACTCGGACATGCGCTCATCAAAGATGCGTTTCAGCGTGGCTTCGACGTCAGGATAATCCGGCGGAAAGAGCTTCATCAACGGATTTTCCGCTCCCACCCGCATGAGCGCATAGACCTGTTCTTTTGGAGCCGGAGGGACACCCGCCAACTGGAGCACCTCCACCGCGACCTCGTAGAACGCGCCCACGGAGTCGGCGATAGTGCCATCAACATCAAAGATGACTCCTCTAACCCGTAATGGCTTCGTCATGCGGACACTCGTCTCCACGCGACCCCGATTGCTTGTCGTAATGCTTCAAGGGTGCCGTCGTTCTCAATGACGATCTGGGCGTATGTGCGTCGTTCGCTATCCGAAAGCTGACTGGCGATGCGCGCTTCGGTCTCTGTGGCCGCCATGCCGCGTTGGGTCGCGACCCGATCAATGACCGCGCTTTTATTAGTCACGACTAACCAGACCTCATCGGCGAGTGGCAACCAGTTGGCTTCAATCAAAATGGCCGCTTCGACGACAATGGGTTTGGTGAACCCTTCGGCTCGTTTGGCCTTGATGCGCCGGTCAATATCTTGAAACATCAACGGATGCACGATGCCATTCAATTTTTTGCGGGCATCGCCGCTGCCAAAGACAAGGGCGCCCAATTTTTTGCGATCAATCGTTTGATCGGGCGCCAGAATGTCATGCCCAAACGCCGTGGTGAGCTGGTGCCAGGCTTCCTTGCCGGGCAGATAAATTTCATGTCCGACTTTATCCGCGTCGATCACAAACGCGCCAAGTTCGGCTAGTATTTGCGAAACCGTGCTTTTGCCTGAGCCAATACCGCCGGTGAGTCCAATCGTTTTCATGGAGGTGCGTGTCCTTGCTGGTGGGGCGTTGCGCTTTGTTGTGGCAGAGATCGAAAAGTTGCGCAAGGACTTGGCAAGGGCCGAACAATGACGCTACAACGTGAAACGGAATAAGGAAAATCTCATTTGGTCCCCTCACCCCCTAGCCTTCTCCCAGCCGGAAGAGGGAATTTTTGTACGGACCCACACGAGAGGAGGAGACGCCATGCCGTACGCGGACATCCGAGGAGTGCACCTCTATTACGAAGACCGAGGCCAAGGCTTCCCCTTGCTCCTGATTCCAGGGGCCTTGGGGACCGGGCTCACAGATTTTGGTCCGCAACTCGACGCCTTGCCGCAGGCGGGCGTGCGAGTGATCGCGCCCGATGCCCGTGGCTATGGGAAATCCCGTCCTCCGCGGCGACAGTTCCCTCTCGATTTCTATGAACAGGACGCGCAAGACTGTGCCGCCTTGATGGAAACGTTAGGGTGTCAGACTTACGCGGTGGGCGGCTGGAGCGATGGGGCGATCATCGGCTTATTATTGACGCTGCAACAGCCGCAACGCGTCACCAAACTCGCGATCTGGGGTGGCAACGCCTACTTGGCGACCGAGGACATCGCCGCCTATGAGACCACGCGAGCACTCTCTTCATGGTCTCCACGCATGGTCGAAGCGATGGGAGCCGTTTATGGCGACGAATTGCAGGAGCTGTGGTCACGGTGGTGCGATGGGATGCTGGCGATCTACTGTTCAGGTGGTGAACTCTGTCGTCAACGGCTGTCTCTGATCCAGTGTCCCACGTTGATTCTTCACGGGGCGAAAGACCCGCTGGTGCCGACCTTTCACGCCGATGTCCTGAAAGCGGGGATTCCCCATTCGCGGCTGCACATGTTCCCGGACGGCAAACATAATATCCACACCGCATTCGCGCAGGAGTTCAATCGACTCTTGCTGGAATTTTTACGCTCATAAATAAGGAGGAGCTGATGGCAAAAGTTGAGTTCTTTTACGATTATTCCAGTCCGTGGACCTATCTCGCCTATATGAAGATTCACGGGATCTGTCAGAAATACGGCGCAACGCTTGAGTGGCGGCCCATCTTGGTTGGCGGTGTTTTCAATACCGTGAATCCGTCCGTGTACGAATTCCGTGAACGCGGCGTGCCCGCCAAAACGAAATACTCCGCCAAGGACTTACAGGACTGGGCGCGGTTCTATGGGCTCACGATCAAAAGCCCGACGGTTTTTCCGGTGAACTCGGTGAAAGCGTTACGTGGTGCGATCGTCGCGCTTGAGCACCCGGAAACATTTCTCCGCTACAGTCAGCGGGTGTTCGAGTCGTATTGGGGCGAGGATAAGGACATTAGCAAGGATGACGTCCTGCGAAGCATTGTCGAAGAAGTGGGACTCAATGCCCAGGAATTCTTCGATAAGATTAATCGCCAGGAATACAAAGACCGCATTCGCGTGAATACGGACGAAGTGATGGCACGTGGCGGATATGGGACGCCGACGATCTTTGTCAACGGATCGATGTTTTTTGGCAATGACCGGCTGGTGTTGGTGGAAGAGGAGTTGCGGAGAGAGCAGAAGAAAAA
Source organism: Klebsiella pneumoniae (assembly GCA_945865755.1). GTDB lineage: Bacteria > Desulfobacterota > Binatia > Bin18 > Bin18 > JABFSC01. The sequence continues at coordinate 24,767 of CAMBFS010000006.1, forward strand.
CTGAAAGGGGGAAAAGGGGAAAGGGAAACTTCTCCCTCGCCCATGCGCGCGCTCTGTTTTTCTGCCCTTCCCTCTTCCCCCTTTCCCCTTTTGACCCTTTCTTACGCCGTCACCCTGCCCAGCCCCATTTCTCTTTGTTCTGGGAAATTTGGTCGGCGCTCGGATGTGGGATTTTCTTGTGTGGCGACACCTTGAAGTCGCTGTTGTCCTTCATCGCATAATTGAGCGGGGTGTCATCGTTGAAGACGCTCGGGACAGACACTTCTTCGAAGATCGCTTGCCACGGACATTCCGGTTCGCAAGCGCCGCAGTCAATACATTCGTCGGGATGGATATACAGTTGATTCGGGAAGGTCGCTTTGTCACTTCCAGCATATTCATAGATGCAATCGACCGGACAAACCGCGACACATCCTGTATCGACACAATCTCGGCATAACCGCGTGATGATATACGTCATCGTTGTCTCCTTAGCCCTGGTTCTTTAATTTCTTGCGAAAAGGGGGCCCGCTTGGGGTCAATTTTTCGCCCCTGTTGGTATCGTATCGTCTGACCGAGGTCAATTGGCTCTTGCCCTCCTATCCCGCTGTGTCGGCATGAAATCGCCAATAGTCGGTGGCTAACCGCAGCGCGCGCGCGGCGCGTTGATGCGTGGCAAAGGTCGCGAGCCCACGGGCATGAAACTGTTCGCGCACCTGGAGCAAGGCGGCTTCACGATCAAACGGTTGCAGCACGACCAAGAATGGCTTCGCCGAACGTGCGGCGAAGTTCGTGAGGGTATCGAGCAAGCCTTCCAGGGTTTTCGGGTGCGCTTGCCATTGTCCGGCGACCAACCCCGCGCCAGAGTCCATGACGATCGCGTCGATATTCGGGTCCCGTTCGAGCAGAGACAGTAACCGTTCCAGGTTATCGCTCGTCTGGCCCATGCCAATGGTATGACCAGAATCGAGCGGGTTACGAAAACTCCCGCCGATCACCGTAAAGAAGGAAGAGAGTTCTTGGTACGACGCCTCGCTGAGCAACGGCACCGAGAGTCCCGCGTGCTCGAAGGCGTCGGTAATCACGACCGACGGGCCACCGCTCATGGCGATCAAGCCGACGCCGGTCTTGGTGGTGGGTGTCGCGAATTGCAGCAACTTAATCGCGTCGAGCAATTCATCAAACGTTTCGGCGGGAATCGCGCCCGCTTGGCGCACCATCGCCGTCCAGACGGTTGCGGGAACCGCGAGTGAGCCCGTGTGGGAAGAAATGGCCCGCTTTCCCGCTTCGGTCATCCCGCCTTTCCAAATGACGGCGGGTTTCTTCGGAGTGACCTCACGCAACAGCGAGAAAAACCGCCGCCCTTCGCGAACGCCCTCAAGATACATGCCGATGCTCTGGGTTTCGGCATCCGCCGCGAGATAGTCGAGATAGTCACTGGCATCAAGCACGGCGGCATTGCCAAAGCTCACGGCTTTGCTGATTTTGATCCCGTGGTGAGGAGCGGCCAAGCTAAAGGTGATGCTATGGGTGCCACTTTGCGCGATAAACCCGACCGTTCCGGCCTCACCAGCGGGGAGTTCGGTATAATTCCGCAACCCGATGCGCGGATGGTAGAGGCCCATGCAGTTGGGGCCAATCAGCGCCATATTGGCGGCACGCGCGGTTTCGACCATCGCCTGTTCAAGCCGTTTGCCTTCGTCATCGCCAATCTCGGAAAATCCCGAGGTGAAGAACATCACCCCAGCGACTTTTTTGGCGGCGCAGTCGGCCACGATGCGCGGAGCAATCTGGCGCGGCACGGCGGTCATCACATAATCAATCTCATCGGGAATAGCGGCGAGGCTCGGATAATTGGGCACCCCCAGGGCCGCGATCCCAGGCAGTTCGCGTTCGTCGATTTGCACGGAGTAGACTTTTCCCTGGAACGTACTCTGGCTGCGGAGCCACAGGTAATTCATCGCGCGTTTATCGCCGATCACGGCAACCGCCCTGGGGTTGAACGCGCGGTCCAGTGCCGCTCGCGTTGTCGCTGACAGCGGGCGAGGCGCGGTGGGTGGCGTGGTCTGATGAAGAATGATGCGCGCATCGACGGCCAGGCACCCGGTGGGATATGCGAAGACCGGGTTGAGATCAAGCTCCTTGATGTCGGGCTGGGCCTCGACAAGGGCCGAGACCTGTAACAGCAACTGCTCCAAGGCCGCCAAGTTCACGGCCGGCTGCCCGCGATAGCCGGAGAGGAGCGCGAAGCCTTTGATCTCACGAATCATGGCATGCGCGTCACGAGGAGTGAGTGGGGCCAGACGAAAGGTCACATCTTTCAAGATTTCAACCGAGATTCCGCCAAGACCGAACATGACGACTGGACCAAACAGCGGATCGCTGGTCACGCCAACGATGACTTCGAGTCCGGCGGTCGCCATTGGTTGAACCGAGACACCGTCAATCGTTGCCGTGGAGTGAGATTGTCGGGCGGAAGTCATCATCGTGTCATACGCCTGCGTGACGGCCTCTGGGGTCCGCAGATTGAGGGCGACCCCACCGACGTCACTTTTGTGAATGATGTCGGGCGAACAGATCTTCAGGACGACCGGAAAACCAAGGCCCTGAGCATGAGTCAGCGCTTCTTCACGAGAGCGGGCGAGTCGGGTCTCGCTCACGGGAATAGCCGCGGCATGGAGCGCGGCTTTGGCTTCAACCTCGGTCAGTAACTGACGGTTACGAATGCGTGCCTGTTGGATGATCGACGTGACGTTCGCTGACGACATGGCTTTCCCTCCGGGCTATGTGTAATGCGGCGCACTGGTTTTAGCCGAGCGGTTCGCGGGCGGCAATCCGCGGGACGTTGGAGAAAAGAATCGGGGAATCGGGGACACGGGGAATCAAGAACGGAGACGAGAGCGGTCGTTTTCTCCCGCTCCGGTTCGCCGGTTCACCGATTCTCCGATTCTTTCTTCATCAGCGATCGGAGCGCGGCAAGCTCGTCGCGTAATGCTTGCAACGGACCGACGAGCGCGGTCGCGACCGCGTCCTGGACGAATTTTTCGATGTATTTCCCCTGCATATCGACTTCGATATTGACTGGGTCGCTCGGCTTTCTGCGGTGGAGTGTGGTGACGTGATGGGTATGGGGAATGATCGCGCAGGTGAAATGGCTGGGGGTGCAGTGGAACACGGTCAGGCTGATGCCATCGACGGCCACCGAGCCTTTTTCGACGAGATACCGACTGAGGTCGGATGGAATAGCAAATGTGTAGAGGAACGAGTCCCCTTCGGGAACGATGGTGTCCACCTGCCCAACACCGTCCACATGGCCAGACACGACGTGGCCAGAGAGTCGATCACTCATGCGCAAGGAACGCTCGACGTTGACGGCATCGCCAACGGTGAGATTCCCAAGATTGGTCCGGCGCAAGGACTCCGCCGAGACATCGAAGCTCAGCGTTGTCGCGCCAATCTCAGTGACCGTGAGGCAGGTCCCGCTAATACAAATGCTCTCGCCGAGGCTGATTTCAGCGAGAGGAAGCGTGGTGGTCAGGGTAAGCCGCGCCCCGACCTCCGTCTTTGCGACGGCGGTCAGGGTACCGGTGGTTTCGATAATGCCGCTGAACATGTTCCGCAGTTTCGGGTTTCAGGTTTCGGGTTTCGGGTTATAAAAAAACAAGAAAGCGCTCATTCCATCACAACTCGAAACTCGGAACTCGAAACTCGCGACTGATCTACCCTGCCACCTTCATGCTTGGCCGTTCGGCCAGGCGTGCGAGCCAAGATTTGACTCTCGTGCAGTTGGCGGGCACTTCGATTTGCAGTGGGCCAAACAGCGGCGCCCAACTGGCGAAGGAGATGTCGGCCAGCGAGAAGGCCCCGGCGAGATAGTCGTTATTGCCCAGCTCTTTTTCCAACCGCTCGAAACAGGTCGTGAGGTCCTGTTTCGCCTTGGTAATGGCGTTCTGGTCGGCTTGTCCTTTTGGTTTGAAGAAAACTTCTCCGACAATGGAAGCGCATGCACTATCGTAGGGATTGTCGCCGTAGTGCAGTAGCACCCGCGCCCGCGCCCGTTGCCCTGGGTCGGCTGGGAGTAAGGGAGGATTCGGGTACTTATCGTTGAGATACTCCATGATGATGGAGGACTCGTAGAGGTTGGTGCCGTCGTCTTGCAAGGCCGGAACCTTGCCATTCGGGTTCACGGCGAGGAATTCGGGCTTCTTATGTTCACCTTTGGTGATATCGACGGTGGTTTTCTCGTATTGCAGCCCTTTTTCCGCCAGCGCGATACGGACCTTACGGGCCCGTGGAGACATGGGGAAATCGTACAATTTGAGCATGACGTGTGCTCCTTCCTTTCGCGGATTGTTCTCTCGTGCTTATGAACTCAGCGAACGGCGAATAAAGCGGCCAACCCAGCCTTCGCTTTCCCGTTGGGATAACGCTTCCAACTCTCCACGGTCCAGCCACAAGCCCTGACAGGACGGGCATTCTTCGACCGTCACGCCATGGTGCTCGACCGCTTTGAGCTGGGTGCCACACTTCGGGCAGCGCATCAACGCGTCTTTGCTCACTTCCGCTTCCGCGCTGTGTTTGAGCTTTTCGAGCGCTTCTCGGTCGCGTTGCGCGAAGTAGCGGTCTTCGTCCGCGTGTCCTTTCTCATGCAATTTTGAGCCGAGGCGATCTTTTTCATCCATGGTGGTTCTCCCTTGTCCGATCAATGTTACTCGGAGTGTTACTCTGACGGTTGCGCAGCTCATGCCATTTCTTATGTAAGTACAGACGAATCCGTTCCGCCCAGTGAAAGTCACGGCTCAATACCCCTAGTGCCAGGACAACCAAGAGCAATCCCGGTCCAGGAATCAAGGGAACACTGAGTATGATCCCCGCGATCAGGAGCACGAATCCCGTGATGATACGGAGGAGTCGCCAGAGGAGGTGGCCAGTTGAACGAATCATAGGGTCTCACCATAGCAGACAAAACGGCGTGGACTAGAGATCATCGAGAATCTTGTCAAGAATCTTGCCGCTCCGCGCCTTTTCCACGGTTTCCTCGAATTGTGATCCTAAGTCAACACCCATCTCCTTGGCGCGTTTTTTCGCCCACACCCCCACGTTGCGCGAGTCGCGATAAAACGATTCGTCACGTGGCGCCGCGGTGTCAAACTCGTTGAGGCGCGCGGCTTCGGTCTGATGATAAGCAAACCGCGAGAGGAGCCGCGCGAGCTTGCGTGCGCCACACTGCTCACACGGAGGCGTCGAGGCCGCCTCTCGTTGGCTGAGGAACAGATGGCTCTGATTTTTACCGCACGCCTGGCAGTGATATTCATAAATTGGCATTTGTGCATTTCCCCTACCACGAGTGGGTGAAGGATGCTATAAGAACCTCCACGAAAACTGTCAACATGACTTATGAGATGAAAGCGGCGGTACCGGAGAGGGCCGGATACAGGAAGAGAAGGAGGGGGAAAGGGGGAAGGGGCCGCGCCCACATTAGAGTGCGCACGCAATGATTCCTATACGTACCACCGCACTCCCCCAACGCACGCCGTGGGTGAACTACTCACTGATTGGGGCGAATCTCGTCGTGTTTGCCTACGAACTGACGCTCGGTGTTCGGATTGAGGCGTTTGTTTGGGACTACGGATGGGTGTCCGCGAATTTCTCCCAAGCCCTCCACCAACAAACGCTGCCCCCCTTGCTGCCGCTGTTGAGCTGCATGTTCTTGCATGGGAGTTGGCTCCATCTTTTGGGGAACCTGCTCTATCTCCATATTTTTGGCGGCAGCGTGGAAGATCGCTGTGGCCATGTCCGCTACCTCATTTTCTATTGTGTTGGTGGGATGGTCGCCGTTATTGTCCAGACCTACAGTGCCCCACTCTCAACCACACCGATGATTGGTGCTAGCGGCGCGGTGGCGGCGGTGACGGGGGCGTATCTAGTGCTCTTCCCCACCGCGCGCGTGGTAACGCTGCTGCCGATCCCGTTCTCGCTACGGTTCGTCTCTCTGCCCGCCGGGTTTTACCTGTTGCTGTGGTTCACCCTGCAACTGGTTTCCGGGGTGTACGCGCAAACGCCAGGGAACCGAGAACTCGCGGGGGTCGCGTGGTGGGCGCATGTCGGCGGATTTGTGGTCGGCGTGCTCGTGGGAATGACCCTCCTCCTTGGCCGTCGTCGTCGGCCTCGTCGCTCGAGATCTCACTCTCAGTTGGTGTTGAATAGTCCACGCTCCGTGCTGCGATAATACCGCGACGTTTCTCCCTGATTCTCCAGAGGTCGTCGCGGGTCAGGACAGCGAACTCGCAGGCTCCGTCGCATGCAGATAGAACGACAGCGCGGTGTAATAGAGCGGATAATAAAGCGAGCCGACCACCAGCCACCCTGACGGCGTGGGAAATTGCCAGAGTAACAGCAGCAAGGTCACGACCCACAACCCACCCAGCATATTCGTCAGCGCGCGGAACCGAACGGTCCGCGTGGGATACACATAACGGATCGGCACGAACACCAAGAACGCAAGCACGGCCACTACTATCGCGTTTAGCCACGGCGGGGTGTGGGCCGCGTAGAGATAAAACGCGACGATATTCCAATACGACGGAAAGCCGGTGAAGAAAAAGTCCACCGTCTTCGCCGCCGCTTGGCAAAAGCCATACGCGCTCGCCATGAGCGGCAGCGCCACGAATATCATCGTCCCGGTCACGGGGAGCAACCCAAAAGAATAGAGAAACGCGACCGGCACGATGACGAAGGTAAAGTAGTCAATGATGTCGTCGAGCTTGGCGCCGTCAAACCAGGGGATCACATGCTTCACGCCGACGGCGCGAGCCAACGTGCCGTCAGTGGCATCAATAAGTACGGCGATGAGCATCCAGAAGAAAGCCTCCCGCGCGTCGCCCGTCGTTGTCGAGATCAAGGCCAGAAAGCCCACGACCATGCCTGATGCGGTGTAGGCGTGGACCGCCCACGCCGCGGCCTGCCGGAGGAGCGAAACAGCGGCAAGAGGAACGATGGCGACCTCAACCGAGTCGTTGGGTGCTGAGGGTCGGTTCATAGAGAATCTGAATGACATTGCCATCTGGGTCAGTCACATAGAGTGACCGACTGCCATCACGGTGCGTGCGCGGTGGGGTGCGAAGCGGAATCTGGCGCGCGGCCAAGATCGCCGCGGCACGGTCCACGTCTTCTGGCGTGGCGACCAGAAAACCAAGGTGGTCAAGTCGCTGACCTGAAGCGGAGACGGATGATGCAGCTTGATGGAGCGCGAGATTGTCACACCCGGACGAGAGGTAGGCGTTCTCCGGATCAGGCTGCCACACCACACGCATGCCAAAGACCGAGACATAGAACTCGATGGCACGTGCAACGTCCGCCACATTGAGCGCGAGATGTCGTAGCCCGAGGGTTGAAATCGCGGCGGTGGAGTCCATACGAGTACAGTTTCGAGTTTCGAGTTTCGGGTTTCGAGTTGTTGAGGTTGTATCCTTGATGAGATCCTTCGCCTATGCAAGGCTCCGACTCACAATGACAGGTTCGTCCTGACTGACTACTGACTACTCGCCCCGTGATTTCTTCACAAGTAAGTACAGCTCTCCTCGTTGAGACATGAGACCAGCTTCGGCTTCCGCCGCACTCCCCCAAAAAAGGTCGGCACGGCCTGGACCTTTGATCGCCGCGCCTGCGTCCTGGAGTAAGACGAAACGAAAGAAGTCTTTCCAGGTTACGTGATTGGCCTCGGTCACCACTGGCCGTTTGGTATGAATGAACGCGAGACCGCCCGCGGGGTATATCGTGGGATCAACCGCTAGTGAACGTCCAGGCGTTAAGGGCACCCCGAGGCTGCCCAACGGACCATTCGGCACCAGTTGGAAAAAAATGTAGCGCGTATTCTGAAAAAGAATCGCGTCGCGTTCCTCCGGGTGACTTCGCAGATACTCCCGAATCGCCGGGGTTGTCGTACTCCCGGGTTGCAACTTCCCACTCTCCAAGAGCAGCTTGCCGATACTCTGATAGGGCCTGCCATTATCTCCCGCATAGCCCGCTCGCAGGTACGTCCCGCCTGGCAAGCGAATCAGACCGGAGCCTTGGATATGCAGGAAAAATCGATCAATCGGATCGTCGAGCCACAGGAGTTCGTAGCCTTTTCCAGCCAGGGCATTCTCACCATCAATTTCCTCACGCGCGAGGGAGCGCGCGGTCTCATCCACCGTGGGATCAGGTGGGCGATACAACGGATAGTGATACTGCTTGGTGCGCACGAGACTCCCGTTCAGGATCGGCTCGTGATAGCCAGTGAAAAGGACTGGAGCGGAGGATTGGAACACATCAAAATGTTGGTGGATCGCTGGTCCAAGGTCGGCCTCATCAGGGTGCTCCTGAAGGAGAGAAAGAAACAGATCCAGTCCGTCTCGCACCTGGCTGACCGAGACCTGTTGCCCATTCAACGCAAGCATCTCGGTCCCGCTTTTCTTACGGAGCGCGGTAAGGCTTTGTTGTATCGCTGTGGTGAGCGACGCGTGGTCGAGGTCATCGGCGGTGAAAGGCAGGGATTCTGACGAAACCGATTCGAGGGCGGCGGCTCCGACGTGCGGGTTAGAGACAACGATGAGCAGCATGACGAGCAAGACCGCTCGAAGCCATATTCGCGAGACGGCCCCAAGGCCGTTGCTCAGGCGTATCCATCGTTCGACTTTCCCACTCCACATGGCCCGCCCCCACCTCCACTCACACTGTGTCACAATGGCACAGTGGCTCGTCTTAAAGGAATCTATTTTTGATCCCCCTCACCCTAGCCCTCTCCCATCCGGACAATGGCATTAAGTTAAGGGGGAGACTGTCATTGCGAGGAGTCGGACGACGAAGCAATCTCCAACAAAACAAAGATTGCTTCGCTGCTCGCAATGACACGGTTGCTTAACTTAATGCCATTGCCCATCCGGGAGAGGGAATTTCTGCGCAAAAATACTGACGCGGAATTACGCGCAAGCTTCTCTTAACCGGCAGAGTACACGTGTTGTGCCGCGCTCACGCCGGCCCCAGGCGGATATCGGTGGCCTTGTTTTCGCAGGATGTCTTCCAATGCGCTCAGCACCAACAAGACATTGCTCCGGGTACTCGACTCTCCCATCAGGCCGATGCGCCAGACCTTGCCACGTAACGGCCCCAGGCCCGCGCCGATTTCGATGTTGTACTCTTCCAACAGTTGCCGACGTACCGCGGCATCATCGACATTGGCGGGAATGGTCACACTGTTGAGCGTCCACAACCGATGCCCTTCTTGGGCGGCCAGCGCCATCCCCATCGCGGCAAGGCCAGCGGCCAGGGCTTCATGATTGCGCTGATGGCGATGAAAGCGCACGGTCAACCCTTCTTCTTGAACGAGGCGTAGCGCTTCGCGCAGGGCGTAATTCATCGAGATGGGCGCGGTGTGGTGATAGACACGCTCTTCACCCCAGTATTTCTCGATCATGCTTACATCCAAATACCAGCTTTGCACTTTGGACTTTCGCTTGCGCAGAATGTCGAGCGCGGATTGATTGAAGGTGACAGGAGAGAGCCCAGGAGGACAACTCAAGCACTTTTGCGTGCCGCTATAACAGGCATCAATGCCCCAGGCGTCGATCTGGACTGGGCAGCCACCGAGCGAGGTGACGGCATCGACCATGAAGAGCGCGCCAGCGTTGTGGATGATCGACGCCATCTCGTCGAGTGGTTGCCATGCGCCCGTGGATGTTTCCGCATGGACAAGCGCGACCAGTTTGGGCCGCCGACAGCGACTCAGCGCTTCGCGCACCTGGTCGGGGGTAAACACGCGACCCCATTCGGCTTCCATCACTACGGGTGTGGCACCACACCGTTCCACGACATCCTTCATCCGTGTCCCGAACACGCCGTTGACGCCGATCACGGCTTCATCGCCAGGCTCGAGCAAATTGACGAAACACGCTTCCATGCCCGCGCTGCCGGTCCCGGAAATGGGGAACGTGAGGGCATTCTTGGTCTGAAACACGGCGCGCAGTAGGTCTTTCGTTTCTTCCATGATGCGGAGGAACTCAGGATCAAGGTGCCCGACCAATGGGGTGGAAAGGGCTTTGAGCACGCGCGGATGCACGGCGCTCGGACCAGGACCCAACAAAATCCGTAGCGATGGGGCGAGTTCACCAACAGTTTCCATACAATATCCTTCCGTACCATGAAGCCGAGAAAAGTGGCGATCACGCTAACATGAACATTTCGAGGGTGGAAGTGTGGGACGCGGGCGGAAGACGAAAATCAAAAGGCAAAAGGCAAAAGGCAAAAGGCAAAAGTAGAAAGATGTGGTCAAGACGAGATTCTTCACGCGGGCGGAGATTCGGTGCTGCAGAACGATCGAGATCCCAGTTTTTCCTCCTTGCGGTGGTGCGCAAAGCGCACCCTACTGACTACTGACTACTGACTACTGCCCCCGCACGCGTCGTTCGAGTTCTTTCAGTTGCGGGGCTTCGGCGAGCGCGATGAGACTATCGCCGACTTCAAGGATTTCCGTTGGCGCGGGATTCACCAGCATTTTCCCGGACGCGCGTTTGATCGCCACCACGATCACCCCGGGTTGCCCGTGCAGCCCAGTGTCACGCAAGGGCAGCCCTTTACACGGAGACGAGGCTGATACCCCGATCTCTTCCATTTGCAGCACCAAACTCTGCGAATGGGTCGCGAGGTCAATAATATCAACGACAGCGGGTCGCAGTGCCGCTTGCGCCATCCGGTGTCCGCCCATCGCATACGGAGAGATCACCTTGTCGGCTCCGGCACGGATCAACCGTCGTGTCGTGCGGTCGGCCTCCGCTCTGGCCACGATGAACAGGGACGCATTCAGCTCTCTTCCGGTGAGGGTCACAAACACATTGTCCGCGTCACTCGGGAGCGTGGCGAACAGCCCCTTGGCCTTCATAATCCCGGCTGCAACCAAGTCCTTCTCATCGGTCGCATCGCCTTGAACGGCGATATACTGCGCCGCCTCGGCTTCGCGAAGCCGTTCCTCTTGTTGCTCAAGCACGACAAACGCCACTGGCTTGGTGGCGAGCTCACGGCAGACCACTTCCCCGATCCGCCCAAACCCACAGACGATGTAATGATCCGTGAGCGCGTCAATCCGCTTCTGCATACGTCGCCTCCCAAAGAACTGTTGGAATTCTCCCTCGACGACTTTCTCGACCACCGTCACGGCGGTGTAAAAGACGATCCCAATCCCACCTATGAGGAGCAGCATGGTGAAAATCTGCCCGCGCGTGCTTAACGGCTGCACTTCACGATAGCCCACCGTGGTCAAGGTAATGACAGTCATGTAGCACGCATCCAGCCATGAGTATTCCTCAATGAAGCGATACCCAACGACGCCAGCCCCCACGACCAAGAGAAAGGCGAGGATCGCGCCACGGAGGCCGGAGAGCAACGTCATGGGGTGCTCGTATCCGTACGCCCCTGGGGGAGCGCCACGATGAACGTCGTCCCCTGGCCTGGGCTGCTCGCATAGTCCAACGTCCCGCTGTGAGCATTCACAATTTGCCGGACGATTGGCAGCCCGAGCCCGGTTCCTTCGGCTTTCGTTGTCACGAATGGTTCAAGAATGTTGACCCCATACGGAATCCCGACCCCCGTATCCGTGACCTCAAGGAACACCTGATTGCCGGAGGTCCTCACTCGGACCGTCAAGGTCCCACCGCCAGGCATGGCTTCAACCGCGTTCTTACAGAGATTGAGGAGGACCTGTTGCAGTTTATCGCGGTCGCCGTGGATGAGCGGCAGGTCGGCGGCGAGCTGTCGTTCCACCACGATCTTCCTTTCCACATGGATCGGCGCCTCCGCCGCGAGGACATCTTCCACCACGGTGCGGATATCCATGAGGTGGAGATTCGGTGTCTGACGGCGAGAGAGCGCGCGAAACTCTTGGAGCAAGTTCGCGAGACGTGTCATTTGTCCAGTCAGGGACTGAAACGAGGAGCGGAGAGGCTCATCGCCAGCCAACTGTCCGAGCCGCCGCTGCAACAATTGCAGCGCGATCGACATACTGTTCAAGGGATTGCCGATCTCGTGGACAAGTGTCGCCGCCGTTGAGCCCACCATCGCGAGCCGCTCCCGTTCCAACAGCCGCTCCTGCATCTGCACTCGCTCGGAAATATCGCGGATGAACGCGGCGTAATGGACGTGGCCCTCGGCCCGCACTTCCGTCACCGACAGCTCAATGGGAAAGACTTCTCCATCCTTGCGTTTGCCGGAAACGGTGCGAATCTTCCCAATCGCGCGGGCTTCATGGGTCTGTTCGTACCGTTGCACATAGCGATCATGTTCGCCCGCGTATGGCTCTGGCATCAGACGCTGGAGCGGTTGGCCTTGGATTTCCGCGCGACTGTAGCCGAAGATCTTTTCCGCCGCCGGATTAAATATGGCCACGTGCCCGCGTTGATCGATGGAAATCACCGCATCCTGCGTGGTCTCGATTAGGCTGCGCAACCACGCCGCGGTCCCACGATGTTCGCTCATGTCAACAGAAACAGCGGAGGGCGACCGTAGCCTTTCCTCATCAGGTGATGGAGCAAGGAAGGGCGAAGCAGTGGCATCGGCACCGTGCCGCGTCGCGAGTTGCTGGCGTAACGATTCCAGCTCGGCGATCAATTGGGCTTTGGTCTTGCGGTGGTCACTCATACGTTAGTCGAGGTATACGCGATGAGAATCGCGTAAGGAAGAGTGAACAGTAGCGAGTGGGGAGTGCGGAATCCGCCCTGACGCCTGACAACCGAGGACTGCCACTCTGGAGCGGGGAAGAGCGGCCCTACAGGGCAATGGCATTAAGTTAAGCAACCGTGTCATTGCGAGCAGCGAAGCAATCTTTGTTTTGTTGGAGATTGCTTCGTCGTCCGACTCCTCGCAATGACAGTCTCCCCCTTAACTTAATGCCATTGCCCTACAGGGTAGCGAAGGGAGTGTTCCCCTGCTCACTCCAACAGAAAACCCGCGCGATGGTTCAGCGGAGCGTGCCCTTGGCCGATCAGGACACCAGCGCTCATCGCGCGAGTCACAAACGTTTTCGCGGTACTCACCGCCTCCGCCACGGGCTGCCCTTTCGCGAGTGCCGCTGTGATCGCCGCTGAGAATGTGCAACCCGCGCCGTGCGTGCAGACCGTATCAAACTTCGCCGACACATACGCGCGAAATCCACTGCCGTCATACAGCAAGTCACAGGCTTCCTCTTCCAAATGGCCGCCTTTGACGACGACGTATCGAGGTCCCAGTGCTTTGATGCGACGAGCGGCTTCTTCCATGCTGGGCCGGTCATGCACGTCCATGTTCGCCAGCAGACCCGCTTCATGCAGGTTCGGAGTGACCACCAATGCGAGCGGGAGCAAAGTTTCAGCGAGGACCTTACGCGCTTCTTCGCGCAGCAGCGGATGCCCGCCTTTGGCCACCATTACTGGATCAACCACAAGCTGGCACAGCCCGTATTCCTGGATTTTCCGGCTCACCGCCTGGACGAGCGGAATTGAGGACAGCATCCCGGTCTTGGCCGCGTGCGTGCCAATATCGGAGAGCACGCTATCAAGTTGTTGAGCGACGAACTCAGGCGGCAACTCGACGACACCTTGGACGCCTAGAGTGTTCTGCGCGGTCACCGCGGTGATGACGCTGGTGCCGTAGACATCAAGCGCCATGAAGGTCTTGAGATCCGCTTGAATCCCAGCGCCACCGCCGCTATCGGAACCGGCTATGGTCAAGGCTTTTGCGATAGACATGGGGGTATCTCACGGAAACATCCGCATCTGTCCAACATGCAACCCCTGGCCAGGTGCATAGCGACCGGCGCGTAGTTCCCCGACTAATTCCTGAACGGTGGAGACGGTGCGTTCCAGCACGGTGACCGCGCAGCCGACCGACGGATGCGAATGGCTGTCACTCCCCCCTACCCCTTTCTTGCCAAGGTGTTGCGCCACTGCGTGCGCATAGAGATTCTCTTGTTCCGAGCACGCGCCGTTGATGACTTCAATTTCATCAATGTACTGCAAGACTTCGAGCGCTTGGTAGCCGGAGACGGGATCATTCGCGTCGATCGCTGGCGTCTTGTGGATGAACTGAAATCGCGGGTCGAGCTTGTAGCGAAACGGATGATTGGCGATGAGAAAACCCCCGACGTCATCAATCACCTTGCGGAGTTGTTTCACCTTATAGATGCCACCAATATATTGCTTGAGTCCGAACGCCCCCACGTGGCCCCATTCGGTGGTCACTTCGATGCCGCGAAAAATCGTGACGCCGTGCTCGCGGGCGTAGTCGTCAATCTTGGTGTCGTCCCACGCATTGTCGTGCTCGGTAATGCACAAGCCTTCGAGCCCGATCTTTTGCGCTTGGTCGATCATCGCGAAGGGGTCCATGTTGCTGTCCGCGCTTCCGCGCGTGGTATGGGTGTGAAAGTCAATCCGCATCCCGTCCATAAGCGTTCCTGCTCCGTTCCTTACAATTTTAGAATGGCTTCCCATAGCCTATGCGCTTATGAGGGGCAAGGAGGACGAGAACATGGGAGCCCTGTGGGGCAATGGCATTGAGTTAAGGGGGAGACTGTCATTGCGAGGAGTCGGACGACGAAGCAATCTCCAACAAAACAAAGATTGCTTCGCTGCTCGCAATGACACGGTTGCTTAACTTAATGCCATTGCCCTGTGGGGATGGGGATGAGGCATCATCCCCAATTGGCGGAGAGACGCCCCAGCGGGGCGTCTCTACAATAAGGCATGACCGCGCTTGGACATCAAAATTTCCGAGGGTTTTGACCTCTACTCACCCCAATTGCCCTGTGCTACAGTCCGCACCAAATTACGGACGAACACTGTCACGTTTAAGGAGGAGTGCACTATGCCATTGCCATTAGAGGGGATTCGGGTGCTGGACTGGACGATTTGGCAACAAGGACCAGTCTCAACCATGATGCTCGGCGACCTCGGGGCCGAGGTCATTAAAATCGAGGAGCGCGTCGGTGGGGACCCCGGGCGCGGCGTCATGAGTATCGGGGGAGCGTCAACGAGCGCGGCTGGGCAACGCAATTACTATTTCGAGGTGAACAACCGTCACAAGAAGAGCCTCACGCTCAATCTCAAAACCCCTGAAGCGAAAGAGATCGTCTACAAACTGGTCGCGCAGTCCGATGTCTTCGTGCAGAACTTTCGCAAGGGTGTCGCGGGCAAACTCGGCCTCGGCTATCAAACGCTTTCGCAGCATAATCCCAAACTCATCTACGCCAGCGCGACTGGCTACGGACCGGAGGGGCCGGATTCTGGCGAGCCGTCCTTCGATTACATGGGGCTCGCGCGCTCTGGCATTATGAATGCCGTCGGCGAACCAGATATGGACCCGCTCAGCATCACCGGTGGCATCGCGGATCAGATGGGCGCGATCATGCTGGCCTACGGGATTATGACCGCCCTCTATACCCGTGAACGGTTTGGTATTGGACAAGAGGTCGATTCCTCGCATCTGGGCAGCATGATGGCTTTGCAGGGCTTGAACCTGTCAAGTCGCCTGACGCTGGGGAAGGAGTTCCGCCGCTCGCATCGCACCAAAGCCCCCAATCCGCTGTGGAATCACTATAAGTGTAGCGATGGGAAATGGATTTGCTTGGCGATGATCCAAGCCGACCGCTACTGGCCGGATTTCTGCAAGGCGCTCGGCATCCAAAATTTAGAAAAAGACCCGAAGTTCGCCACCATGGCGATCCGGGGCAAGAACAGCGAGGAACTCATCCGTGCCCTCGACCAACGCTTCGCCTCGCAAACACGCGATGAATGGATGGCGATGCTGAAAAATGGCGGCGACTTCATTTATACGCTCGTCAACTCGATCAACGATCTGCCAGACGATCCGCAAATGGTGGCGAATAACTACGTCGTGCCGTATGACCACCCGACCTGGGGACCCATCAAGGTCATGGGCATGCCAGTGCGCTTCAGCAAAACTCCGGGTGATCCCCGCGGCGCGGCCCCCGAATTCGGCGAGCATACCGAGCAGATTCTCGTGGACATGCTGGGCTACTCGTGGGAAGACATCGGCAGAATGAAGGAACAGGAAATCATCTAAATCAATCGCGGATTGGGGATTGCGGATTCGCGATATTTACCGAGGAGAACTCAGCCCTCGGTCCCCGGTCTCCGGTCCTCGGTCCTGTACGACAAAGGAGGAAGCCACCATGCCAAAACCACTCGACGGTATTCGCGTGATCGACTGGACGATATGGCAGCAAGGGCCAGTGTCCACCATGATGCTCGCGGACCTCGGCGCTGAAGTGATTAAGATTGAAGAACGGGTCGGGGGAGACCCAGGCCGCGGCGTACTCAGCATCGCTGGCGCGATGGTCGGTGCCACCAGCGGTCCCAATTTCTACTTCGAGGCGAACAATCGCCATAAACAAAGCCTCACGCTTGATCTCAAAAAGCCCGAAGCGTTGGAAATCGTCTACAAGCTCGTCGAGAAATCCGACGTGTTTGTCCAGAACTTTCGCAAAGGCGTCGCCGACCGGCTGGGGTTGGGATACGAGAAATTCAAGCAACGGAATCCCAAGATCATCTATGCCAGCGCGACCGGCTATGGCCCCGACGGCCCGGATTCGGCTGAGCCCTCGTTCGACTACATGGGCCTCGCACGGTCAGGCATTATGACGGTCGCTGGTGAGCCAGATATGCCGCCACTCAACATCACCGGCGGCATCGCGGACCAGATGGGGGCCATCATGCTGTCGTATGGCATTCTCGCGGCCTTGATCGCCCGCGACAAATACGGGATCGGTCAGCAGGTCGATAGCTCGCATCTGGGCAGCATGACCGCGTTGCAAGGCTTGAATGTCTCGTGCAAAGCGATCTTGGGGAAAGAGTTCCGACGGATGCCACGAGCCGCCGCGCCGAGCCCGTTGTGGAATCATTATCAGTGTGGCGATGGCAAGTGGATTTGCTTGGCGATGGCGCAACAGGACCGCTACTGGAAGGATTTCTGCAAAGTCCTGGGGGTCGCCGAGGTCGCGACGGACGCGCGCTTCGACACCATGGCCAAGCGGGCGGAAAACGCCGGCCAACTCATCCCGATTCTCGACAAGGCATTCGCCTCACAGTCACGCGACTATTGGATGGCCGCGCTCAAGAAAGGGGGCGACTTCATCTATACGGTCGTCAACTCGATTGACGATCTCATGCGCGACGAGCAAATGCTCGCCAACGAGTATCTTGTTGACTACGATCATCCCCGCATCGGCAAAACCAAGCTCGTCGGGTTCCCCTTACGGTTAAGCGAAACCCCAGCGGACCCACGCGGCGCGGCCCCAGAATTCGGCGAACACACCGAAATGATTCTCACCGAACTGCTCGGCTACTCGTGGGACGATGTCAGTCGGTTTCGGGAGTCGGAAACCATTTAGGGGAATGGGGCTAGAGACTTGAGACTTGTCTAAAACTAGCGAGCGAGCTTTTTTTCTCAAGTCTCCAGTCTCTAGCCTCAAGTCTCATTTTCCAAATCCCCAATTCTATGTTTCATCGCTTCTCCCTCACACCCACCCCGCCGTACTCCTTCGGCCTGACGGTTCACCGGTTTGTCCGGTTCAAGGATGAAATCGTGGATCGTGTCGAACCCAAGCGCTATGAGCGGTTGCTTGCGGTCGATGGACGCTTGGTGCTCGCGACCGTCACGGACGCGGGCACGACCGCGAAGCCGGTGTTACAGGTCGCATTGCACGGTGACCGCAAAGCGGACCTCACCCGACCGGAAATCGTCGCGCAACTGCGTCACATCCTGTGCACCGACTTGGATGTCAAACCGTTTTACCGCTTGGTGAAGAATGACGAACTCTTGGGTCCTATCGCGCCCCGGTTTCGTGGCCTCAAGATTCCCGCTAGTCCGACCGTCTTCGAGTCGCTCGTCATGGCCGTGCTCTCGCAGCAGGTGAATCTGACCTTCGCGTATTCGATCAAAAAAGAGCTGGTGGAAACCTTCGGCGAGACCCGGCACGTGAATGGCGACCGCTATCACGCATTTCCCGATCCCGCGCGATTCGCCGAACAGAAAGAAGAGGACATGCTCCGCTTCCGTCTGAGTCGCGCCAAGGCGGGCACGCTGGTGCGCTTAGGGCAGGCATTTGCTTCCGGTGCGCTCACGGACCAGGACCTCATGTCATGCTCGGATGACGAAGTGGTCGAGCAATTGACGCGAATCAAGGGCATTGGCCGGTGGAGCGCCGACATTGCGTTGCTGCGTGGCCTCGCGCGGATCGACGCCTTTCCGGGTGGGGACCTTGGCGTCGTCAAATATGTCGCGCAGGGCTTGTTGGGCAAAGCCGAAAAAGCCACCGAAGCCGAGATGCGCGCGTTCGCCGAACGCTGGCGTCCATATCGTGGACTGGCGTTGATCTACTGTTATGCGGAGTTGATGCGGCGGAGTCGGGAGGAGAGTTGAGAGTTGGAGAATGAGGACAGTGCCATCAGCGCTTACGAGGGCACTCTTTCACGGCAATTCTTTTTTCCTCTTGATGTACAGCGCCAACGTCTCCAGCGCATCCACTAATGAGGGAGCGAGGTCCTCTTCTTCCACCGTGATCTGAAACCGATGCTCCACCTGGGTGACGATCTCCATGAGGCCAATGGAATCAATGCCCAATCGCGCCACCAAGTCGTGCTCACCAACTTGCGCGGGATCAATCGAGAGGCGAAGGGTTGTGACCAGTATCTCGCGCAGCGCGGCCTTGATCTCTTGCATCGGGTTACTCTCCACTCAGACGTGCGCGATCAGGCTTTCCTCCGCTGGTACGGGGGAATCGCGCATGAAATCTCCAGACTGTCGGAATTTTGTAGGGCTCCAACACTCGCGCCGCGTGCTGGCGTAAGGAATC
The DNA here is from genome assembly GCA_945865755.1 of Klebsiella pneumoniae. Taxonomy (GTDB): domain Bacteria; phylum Desulfobacterota; class Binatia; order Bin18; family Bin18; genus JABFSC01. Next base: position 43,620 of record CAMBFS010000006.1, read on the forward strand.
GAGCGAGGGGAAGACCTCGGTCCCCGTTTCAATATGCGCCTCAATCACGTCCTCACCATGCGCGTCACGTCTGCCAATAACGACCACATCGGCCACGTCTGGATGACCGCGCATCGCGTGCTCAACTTCAGCGGGATGGATGAATCGCCCACCACGGCGGAGCCCTTCGCCAATTCGTCCAGTAATGGATATCCATCCTGCGTCATCCTGGATCGCGAAATCACCAGTGGAGTACCAGCCATCCGGACTGACGCGGCTGGCGTCGATCGTGTCCGCCGACAGATAGCCGAGGAACGGGGCCTCCATACGCACGAATAGCGACCCCGGACGCTCTTCCCCCATAATCACCGCTTCGACGCCTGGCAACGCGGCCCCAGTCACGCCGTCGCGCACCGTTTGCCCCGTGGTGCCCAACGTCGCCCCGGTTTCCGAGCTGCCATAATTGCGGGCCGGAACACGACCGAGTCGCGTAATCACTGCCTGTTCCAACTCCGGCGACACTGGGCCAGCGCCAATAATGATCTGACGCACTGCCCGTGGCGCTGGCCCGTCGTCAAGAAAGGCGTCACACAAGAGCCGAGCCGTGGCGGGCACCAGGGGGAGAATTGACGCTTTGCCTTCACGAAGCACGCGTTGTGTCGCTCGTGGAGTGAAACGGGGAACGAGATGCAACGTGCACCCAGACACCACCGCTCCCCCAAGCGCCAGACCCAGGATGAACGCATGACAGAGCGGCAAGGCCACCACAATCCGGTCGGCGGGAGCAAAACCGAACCCGTGCAGATAGCGTTCACCCTCAGTGATGAGGCTCTGATCCGACCGTAAGACCAATCGGGGAAATCCGGTGGAACCCGAGGTCAGCAAACCGAACCCCACCGAACGCGGGAACGGTCGCCGCTGGCCATCGGCATGACGCAATTCGCCCGTCCGTTGGATCGCATCAAAGAGATAGAAGGGGCCGACCAGTTCGCCGAGTGCGCGCCATTGGTCTAGTGGTGCGTCTGGAGAAACTGGAATGACGACGAGTCCAGCGGCACGGGCGGCCAAGAAACTCAGTATCCAGGCCGCGGTGTTCGGTCCCTGGATGGCCAGCGGCGAGCCATTGGCCGCGCCGCGGAGCTGTTGCGCCTGTTCGGCGACCCGTTCAGCCGCGCTTCGATACGTGATCCGCTGTTCACCATCAAGAAAGAAGCTATCAGGGTGGGCATGGGCGGTACGCAGGAAGGTGCTGAGGAGTGCGGAGGGCTCGTTCATCACCTCCCCATTTTCACTCTCCGTTTCCCCGTTTCCCCGTTTCCCCATTTCCCCATTTCCCCATTATTTCAGCTTGGCCACGGTCCCCTTCAACGCCACGCCACCGATGAAAGCGCCCGCGCCACACTGAAACTCCGTCGCGCTGACAAACTCCTTATCGCGGTAGTTGCTTTTCACATCGACGACCGCGTTCCCGCCCTCTTTGAGCGCACGTTCTTGGAGCGACTTCACGGCGGAAAAGAACGCCCACTGGCAGGCTTCTTCGTCCGACTTGTTAAAGGCATTGGTTTTCTTGTTGCTCTTGAATTCTCCCATTTTTTTCTCGACGGTGGGCGTCGTCTCTCCCGCGAAATAGACTTTGACATCGCTCAGGATGTCTCCAGTCTGGCGTCCCTTTTCAAGGGCGGCTTGGGCATTCAAGTTCAGCAGCGTGTCACGCGCCTGCGCTGGTTGTCCAAGGACCACGCCAGTCAGCAGCATCGTGGAAAAAAGCGCCCGATACGATAATGTTCTCATCACTTCTTCTCCTCCTTCTCGCGCATCTTCAGTGAGCGGTTGCGGCCCGTACTAATAACCTCTAAGAGTCTCCAGGCAGGACTTTACACTCGAACTCTTTCCCGATGCAAGTTGTGGAGCGCGAGTGGTGACCGACTCCTCAGTGAAGAATGCCTATGGCGCTCCCCCCTCATCCGTCCGAGACGACAACCGCCTCCGCTCCCCTGTCCTCTCCGCCGCGGCGCAAGTGGTACACCCATTCGTATGACGGGCCGAGGCTGTACCGGATGGTCGCGTCCATAGCGCCGTGGATTCCCCGTGCGGTCCGTTTCGCTTGCGCGCGAGTGCTCGCGGATCTGTATCGACGCCGCATGCCCAAGGAGTATGCCGCCGTGCAGCGCAATCTCGCGCATATTCTTCCGACGGCTGACCCCACCACGGTCGCACGGGTCGCCCAGTCGCTGTTCCGCCACTTCGCCTACTATTTCGCCGATCTGTTCTCGCTCAATCGCCAACCCCTCGCGGTGCAACAACGCTACCTGCACGCCATCCATAATGTTGACCGTATCCAGCCGCTACTGGAGTCCAGCCAAGGCTTTGTCGTCGCCACCGCCCATCTCGGGAACTGGGAACTCGCCGGGCGTTTGCTTAGCCCCTATGGAAAAACCGTCCACGTCGTGATCGCCCCGGAACAGTATGCGGCGGTGCAGCGTCTGCTCCGCGAAGAACATCGACCTTCCTCGCTCCGCTTCGTCTCCAACGCGGATACTGGCGCGTTTGTCCAATTACTCATGGCCTTGCGCCGTGGGGACATCGTCGCCGTCCAGATGGATCGCGCCACGGGACATCGGAGTGATGTCCAGGTCAACTTCTTTGGCCGCCCCGCGTTGTTACCGGTTGGTCCCTTCATGCTGGCCCGGGCCGCGCGTGTGCCGGTTTTCCCCTGTTTTTGCATCATGCGCCCGGATCGTCGCTATGAAATTCATGTCGGAGGAGCCATCACCGTGGAACGCGACGGCGAAGCAGCCGCCCTGCAGCGGATGGCTCACGTTCTTGAACAGCATATCGCCCTGGCACCCGACCAATGGTTTAATTTTTATGACGTGTGGGACACAACCAGTGCCGTCCACTGAACGCATCGCCATTACGGGGATGGGGGTCGTCAGCCCCATCGGTCAAGGGGTGAACCCGTATTGGGAAAGCTTGGTCACTAGCGCGAGTGGCATTGCCACCATTGAACGGTTTTCAACCGAGGGGATGCGCGTCAAAAGCGGCGGTGAGATTAAAACACTGAGTGCTTTGCCAGAATCCTCAGCTCTCCCATTCCCGCATTGTCGCGCCTCTCAGTTTCTCGTCTTGGCCGCTCGCGAAGCGCTTGAGATGGCGCATTGGCATGAGTCATCGCCGAAAGATCACCGTTTCGGTGTGGTCATTGGCAGCGCCTTGGGCGGCATTGGCCAAGCCGAGCGTCTGCTGAAACAGCCGCGCGACCTCCACGCGTTAACCGGGGCACTGTATGATGGCCCAACGCGCAACCTGGCGCATTGGTTGGGCGCGAATGGCCCGGTCATCACTGTCTCCACCGCCTGCGCGTCGGGAGCGACCAGTCTTGGCGTTGCCGCCGATCTGCTCCGCGCGGGCACGGCCACGGCGGTCATCGCTGGGGGTGTCGATATTCTCCTGAAGTCAGGACACATTTGCTAAACTGGCCTCCAAATCAAGGGAAATCGCTGGCGAGAGATGAGCAAACAAGCTTTTATCGATGCGCAGCAAGGCGACGATCGCGCTGACCACACTCAAATCCCAGCCGCCACGGCGGCGCGAGG
>CAMBFS010000007.1 GCA_945865755.1 Klebsiella pneumoniae
CTGTATTGGAGTGCATGCCTCCTGTCAAAGCAAAGTGTCGCCTGGGCCACAAGCCCCGCACTTTGAATCGCACCCGGTCGCGCCGTGCACCATACCATTGGCTTCGTAGACGTAGTCCCCAGTTTTGAGGATGCCATCCCGGACTTGCAGCTTGCCGGAGATGATAAAGGTATGCGACGCGGTCAAATGTTTATGCGGTGGGGCGACGTAGCCCTTGAGCCAGCGAAACAACACGGCCCAGGTCCCGCTTTCCGAGCCGGTCCACAGAATCTTCATAAAGCCCCGTTTGGGGTCGGCTTCCATCGGAATCCAATCCTGCTGGGATGACTGCACGAGCGTATCCATCAGTTCGCTGTTAAATGGGGTGATCTCTTGCGGTAGTGCCATGGGGTCCTCCTTATGTGTTGCGCACGGGTGTGACAGTGCCCGAATGACGTGTGGCGTTCAAGTCCGGGCTGGCCTTTTTGTGGCAACGGTATGCGCTTAAAGTTGGGCGGTTGCTGCCAGGTTCCCTCTCCCGGCTGGGAGAGGGGCAGGGTGAGGGGGATGAGAATGCGATTACCGATCAGTTGAATGAGGTGGTTATGACTCACTTTACCGCACCGTGGCTGGTTGAAGGCTCGTTTGAAAAGACACTCCGGGGCTTAATGGCCATGGCGGACCCTGGAGCCTTCGCGGGTCTGTCGCCTGAACAAATACGGGAAGCATTGGTTGACGAGTTGCGCTTCATCGCTCCCTATGACGAGAACGAGGAGCAGGCAGCCGAAGCGTATATTCATCGACAAGAAAAACATGCCCATGAGGTGGTGATGCACGTGGCATCTCAGTTACAGCGGCTTGGCAAGGCGTTCCTCCGCACGATTGCCGAAAGAATGGTGCAACTGGCCGGAGAGTCGCCCTTGGCGGGGAATCTTCCCGACAACGTGGAAGCCCTGGCGGTCCTGACCGCCGCTCGCATGGTCAGCCATCGGGAGGTGACGGAAGTGGTCGGATTTCTGGTGAGCTTGATGCAAGACGTGGATCAAGAGCAAGCGGACAAAATCGCGAGCATTGTCAGTCATCTCTTACCCTTGAACTATGCTCCAGGCGCCGCTCGTCAGCTCTCTGAACGGATGACCAAAGAACAGTTCGGTTTGCTGGAAGATGAAGTATCCACACGCACCTTGGCGGAAATCATCATGGCGGGCTACGATCAAAAGCCGGCGAAATTCGCCGGCTTTACCGCTGACAATGACCTGCATGGTGGGCGCTGGATACGACGAGTGCCAAGGCCGTTGTGAGTCGAGGGGCGGCGACTCCCCTCGATTACGGGGAGAATCGCGCGCGTGAAAAAAACGGCTGGGTGGTGCTGATTGATGAAATCGACAAAGCCGAGAGTGATGTGCCGAACGGCTTGCTCGAAGTGCTGGGAGCCGGTCAGTTTACGCCGCTGGGATACGAGCAGCCCATCAGTCCCGGTGCTGGCGTTGCTCCCCTCATCATCATTACCACCAACGAAGAGCGGGTGTTGCCTGATGCCTTTATCCGCCGCTGTCTGGTGCTGCATTTGGCGTTGCCACGCGCGGATGAGGCGCTGATCGCGCATCTGAAGCAACGTGGGCGCGCGCATTTTGGCGGCGCCACGAGCGACGAGGTTTTGGAAGAGGCGGCGCGGCAACTGGTCGCCGATCGCACGTTCGCTGAAGAGCAGCAACTGCGTCCGTTGCCTGGCCAAGCGGAATATCTTGATCTTGTTCGCGTGGTGGTCAAGCTGGCCCAAGGGAAGGTGGAGAAGCAAAAAGAGCTGCTCGCCTCAGCCGCGCGCTTTACCTTGCGCAAACATCCGGGTATGGGGGCGAAGACGGCGGAGGGGAAGAGGCAGGGGGAATAGAGATCGCAGTTCCCTCTGCCGGCTGGGAGAGGGCTAGTGCCGGTGTCTCATAAATTTGAGAGCGGTTATTCTCCTTTGGACTGCGGCGGCTGCGACGCCGCTTTGGCTGGGCGTGGTGTGGGGTGCTCGGTAGCGCCGAGGACAGCCAAAGCGCCGCCGCTGGCGGCGCACTCCATAGCGGACGATACCTCCGCCGTTGTCCTGCTAAAGAACTGGAAGCAACCGTCCTACTATTGGTGAATGTGATCGTCACAGTTGATTAGGAACCACCCATGCACCGCTCCCTTACCAGTCGCGCCGACCTCCTCCGTGCCCTGGCCCACGATGCTCCAGCCCTGGGCACCGCAATGGCGGCGCTGCTCGGCTACGAATACGACGACACCCCGGTTGTCCTGCCCGACGTGCAGTCCGTACCCGCAACGCACGAGGAGCCCTCCGCATCTGATTGGACCACCACTTACGAACCCGCCGACGTCCCTTTCTGGCGGTTGGAGGAGTTTGCCGCCGTTGCGCCAGTGAAACTGCCGCCGCCATCCACCGTCACCCGCACCGTCGCCGACCTCAAGTGGCGTAACCGCCCCGAGGCGGCTCGCTTCACTCCGCTGGCCACGAACCGCGAGGTTCTGACCGCGCTGCGGAAAACCGGCGCGACTCGCCGCATGACCAATGACATCGACGTGGAGGCGGTCGTCGAACGGGTCAGCCAAGGCCAGTTCCTCAACCGGATTCCTCACCGCTCCCGCCGCTCCTGGGGCTCGGCCATCACCATTGTCGAAGATCGTGCCCGCCGGTTGGTTCCATATTGGCTGGATCAAGACTATGTCATCGACGCGCTGACCAAGCTCTATCCCCCGAACGGAGTGTCCATTGCCCGCATCGGCGATGGCGAGGACCAGCCGGTGATGCGCTGGCCTGAAGAACAACGCGGGTATCCCGTTTCGCCGGTATCCGGGACTCTCGTGCTGGTGCTGGGTGACCTGGGTTGCCTGGCACGCCAAGGGGACCACCTGCGCTCCTTTTGGTTGCGGTACGGACAGCAGCTCCAGGCCCAAGGCACTCCAGCGGTGGCGTTGGTGCCGGCCCAGACTACGGACATTCCACCAGACCTCGCGCGGACGTGGACCATCGTGCGCTGGGGTGCGTCATCGGTCTCGACTGCGGAGCCCTCTGCGTCAGCACAGGCCGACGCCGTGCGGCATTTGTTGACACTGCTCTCACCAGCGGTACGGGTCGAACCTGGCCTTTTGCGCGCGGTGCGCGGGATGTTCCCCGCCGGGCGTCACAACCCCGGACTCGAGGCGCGTGTGTGGCAAGACGCGGCGCTGGCGAGCCAACACAGTGTCGCCGCTTCCTGGGACCACGAGCAGCGGCGGACCTATCAAGCATGGTTCGCCGAGCAGCCTGAGTCGCTACGGAAGTTGGTCCTCAATGTCATTCGAACCTGGCGCGCGATGCTGCACCAGGCCGTGTGGTTCGAGGAAATTGTCGAGCTGGACCGGCGGTCACAAGGCGCAGGCATCGACCCGACCGATCTCGAAGATGCCAGGACGTTTTTCACTGTGTTTGCCCAAACGCTGAGTCAGGCCCCACAGGTATCAGTGGATACCAAGGCATGGATAGCTCGCGTGACGGAACGGTACGACACCGTGCCGGGTGCCGACCCACGGGTCACAGAGGCCCTGCATCGTCTTTATGCGGTGATACGGCCACGGAACGTCGAGGTCCAAGTGCCAGATTGGTATGATCCTGGCGTCCTGCCACCACCGCCGGGTCAGGCGGTTCGCCAAGTCGCATTATGGCAGGTGGCGGATCGACTGCTGCTGCGCACAATCGAGGGGCCGTTCCGTGCGGCTTCCGACCTCGGAGTCCGCGAGTCACCGTTGGGGTTTGTCCACACGGCCAGTGGCGGAGTGACTATTGCCGTCGGTGAATATGGCCGAGAGAAAAAGCGCGAGCTTGACCTCACCCTTCAGTCGCGTGGGTCCACCTTGCTACCGCAGGAGACCTCCTTTCACCTCAACACCGACCGAGACCGGCTGCGCTTTGGTCGGATCACGCTCCCAGCCTGGGCGAAGGAGATTGGTCGTGATGTGTATGGGCTGTGGGTTGAATTCGAGGTGGACAAGGTCCGCCAACGCATGCGCTGGATGCCACCGGGGCGGTTTTGGATGGGCTCGCCAGAGAATGAAGAGGGGCGAGATAGCAATGAGGGACCACGACATGAGGTACAGCTCACGCATGGCTTTTGGCTGTTTGATACGCCGTGTACCCAAGCGCTCTGGCAAGCTGTGATGAGGAAAAATCCGAGTCAGTTCAAAGGTGCGACTCGCCCGGTGGAACAAGTGAGTTGGGAAGATTGCCAAAAATTTATCGTCGAGTTGAATGGCCGACTGCCGGGGATCACGTTGGCCTTGCCCACGGAAGCGGAATGGGAGTATGCGTGCCGGGCGGGGACGGATGCGCCGCGATATGACGAGAACCTTGATGCCATTGCGTGGTACGACAAGAACAGTAACAACCAGACGCACGAGGTAAAACTTAAACGTCCGAACGCTTGGGGCTTGTACGATATGCTCGGCAATGTGGATGAATGGTGCCACGATGGTTTGCGTGACTACAAAGCAGAGGTGAGGGTTGATCCGCTCGGCCCAACGGAAGCTGGTGCCAGTCGTGCTGTTCGGGGCGGCAATTGGTTCTGGTACGCGCGGGGCGTGCGCGCTGCCGATCGCGACGTCCTCCCCCCCGGCTATCGCCACGACGACATCGGCTTCCGCTGTGCGGGTTCTAGTCAAGCAGGATAAGCGGCAAATCAAAAGGCAAAAATCAAAAGGCAAAAATGAAGAAGGGGCTGGATGAAGCTGGCGTCTGAGAGCCCCATTCATGGGGCGTGTTGGCGTAGCCCGGCGATTGATCGCCGGGGGCTGCGGGCGTGGGGGTGCGCTACCTCTGGCGCAGGCAGGTCCGTAGGGCGCGGCTCCGCGCGGGCATCAATGCCCACGTTACGTAACGGCGCCGGATAAATCCGGCTTGGGAACCCCATGTATAGGGTGTCGTGCTTGTCGCCCGGCGGATTGATCGCCGGGGTGCTCCGGGCGTGAGGGTGCGCTACATCGCGGAGGCAGGTCCGTCGTGCGCGGCCCCGCGCGGGCATCAATGCCCACGCTACGTAACGCGCCGGATAAATCCGGCTTGGGAACCCCATTGCTGGGGTGTCGTGCTTGTCGCCCGGCGATTGATCGCCGACATTCTCCGTGTAAGGACGTTGACCGCTATGCCCATCATTTCCTCTCACCCCCTCACCACCGGCTGTCCGCCCGCCTGGGCGTCGGCATGGGGGCAAGATCAATATGGCCCGTGGGTGACATTATGCGTGGACAAGGTTGAACAGCGTCTGCGCTGGATGCCACCGGGGCGGTTTTGGATGGGTTCTCCCGATGATGATCGTGAGGCGTTTGATCGTGAAAAACCGCGACACCAGGTGCGGCTCACGCGTGGCTTCTGGCTGTTCGATACTCCTTGCACACAAGCACTGTGGCAGGCGGTCGTGGGACAGAATCCCAGCCGGTTCGAGGGTGTGAATCGTCCGGTGGAACGAGTGAGTTGGGAGGACTGTCAGGAGTTCATGGGCAAGCTAAACAAACATTTCTCTGGCTTGGATTTGCGGCTGCCGACCGAGGCAGAGTGGGAGTATGCCTGTCGAGCAGGGACGGAGACGCCGCGGTATTCCACTAAGTTAGCCGAGATCGCGTGGTACGACAAAAATAGTGAGTGAAGGTGAGACACACCCGGTCAAGCAAAAGCAGCCAAACGCCTGGGGCTTGTATGACATGCTTGGCAATGTGGGGGAATGGTGCCTTGATGGTCTGCGGCCTTACTCAACCGCCAGTCAGGTTGATCCTCCTGGCCCAACAGAGGTGGGTGCCGATCGTGCGGTTCGGGGCGGCCTCTGGTTCTGGGACGCGCGCTACGTGCGCGCTGCCTCTCGCGATGACTGCCACCCCGGCCTTCGCTACGACTACCTTGGTTTCCGCTGTGCGAGTTCTGGAACCTCGCCGGGATGAGCGGCAAATCAAAAGGCAAAAGGCAAAAGTGAAAAGGCAAAAATGAAGAAAGGGCTGGATGAATTTGGTGTCTGAGAGCCCCATTCATGGGGCGTGTTGGCGTAGCCCGGCGATTGATCGCCGGGGGCTGCGGGCGTGGGGGCGCGCTACCTCTCGCTCTCGCGGATGCAGGTCCGTAGTGCGCGGCTCCGCGCGGGCATCAATGCCCACGCTACGTAGCACGCCGGATAAATCCGGCTTGGGACCCCTGTTGATGGGGTGTCGTGCTTGTCACGAGTCGCTTGGCTGAAGCGCCGCGCCATCCAGAGCGACTGTTTCCATTGTCTCCGCGACTCACTCTTTTTTCAGGCTCAACAGGTTGAGTGCGATCAATGCACGACGATCTTGATCTCGGTCAAAAGCGTTCATTGCTAACAAGAAGGCGGTGGCGCGGCCTTCCGTGGTGAGGCCACTGATAGTCCCGTCGAGGTTGAGCTGAAAATGCTCATTCCAGTCTTGGGTACGCGGATTGTAGAGCCACGCGTGTGCTCCAGTGTGAGGGTCAAGAGAGGAGAGGTTCGGACCTTTGTGTCGGTTACAGATGACGCAGGCGTAAGCAAGGTTGGCCGCGTCTGTTTTGCCGCCATGCTGTTCCGCGATGATATGATCGACCTCCAGCAGGGTAAACCCGAGTCCTTCGGGCAGACGACAATACTCGCAGGCCCTCCGTGCGCGTTCCGCCACAGCGAGACGTAAGGCGTTAGGGATAGGAGTTTTTGACATTAGGCCGTTGGCTGGAGGTCTTTGAGGGCGCGAATTTTCAATTTCCTGAGAAAATTTTCGATCTGCTCGATCTCGTCGAGTTCAAGAGATTCTGTCGGTGTCAGCTCACCGGCGCGGTTCTTTTCCAATAGCTCGCCAATGCGTTCTTGTAGCGCCGAGGAGGGATGGAAGTCTAAAATTGCCTGGGGCGCGGGATTGGTCGCCAGGAATCGCAGGACGTAGCGGTATCCCTCATTGAGGAATGGGAGTCGCTCCTCAAGGCCGCGTGCGAGGACTTCAGGGAGACGGTCGCCTACGGCCGCCAGCCGTTCGGCGAGTGCTTCCGGGACTTGAATGGTGATTTCGACCATACGGTTTCTCCAGTGTGGAACGTGGAGCGTTTGCATCCCACGTTCTTGCCTTTCCAACCTTATTTCCCCGGACTCAACAACTCCCGCATTTGTTGTTCGTTCGGCGCTTTCTCGACGCGGGGGAGCGTGGGATGCAAACAGTCCCACGGTTGCGCGCTTCTGGTCCACACTTGGACCGCTGGCTGAAACTGACTTGGATCATCAAGACTCGATGCCCAGATGCCTTGCAGGTCCGGGACCAGCTCCGCCAGAATGAAGACCGGTGCGCCACACTCCGGGCAGAATCCCCGGCTGACCTTGTTGCCACTCTCCGCGCGTACGTCGTGATACTTGCTGGTGCCTGTGATGGTCAGCGCCGTTCGCGGGACGTAGAGCACTGGGCAAAACGCACCGCCACTCGCCTGTTGGCAGTCGCGACAGTGGCAATTCCAGGAGAAGGCCGGGGCGGCGGTACATTCGTAGCGAATGGCGCGGCAGGTGCAGCCGCCGGAAAAGGGAAGGTGCATGGTGTGACTCCTTCGTGCGAGTGAAGTCTGGGCTGAATAGATTGTGATGGGATCGGGTGATTGCCAGTGGAGCAAGGCGTGCCGGGGGAAGTAAAGGAAAGGTCTTTTGATCCCCCTCACCCTAGCCCTCTCCCCGGTTGGGGAGAGGGAACTTTCGGACGGGAGAGGGAGTCCGAAATCCGCAATCCCAAATCCGAAATCCGAAATCGAGCTTACTGACTCACCTGCACTGGCGGCGTGGTTTCGCTCAACCGTCGCGTGACTTCCTCATCGCTCATTTTGAGGACAGCGCGATTCTCTGGCGGAAAGTCCATCTTGATTTTGCTCTGTTCAAAAGGCACCTGCGCGACTTTGCCACCCTTGGATTCATACGGCGCTGGAGCCTTGTACCGCTTGAGATCGTCAGCGCTGATCCCGGCGAGTTTCACCACTTCGGGATCAATCCACGCCTCGGCATCAATGGTCTGCCCCTCGGAGGTCGAGAACTCCAGCATCATCCCTTCCGGTCCGCCGAAGTAGATCGACTTGCAGAACCCGTGATCAATCGGACCCATGACCCAGTGGCCGTGTTCCCGCACGCGATCACGCATGGTGAGGAGGTCGGCTTCGGTATCCACATTGAGCGCGAGGTGCTGCATCACCCCAGCCGCCACCGGGGCCGCCGTCCACGCCGGATGCGACACGCCTGTGATCGGCTGAATCTCGCCAATCTCCGAGGCCGCGACCAGTGCGATCGACGAGTTGTCGTTGAGTTTGAGAAAGCCGTGAAACGTGTTCTTGACGCCGTGCATCCAGTACAGCGCGACCAGTTCCAGCCCGCACACTTGGGTGAAGAACTCGATCTGCTGCTTGATGTCCTTAGTACAAATCGCCAGATGATGCACTCCATTCGGTAGACCCATGATGAAACCTCCTTATGAGAACAGAATTTACAAAAGTTTTGGTAACACTTTTTCCGTGAACGACACAAAAGTTTCGTGGCTAAGGGGCGCGCCGATCATATACTCCAGACCAATCTCTTCACGCAAGCGGAGTATTTCATCAAGCACTCGCTCCGGCGTACCGTGAATGACGACCGAGTCAACGTAGCGCTGGACCGGATCATCACCCATGTTGAGCACGCGCGGGTCGATGTAGGTTTTGAGCAGCCACTGCGCACCTTGGCGAGCGACGTTCGCGGCTTCGGCATCCGTGGACGCGATGGCGAGCAGTCGTGCCATGGGCAGGTCGCGGCCAGCGAGTGGATGGCCGAACTCCTTGAGCTTTTGCAGATAAAACCGTTTGGCTTCGCCCAGTTCCGTGTGGGTGGAATGCGGACCAGAGAGGATCGAATATCCAAGCGAGGCGGCCCAGGTCATGGCCTCTGGCGAATTGGCCGCGACCCACGTCGGCGGATGTGGCTGCTGCAACGGTTTGGGGAGCACTTCCACATCCTCGAACGAGTAATACTTGCCTTTGTACGTCAGCCGCTCATTGGTCCAGGCTTGCAGCACGATATCGACGACCTCACGGAAACGCGGATAACTTTCCTCCATTGGGACATTGAAGGTGCGAAATTCCTTGGCATCGAACCCACGTCCGGCTCCCCAGTTCACACGCCCTTCAGACAGCAGATCAAGCAACGCCAACTCTTCGGCCAAACGGAGCGGATGGTAGAACGCCGCGAGCGTGATGGCAGCCCCAATACGAAGCCGTTTGGTGCGTGCCGCCGCGTAGGTGCCCATCACGGGGATCGACGGACAGACGCTATAGTCACTGAAATGATGCTCGGTCAGCCAGACACAGTCGTAGCCGGTTTTGTCCATGATCTCGATACGTTGCAGCGCGCGGTGATAGACGGTGGGCAGCGCCACGCGCCGTTCCGGCCAGCTAAAGAATTGTAAGATGCCGAATTTCATAGTTCCCGTTTGTAGCCTTCGAGCCGGGGCTTGGCTATAGGTGGACCACCTCTGGGAAGTCTGCTACAGCACGCTCTTCGGATCGGAGTGGGGGGAGCACCATGAAAAAAACAACGGCCAAGCAGGACGACCTCATGCGCGCGTGGGTGGACTTTCCGCACCGATGGAAATCGTTGTGGGACACCTGCGAACAGGGGCACGGTCGCTACACTCGTGGCGTGTTTGTGCTCAATGGGAAGCGCACGCCACCATCGGCACCGCCACCCCCGAAGAAAACGCGCGGCCAGATCATCGCGGACCTGCTGCGAAGTGAGCCGATGGGGTATTTGTCGTAAGTGACCGAGCGTTGGACATGCAACCGGGTCAACGAGTTAAGAATGTTCGTTGTACGTCGGGTGCCACTGCTGGCTTGTCCAGCAGTGCGGTATAGCCTTGGGCTCTCTGCTGAGAATTGACACGCTACCAACATCCACCCCCCTCGGTCTGACACCAGGTCGAACACCGAGAAGAAGAGGCCATTCGTGCCCCGACTGACCGAACAAGAACAACAAGAGATCATCCGTTTTCTGGAGGCGGACAAACCGCTGCCGGACAAGTTTCGTTTCCTGCTCTTCGAGGACAAGCGCGAGGTGGAGTTGGTCTGGAACGGCAAGACCAACGAGGTCAGCAACATCGTCTTGCCGTTTCAGGTGATCGAGCAGGTGGACGAGCCGCGTGCCGAGAAAGACACCCGCATGCAAATGAGCCTGTTCGACCTGGACGCTCGCGGCCGCCAGCTCAAGGGCTGGACCAACAGCTTCGAGAACGAGTGGCAATCCTTCCGCACCAAGAAAGACCGCAAGCTGGAACTGACCAGCGTCTTTCACGAATGCCCGCCGGGGCGGCGCAAGCTGGCGGTCAAGGTGGTGGACATCTTCGGGAATGATACGATGACGATTGTGGAGGTTACGATGGGAGGGAAGAAATAATGGCTCTGTACCGCCCTTCTTTGTCCCGTAGGGACGCCTGAGTTTAGGCAGGTCGTTTACGGCCTGCAAAGATGTTGCGTCATCCCCCGTCCCAGCGGGACGGTTGAGGCTGCGGAGGGTAACCTAATGGCAAACACCTACACCTCGCTTCATTACCATATAGTTTTCAGCACCAAGAATCGCGTCGGTCATATCACGCCTGAGATTGAGCAGCGGGTATGGGCTTACCTCGGCGGCGTCGCCCGTTATCACAAGATGACTGCCTTGCAAGTCGGTGGGGTTGACGATCACGTTCATGCCTTGGTAATGGCACCCGCGACGGTATCACCGAGCCAGATTGCGCAATACCTGAAAGGTGAGTCCTCCAAGTGGATTCACGAGACGTTCCAGGAATTGCGTGATTTCGCCTGGCAGGAAGGGTATGGCGTATTCACCGTCAGCAAATCGAATTTGGAATCGGTGGTCAGTTACATTCAGAAACAACGAGAATCTCATCAGCGAAGAACTTTTCAGGAAGAGTATCTGGATTTTTTGCAAAAGCACGGAATCGAATACGACGAACGTTATGTGTGGGGCTGATGCGGATTCTGATTCAGATTCAGCCGTCCCGATGGGACGGGGGAGATACTATTGCTACGCTTGCAGGCCATAAATGACCTGCCTACATTCACCTGCCGCTATGCGGCAAAAATCCAGCGTGCAGGCCATAAATGACCTGCCTACATTCACCTGCCGCTACGCAGCAAAATTCGGATGGCATTATTTTTCCATCATCGCCTCGAATGATTTACAGGTAAAAAATATGGCCCTGCATAAAGACTTCCCCGCATCGCCCTACGCCGTTGCAGGCCATAAATGACCTGCCTACATTCACCTGCCGCTACGCGGCAAAATTCGGATGGCATTATTTTTCCATCACTGCCTCGAATGATTTACAGGTAAAAATCAATGGCTCTTCATCCTAACTTCCCCGCATCGCCCTACGCTATCCTCGACCCGGCCCACCGTTGGTTTCCGGCGGATGAAGCCTTGCGAGAGTCTAGCTCTGAAAAGTTGATGCCTCCGCTAGTGCCGCAACTGCGCAAGAAAGTGAAGGAATGGCGGGACAGCGGCTATGCGGGGGCGACCGACACGAGCAAGAGTTTGCTCAACTGGTGGTTCAACACCCCGCACCTGCTGCCCCAGACCTATCTCCCCTCGCCCTCTGGGAGAGGGGCCGGGGGTGAGGGTCTGGCCGAGTTCCAGTATTACTTTGCCCAACGCGAGGCGTTGGAGACGGTCATCTATCTCTATGACGTGGTGGGTGTGCAGGACAAGTACGACCTGATGCGCTTCGACAGTTCCGGCGCGGTCTCCACCGGCATGTTTGACGAGACCTGGCGGCGCTTCGTGGTGAAAATGGCGACCGGCTCCGGTAAAACCAAAGTGCTGAGCCTGGTATTGGCCTGGAGCTTTTACCACAAACTGTACGAGCCGGAGTCGCAACTGGCGCGCAACTTTCTGGTGATCGCCCCTAACATCATCGTGCTGGATCGTATCTACAAGGATTTTCAGGGCCTGCGCATCTTTTTGAAAGATGACCCGTGCGAAGACATCAATCAAGCGCAAGCGGACGTGCGGTATGATTTTGTGTATGTAGACGAGGAGAGCTTTCACAAATACCAGCCCACCTCATTTCGGAAATTGGTTGGGAGCTTTACCGAATACAAAAACATACCAAGCGCGCCTCTTCCACATTGACAACACGAAGGAATTTTTCATGGCAAGTTACGGACTCACCGACGAAGTGCGTGCGCTACGCGAACGCGTGAAGAAGTTTATCAACGAAGAGGTCATTCCCGCCGAGCCACTCCTCATGCGCGAGGATAAAGAGGCGGACCACATCCTGGAGAATCTCAAGCAATCGGCCAAGCGGCAAGGGTTGTGGGCACTGGGGCATCCGCAGGAGATCGGCGGTGGGGGCGTCCCCTTCATGGCCTTTGTTTACTTCAATGAAGTCATTGGGCGGTCGTACTGGGGGCAGAACGCGATTGGTTCGTTGACGATGCAAGACTCGATCATGCTGCATCGCTACGGCACCCCGGAGCAAAAAGAGCGTTGGTTGAAGCCGTTGGTGGCGGGTGAGATTCTGCCCTCGGTTGGACTCACCGAGCCCGAAGTCGCCGGGTCGGACCCGACACTGATGCAAACCACCGCCGTGCTGGATGGCGATCAGTGGGTCATCAATGGTCACAAATGGTTTACCACCGGGGCCAATATCGCGGCGTTCACCACGGTTTTTTGCCAAACCGAACCCGACGCGCCACGGCATGCGAAGTTCTCGTCGATCATCGTGCCGACTGATACCGCTGGTTATGAAGTCGTCCGTGTGATTCCGACCATGGGGCATACTGGTGGCAATCATTGTGAGCTGCGATTCACCGACATGCGTGTGCCGCGCGGCAACTTACTCGGCAAACGTGGTGAGGGGTTTGTCATTGCGCAGAAGCGGCTTGGCCCTGGGCGCATTTTTCATTGCATGCGCTGGTTGGGACAAGCGCAGCGGGCATTTGAGTTGATGTGTGAGCGCGCGAAGAGCCGCTTCGCGCATGGGTCGATGCTCTCGGAGAAAGGTGAAATTCAGCGATACATTGCCGAGTCAGCAGCGGAGATTCAAGCCGCGCGTCTGATGACGCTGGACGCGGCCCGCGCGATGGATGAGGGTGACGAAGCACGAATTGAGATCGCGCTGATTAAATTCTGGGGCGCGCGGATGCTGCATAACGTGATTGACCGCGCGATTCAGGTGCACGGCGGACTCGGGCTCACGTCGGATACCCCGCTCGAATTCATGTACCGCGAAGCACGCTATGCCCGCATTTACGATGGACCAGATGAAGTGCACCGCATGACCGTTGCGCGCCGCTTGCTCAAGGACCCGGTGAACGGGGCGCCGTGGGCGTAGGGGGAAGTTCGGAGTCGAAAAGAGTTCGGAGTTAATGAGGTCGTGTGGTTTCACGCTTGCCGTCTCAATCACAACTCCGAACCCCGAACTTCCCCGACTCCGAACTTCCCCCGTCCCCTTTACGTTTTACGTTTTACGTTTTATGCCTACCCGATGAGGTTGATCCCAGACACGCTTGCTCCCCTGCTCGCCGATTTCCTTCACCGCTCCTTTCAACCCCAGGTCCAGAGAGTCTCCGTTGAAAACTTGCGGCTGCTGACTGGTGGGGCGTCTCGCCAAACCTGGTCGTTCGATGCGCGTACCGAGCAGGCTGATGGTCAGACCGTGACGGTTCCTCTGATTCTGCGTTGCGACCCTCCCGAAGGCCCACAAGCAGTGATGAGCCGTGCGCTTGAGTTTCACACCATCCAAGCCGCGTACTCTGAGGGAGTGCTCGTCCCGAAGCCGTACTTTCTTGGTGATGACAGGCTCGGGGTTCCGTTTTTCCTCATGGAACGGATCGACGGTGAGACGATCCCACGCCGCTTGTTTCGCGACAAGGAGTACGACCACGCTCGACAAGTGATGACGAAGCAATTGGGTGCCCGCTTGGCGCGTATTCATCGGGTGCCGATTGAGAAGTATCCACTCGACGGACTGCCAACGCCACAAGCTGGGAACTCACCGGCTGAGGAAGAGATCCTGCGCTTCGAGGCGATGTATCAGACGATGGCACGGGAGCCACATCCGGCTTTCGAGCTGGCCTTTCGTTGGCTGCGGCAACATCTTCCGGCTCAGCAGGACCAGGTGCTGGTCCACGGCGACTATCGGATGGGGAACATCATGTTCGGTGCCGATGGGGTGCGGTCGATTTTGGACTGGGAACTGGCGCATGTTGGGGACCCACTGGAAGACCTCGGCTGGATGTGTGTGCGCTCGTGGCGCTTCGGCAACGAGCACTTGCCGGTCGGTGGCGTCGGGAAGCGCGAGGAGTTTTGGCACGCCTACGAAGAGGCTGGGGGATTTCCCGTGGACCCGCGACGCGTGCACTTCTGGGAGATTTTCGGCAATCTGCGCTGGGGGGTGATTTGCCTGAACATGACCCAGCCATTTCTGGATGGACAGAATCCCAGTGTCGAACTCGCGGCCATTGGCCGTCGCACGGCGGAGACCGAGTGGGAGTTGGTTCACCTGTTGGAGGAGTAATGCAAGATCGCCCGATGGTTCACGAATTGTTGCAGGCTGTCATTCATTTTCTTGATGAAGACGCGGTTCCCCATTTGACTGGCTCGCGCCAGTTTTATGGCCGGGTCGCGGCCAATGCGCTGCGGACTGTGCAACGCGAGCTGGAACATGAAGAGGAGCACCTCACGGAAGAGTGGGAGCGGCTCAATCAGGTGCTGGCGCACGAGGATCGCCCCTCCACGCGCGCGGGCTTACGGCAGGCGATGCGACGACGGACGGAAACCCTCTGTGAACGGATTCGACATGGTGAGGCCGACACCGGTTCGTATCGGAAACAGGTGCTGGCCCATGTCCGTGCGTCGGTGCGTGAAAAACTGTTGGTGAGTAATCCGGGGTGGATTACGCGGCCGGAATCCTAAGCCGGAGTGTGGCGAGACATGGCGAACGATAAAAAGCTCACCTACGAACAAGCCGGCGTTGACTACAGCAAGATCGACCCGCTGAAAATCCTCGCCCAGCAAGCCGCGCGGGAGACTGGCAAGAATGTGCTCGCCGCCGGATTCCCGGAAGTCGAAGCCAGCCGCGGGGAGTCCGCGTATGTCATCGACGTGGGCGATTTCTACCTGGCGTCCATCACTGAATGTTTGGGCACGAAATCCTTGGTCGCCGATGCCGTGCGCCAACTGACCGGGAAGACCTACTACGACCAGATTGCCCAAGACACCATCGCCATGGCGGTGAACGACATTATCACCGTTGGCGCGAAACCCCTGAGCATCCATGCCTACTGGGCCGTGGGCGGAACCGACTGGTTCTCCGATGAGCAACGCATGCGCGATCTCGTGGAGGGTTGGAAACGGGCCTGCAATCTGACTGGCGTGGCTTGGGGTGGGGGTGAGACGCCAAGTTTATCGGGGATCGTTGAAGCGGGAGCGATTGATCTCGCGGCGTCGTGTGTTGGGATTATTCGGCCAAAAGAGCGGCTCACCGTGGGGAATAAGCTGGCCGTGGGCGACGCGATTGTCTTGCTTGAAAGTAGCGGCATTCATGCCAACGGCGTGTCGTTGGCACGCAAACTCGCGGAGCAACTGCCCGAAGGATACGGTAGTCGTCTTGCCGATGGCCGGTTGTACGGTGAGGCGTTGCTCGATCCGACGCTGTTATACGCCTCGGTGATCGAAGCGGTGTTCGACGCGGGCATTCCCGTGCATTATCTGGCGAACATTACCGGACACGGATGGCGCAAACTCATGCGTCATCCGTCCCCATTTGCGTATCGGCTCACCGCGTTGCCGCCGGTGCCCCCGGTGTTGCAGTTCATGGTCGAGAACGCGGGCTTGGAGCTATCCGAAGCCTACGGGACGCTCAACATGGGAGCCGGATTCGCGCTCTTCGTGCCGGAGGCGCATGCCGCGCTCACGATCGCCATCGCGCACCGATATGGGCTCAAGGCATATCACGCGGGCAGGGTGGAGGAGGGGGAGAAACAAGTAGTGATTGAGCCGCTCAATATCGTGTATGAGGGCGAGAGCTTGAAGTTGCGGGGGTGAAAAGAGGCCGAGCGGTATTGGTTTTCCCCACACGACCGGAAGGGTGGACTATTGAGAGTTCCCCCGCATTCCAGGTGTTCTCTCAGTGCAGGCGTTCCAGTCGTATGGCTCATGCCACGCCGACATCGGGCTGCGCTGGAGTCGGGTGGTAGCGTTTGATGCTTTTCAAGGAATCCCCGATCTTTTGACGGGCGATATCCAACTCGTAGGCTTTTTGCAAGTTCAACCACAAGTCCGGGCCAGTGCCGAAGAACTGCCCCAGGCGTAGCGCGGTATCCGCGCTGATGTCTCGTTTCCCGTTGAGGATTTGGGACAATCGGCTGTTTGGGACCCCCAACCGCTTGCTGAGTTCCTGAGCAGTCATGCCGATTTCCTCCAGCTCGTCCGCAAGAATTTCGCCGGGATGGATGGGGTCTTTCCAGGTGCTCATTATGTTTTCCTTCTTAGTGATAGTCCACGATCTCCACGTCGTTGGCGCCGGCGTTCCACACAAAACATACCCGCCACTGATCGTTCACTCGGATGCTGTATTGGCCTTGCCGGTCCCCTTTAAGCGCTTCCAGGCGATTGCTGGGTAAGGCAGCGAGGGCCTGGAGCGTGTCCGCGCTGTCCAGGATGCGCAACCGCTTCAGCGCTTGCCGGGCAATACCAGAAAACCGCTTGACGAGTTCGCGCCGGTATAGGACTTCCGTATCCTTGTCCTTGAAGGACTTGATCATGGCGCATTGTGGCAGAGGAAAACATTTTACGTCAAGCGGAAAGACGATTGCCCTTCCAGAAATTCCTTCGTGCCATGAACATGGCAGTCTCCAGAAGAGCAAAGGGCTGGGCTCTTTTGGACTTGCTCTTTTCCCTCATGCCTGGCAATAACAATCAGCATATTGACACGTGAAGGAGGGCTCACAATGGCAAAGGCAGGAATGGCGTTTGATTCGATTGGCGCGGCGCTGGTGCGGACCAGCAACAAGGAATGGATTGCCGCGGGCGATGGCAATGAGTTTTTAGTCTTACGGATTAGCAAGGAGACCGGGGCCTGGAGCGCGTTGGTGAAGGCGAAAGCTGGACAGGTGAATGCCCCACATACGCACATCGGACCAGCGGACTTTTACGTCCTCAAAGGTGGGTTCGATTATCGTGGCGGGTCGGCGCGCGAAGGGGACTGGGTGTATGAGCCAGCCGGCGCGGTGCACGATGCGACCACGCATCCAGTTGATACCGTCTATTTGGCCAACGTCCACGGGCCGGTGGCGTTCCACGACAGCACTGGCAAATTGGTGTCCATTCTCGACTGGCGCGTGGTGCAGAACATGGTGGATAAGGCGGCGGCGAAGAAGAAACCCGTAAGTAGTATCGCCGCGGCGAAGCGGAAGAAGGCGGCGTAGGTTTTCGGAAAGGGGCAACGGGAAAAAGGGGAAACGGGGAAGGGAAGCAATGAGGGCCATTCCCCGTGGAATCCGTAAGCGCGGTTTCTGACAATTATCCACACGCCAACGCGTACACATCTTGGCGGCCAGCAGGTAACGAGTAGTCGTGCCACGTTGTCCCGCCATCTTGTGTACCGAGGACCTGCCCTTTGCGCGTCGCGCCATACACCACTTTCGCATCCTGACGGCTGAGCGCCACGGTCATCATCGTACTCTGGACAGGGATGCCGTGATCGAACCGCTGCCAACTCTGCCCCAAGTCTGGGCTCCGATAAATTGATCCCGATTTACTCATCGCCGCTGGACTCAAGGCCGCGTAGAGCATGTTCGGGTCCTGCGGCGCGATCTGAATATCGCGGGCATACGACAGCGGTGAATGCCGCCAAATTTCCATCTCTCGCCAGCTTTCGCCACGATCCGGGCTACAAAACAAGCCCATCCGTGTCGCGAGAAAAACCGTTCCTGGCCGCGCCGTGCTGACCCCCAAGGCATGCGAATCCATCATGCCCTCAATGTGTGTCTTGCTGGCGATGCGACTCTTGAGATGCTCCTGTTGAGTGAAGGCGAGCAAATCCTTGGTGCAATCGCTCCATGACTCGCCACCATCAAGACTGCGAATGACGCCGCCGACTTCAATACCCGCGTAGAGTTCGTCGGGATTACTGGGATCAGCCGTGAGCCGAATGATGCGACAGGGAAATCCCATCTCGACCATGCCCGCTGGTTCGATAATCGGTAACCGGCGCCAGTGCTCGCCACCGTCAACGCTGCGATACACCGCGGTCGGAGCGGTACCGACGAATAACGTGCGAGGATTGTGGGGATGCAGCAGGATGGTCCACACCACCATGTTCTTGTCGGGAAACGGAAAGCGTTCCCAGTGCTCGCCGCTATCAAGACTGCGGTAGGGGCCATCTTGGGTGCCGACGTAGACCGTCTGGGGAGAGGTGGGATGAATGGCGATGGTGCGAATCTCGACTTTCTCCGGCAGTCCGTTCCCCAGCACCCGCCAATCGTGTTCGCCCACGCGCGTGCGATACAGGCCACTCGGTTGCTCACTATGACCAGCCCCACTAAACGGCGCCGCTCCAGCATATACATACTGTGACATAAGGAATCCTCCTTTGTGATCAAGATCGGGACGCTGTAACCAGGCAGGGCGGATATTAGCACGCGGACGCTTGCTTCGTGAAGAGAAGGGGAGGGCGTGTCTTCCCGCCCTTGTTGCCGTCACCTGTTCTGAGTATATGGGGTGCCGATAACTCGAAATACACGAACAACTCTTGAGGGGGCGTATGGCAAAGAAGAAAATGTTGGTCGCTGGAGCGTCGGGTCTGGTGGGATTCGCCGCCGTGCAACACTTCGCGCAACTCGCGGACTGGGACGTCGTTGGCGTCTCGCGTCGTATCCCGCCTGGACTCGAAGGGGCGACGCTCCTGTCGGTTGACCTGATGGACAAAGCCCATTGCGCCGAAGCGTTCAGTGAGCTGCGCGACGTGACCCACGTGGTCTACGCGGCGCTCTATGAAAAGCCTGGCTTGGTGCGCGGCTGGCGTGAGCGCGATCAGATGGAGACGAATCTCCAGATGCTCCAGAATCTGTTCACGCCGCTGTCCGCGGTCGCCAAGGACCTCCAGCATGTCACGTTGCTGCAAGGCACCAAGGCGTATGGCGCGCATATCGAGCCGTTTCCCGCGCCCGCGCGTGAACGCTGGCCACGCCATCAGCACGAAAATTTCTATTGGCTGCAAGAGGATTACCTGCGTGAACAGCAACAAGGCAAGCCGTGGCACTGGACCATTTTTCGTCCGCAGATCATTTTTGGCGAGGCGCTAGGGAACAACATGAACGTGATTCCCGCGATTGGCGTCTATGCCGCGTTGCTGCGAGAAGCGGGTCTGCCATTGTCATTTCCCGGTGGCGGACCGTGTTTGAGCGAGGCGGTGGACGCGGACTTGCTCGCGCATGCCTGCGCATGGGCGGCGACCGCGCCCACCTGTCGCAACGAAACTTTCAACATCACCAATGGAGACATCTTTGTCTGGCAGAACGTGTGGCCGACCATCGCGGACGCGCTGGGGATGGAAGTGGGACCGGCGCAGCCACTCTCTCTGGCGAAAGAGATGCCGCAACGAGAAGCGGAGTGGGCGAAGATCGTGAAGAAGCACGAGTTGCGCGCACCCACGAGTTTGTGGGACTTCGTTGGTCAGTCCTTTATCTTCGCCGACCTCATTTTCGCCTATGGCGCGCAAACGCTCCCTCCCGCCATGTTGGTGAGCACGATCAAGGCCCGACAAGCGGGGTTCCACGAGTGCATGGATACCGAGGACATGTTTCGTAAGTGGTTCAAGCGGTTTCAGGAGTCGCGGCTGTTGCCGCCGGTGTAGGAAGAAAGAGAAGGCGAACGATTGTTTTTATACTGAACGCAGGGACAGCTCGCGCGGTTCCGCGCGGGCATCAATGCCCACGCTACGCGAAGGCGCCGGATAAATCCGGCTTCTCAGCCCCATTCATGGGGCGTCTTGGCGTAGCCCGGCGATTGATCGCCGGGGTAGGTAGTAGCCGGGTATTGAGCACAACTGGAGAACACGCATCATGAAAATCGGAGTGATCTACGACTTTCGCAATCCCCGCCAGTGGCGGCGGCCCTATCCTGAACTCTACCGCGACATCCTCGACCAAATCGTGCGCGCGGAAGAGTTGGGATATGACAACGTCTGGCTCGCGGAGCATCATTTCGCGGACGATGGTTATAACCCGTCGCCACTCACCGTGGCCGCGGCGATCGCGGCGCGGACCAGCCGTATTCGTATTGGCACGTACGTGTTGCTGATGCCGTTCCGCAGTCCGGTGCGGGTGGCGGAGGATGCCACCTGCATCGACATTATTTCCAATGGCCGTTTCGATTTAGGAGCCGGGCAGGGGTACGCGGCCAAGGAGTTCGCCGCGCACTGTATGGACCGCTCCGAGCGCTCCGCGCGCCTCGCCGAAGGTGTCGATCTCGTGCGCCGTTTATGGACTGAGGAGAACGTGACATTCAACGGCAAATTCACGCAGGTGCGCGACATGACCCTGTCACCCAAGCCGGTGCAACAGCCGCATATTCCGATTTGGATGGGCGCACGCGCGGAGAAAGCGATCAAACGAGTGGCGCGCATGGGGGCGCATCTGATGGCCACGATTGGGCCCGATCCCGCGCCGTTGTACTTCGAGACGCTGCAGGAGCACGGCTACGACCCTTCCAAATTTCATATCGGTCAGATCGGGTTGGTGCACCTGGCGACCACCGTGGACCAAGCGTGGGAGGAGGTGCAGGACCATCTCTTCAATTCGATGGAGTATTACGGAGAAATTCTCGCCGAGGCCAACGACGCGCCGGGGGACAAGGACCTGTGGCACTTCAAGAGTCCCAAGGAGATGCGCGACTCCAGCTTCGGGCGCGCCGCGATGATCGGCACGCCCGATCAGGTGATACGGCAGATGGAAAATTTTCAGCAGCGCCACCGGTTCACGCACTTTGTGATCGGCGCGCAGCTTCCGGGTCTCGATCCGAAAAAAGGGACGCGCTCGCTTGAGCTGTTCGCGAAAGAGGTGATGCCGAGTTTGCGGGGATAGACAGGGTGCCTAACCGTCTTGTGCTGAATGGCTAGGCGGAAAGAAAGTCGTTAAGCCGAGTCAAATCATCTCTACGCAACGCTGTTCCTGGTTGTAGTTGTTCTTGAGCCGCAATGGCGGTGAGGGCTTCAACTACTAAACGGTCAGCAAGCGCGCGAGTGGGCGCAGGTCGAAAAATGCCAATAACCCCGCAATGCGGGATGCGTTCCAAGGCGAGTTTGTACAATCCTTGTGGATCTCGGCGGCCTTTGCGTCCGACGTTTGCCGTTAGAATTGGAATGGCTAATTTTTGGGCCTCAGTAAAAACGACCTCGTCCGTCAACCCAGGTGACAACTGTACGACTTCGTGACCGGAAGCTCGTAGGAGCGCAATCAGCACGGCGCTCCCAGTATCTTCATCAATAAGAATTTTCACGGCACTGTGGGTTATCGTTGTGTGAGGTCCGCACTGAGTGCTAATTCATCGGCCGCATCGGTCTCGATGAGATCAGAGAAACGCTGATAATAATCCAGTGCCTCCGTGACCGCGGCTTCCGAAAGTGCCCAATCTTGGGCTGTCTCTTCCACACTTTTGTTGTTCGCGCGCATTGATTCGACCACTCGCGATACCGGGAGTTTGGGGCGACCAACGAAAAACGCTTGCCGCAGCCAGTGGTCGGGTTGCCGCATGAGGTGGCGATAGACTGGGATTGTCGATGTCGCCATGCTCGGGATTGGGGCGGGGCTATCTAGGGTGGTTAAGTTTACCATGTGGGCATTCTTTGTGACCGCAGGGCTTTTTTCAAGAGGTCTCTGAGATGGCGAGTCTGATTTGAGTCGGACAAGTATCAGTGCCCCGCTCGCGCGCTCACAATCCACGTCGTTCCGGTCAGTCGGACGCCGCTCGGTCCCGCATACGGCTGAAGCGCTTCTCGAATCGAAGCCGCGACGCGCGTGCGAGTATCGGCGTCAGCGGCGCGTAACAGCATCCCCACCGGTCCAATCTCCAGTGAGAAATCCGCCGCTTCTTCAACCGTGGTGGCACCACCCAAGCTGAGGGCCGTCTGATATGTGTCGAGCACGACATCCGTGAACCCCGCGGTCGTGAGAATGTGGCGGAGCCGGTCTGGATCGGCGAAGGCGAACGGTCCGGGCGCGTGTGGGACTGGCGGTGGAGGCGGTGGCACGTGTTGCAACGCGGCTTTGAGTGGAATCCGCGCCCAGTCATTCTTCGCCAGCTCTTGCCAGCATACGAAGCAGAGCCGCCCAGTGGCGCGGAGCGAGGTGCGCAGATTGCAAAAGGCGGCGGTGGGGTCCTCGAAGAACATGACCCCGAACCGTGAAAAGATCAGATCAAACCGGTTGCGCGCCAACGCGTGAGTTTGCGCATCGGCGCATAGAAATTCGAGGTTCGTCAGTTTGAGTTCTTGTTGCCGCTCGCGCGCGCGGGCGAGCATGGGTTGCGAAATGTCGAGACCCACGACCGCGCCACTGGGCCCGACTCGGCTTGCTATTGCCAACGAGGTTTGTCCACAGCCACAGCCGACATCCAGCACCTGCTCTCCAAGTTGAATGTTGGCGCGTTGCAGGGCGGCGAGACCAAGCGGCTCGATTTGCGCATCCAAGCGTTGTTGGTTCCGTACCCATTTCAGGCCGGACTCTTCATTCCAATAGCGGATTTGGTCTTGGTTGGTCGGGGTATCAGCCATAATGTGCCTCTGTGTCAGTGTCAGACGTTAATACTTGTGCAAGCTCGCCCAGCGTTCGCGGTGCCACGCCGCATCACCAAAGGTCATCTCGGCGGCACGCGCGCGCTTGAGGTAGAAACCGGCATCGTGCTCGTCGGTCATGCCAATGCCGCCGTGCATCTGCACGCTTTCATTGGCCGCGAGGATATAGGTGTCGGAACAGCGGGCTTTGGCGAGCGCGACCAGCGCGACCCAATCGTCACCCCCTTCATCAGCGGCACGGGCCGCCGCCATGACTGTGGAGCGCGCGAGTTCGAGTTCCATGAACAATCGCGCCGCGCGATGCTTGAGGGCCTGGAACGTGCCGATGAGCACGCCGAATTGTTGGCGGGTTTTGAGATAGGTCATGGTGTCATCAAAAATCTGACTCATGCCGCCCAGCATTTCCGCGCACAGGCCAATCGTGGCACGGTCAACTGTTTGTGACAGGAGGTGGTATCCTTCCCCAAGCGCGCCAATGAGACTGTCTTCTCCCACGGTGACGCTATCGAACGAGGCGAGCGCGACGGCACGGTTGTCGAGTCGGTGTTGGGGGATGACCGTCAGCCCTGGCGTATCGCGTTGCACGAGAAACAGGCTGATGCCATGCGGATCGTTGGGCGCGCCCGCCGTGCGAGCCGAGACAATGAGCAGGTCGGCGTTCAGCCCATCCAATACCTGTATCTTCTCGCCGGAGAGTCGCCACGCATTGCCCTCTTGTTCGGCTTTAGTGGTGACTCGGTTGAGGTCGTAGCGGCTACGGGCTTCTTGATAAGCGACCGTGACAATTTTTTCGCCGGTGGCGATGGCGGGCAGCCAAGTGCGTTGCTGTTGGTCATTGCCACCGATGGTGAGGAGTTGACCAGCGAGCAGCACGGTCGAGAGAAACGGTTCAGGCGCGAGGACGCGACCGAGCGCTTCGAGCACGACCGCGAGATCGGCGAGGCCCATCCCGGCACCGCCATGTTCTTCGGGGATCAAAATGCCAGTCCACCCCAGATCGGCCATTTGCTTCCACAAGTCGCGCGAGAAGCCCAGCGGGTCCCGCGCGTCGCGCAACGCCCGAACGCGTTTGAGGGGTGAATGCGCACGAACAAAGTCACTCGCTGTCTTGGCGAGCAGTTCTTGGTCTTCAGTGAGTACGAGTTGCATGAAAAATCTCCTAACGTGGGGTGGAAGAAGGCACCGTCAGGAAATAACTTACCGAGCATAGAACACTGCTGGACAAGCCAGCAGTGGCACCCACTAGCCACATCGGTAAGTTATTTCTTGACAAGTACAAGGATTTGGGCTCTGGGATTTAGGATTGAGCAAGGAAAAGGATCACGTCTTCCTCTGCCCGAGAGCCCAACTCCTAAATCCCACTTTCCCTAATCCGGCAGCCCCAACACCCGCTTCGCGATGATATTGAGCTGCACCTCGCTGGTGCCGCCTTCGATGGTGTTGCCGCGGGAGCGGAGCCAATCGCGGGTGAGCGTCAACTCGCGTTGGTCGAACCCCTCGCCCTGCCAGCCCAGGGACTGTGGTCCGGCAATGGATAACAACAGTTCATAACGGCGTTGGTTCATCTCAGTGCCGTAAATCTTGAACATCGAGCTTTCTGGTCCAGGCGGACGCCCGGCTTTGGCGGCGTCGCGGGTGCGGTCGGAGGTCAGTTTGAACGCCAGCACATCCATTTCAAACTGCACGATGCGCTGACGGAGCGCGGCATCGGCCAGGCGGTCGCCATCGCTCTCGACATACTCGCGTGCCCAGTCCGCCATTGTGCGGCGTTTCGCTCCCGCGCCAAATGCCGAGGCGATCATCGAGCGCTCGTGATTGAGCAGCGCTTTGGCCACGGTCCAGCCATCATTCACTTTGCTGATGACATTCTTCACCGGCACGGCCACATCGGTGAGGAACGTCTCACAAAATGGTGAGGAGCCGCTAATCAATTTGATTGGTCGGGTTTCGATGCCAGGGGTGGCCATATCGACCAGGACGAACGTGATGCCCAGATGCTTGGGCGCGTTGGGGTCAGTGCGGACCAGCATGAACATCCAGTCCGCGTAATTGGCGTAGGAGGTCCACACTTTTTGTCCGTTGATGACGTACTGATCGCCGTGGAGGACGGCCTTGGTTTGCAGCGAGGCGAGGTCGCTGCCGGAGCCTGGTTCCGAATAGCCTTGGCACCAGCGAATCTCGCCACGCACGATTTTCGGCAAATGCTCCAGCCTCTGCTCTTCCGTGCCATACTGGAGCAGAGTCGGGCCGATCATCGTCAGGCCGAAGCCAGAGAGAGGTTCCGGCAGCCTGAGCGCCGTCAGTTCTTCGCGGAGAATTTTGGCTTCGGCTTTCGACAGTCCGCCGCCACCGTATTGTTTTGGCCATTCAGGCGCGGTCCAGCCACGCGACACCATGACCTCAAGCCAGCGCTTCATGTCGGGATTGGGGTAGGTGGCTTTGCGCCCACCCCAGTTGCCTTCGCCTAATGCAAGGGCGAGTCCTCTGACGCCGTGCGGCGAGTTCTCTAACAGCCATTGGCGAGTGTCTGAGCGAAATTGTTCGAGGTCGGGCATAATGAGATTTCCTTCTTTACCTCTCTGAACTGCAACGGCCAAGTTCGGTGATAGCAGAGAGGCTGCCCTCAGGTTCCCTCTCCCGGATGGGAGAGGGCTAGGGTGAGGGGGCTCAAGTGAACTTTCCTTGACTCCACGACGCACTGACGGGCCTACGCCGCTTGCGCCGCGGGCGCGGGCATTTTCAACTCTTTTGGTTTATCCAGCAGCGGCGTGGTTTGCCACTTCTGGACTTCCGGCAACACATGCTTGGCGAAGCACCGCATGCTGCGTTCGGATTCATCGAACGGCATGCCCGCGTAACTGAAGTTACACATGATGCCATTCATGTCGATGGTTTTGCGGATGAAGTCGAGTTTCTCCAGCACCTGGTCCGGCGTGCCGAACGGCATGAGATTGGCGAAATCGCGCGCCGCGCCGTCCATGCCGTGGCGAGTGATGTATTTCCCCACGCCGCTGTAGAACTCGTAGCCTTTGTATGACCCGAATTTCTCCGAGGTCATTTCGTAGTGGTTCATCGCCGTGTGATAGTAGGCCGTGATCCACTTCATGGCGCGCTCTTCGGCGCGGTCCTTGTTCTCATCGACGTAGAAGAACCCCCCACACAGTGGTTGCGGAGGTGTGGTCCCGCCGTTCACTTCGTTCCAGACCTTGTGGTACACCTCGAAGTCCTGCTTCACGACATCCCACGGCTTTTGCGGAATCACCAGCAGTCCGACGCCCAGTTTGGCCATGATCGGCATGGATTCGGGTGACACAGCGGCGGCGTAACTGCGTCCCTTGAATGACCGAGCAGGGTAGGGGCGGATGTCACGGCGCGGTTGGTTGGTGAGCACCCCACCTTCCATGTAGCCATTTTCCAAGGCGTTCAGAATCAGCTCGGCATACTCGACGAACTTGTTGCGCCCTTGATTCTGATCGAGGCGAAAGCCTTCATATTCCACGCGGGCCAGTCCGCGACCAAGGCCGAGAATGAACCGCCCATTGGACAGATGGTCGAGCAAGGAAATCTGTTCGGCCACGCGAATGGGATCGTGCCACGGGAGCACGACGACCATCGAGCCCAGTTGGACGTGCGAGGTTTTCCCCGCCATGTAGGACAGGAATTGCAGGACATCGGGACACATCGTGTAGTCAGTGAAATGATGTTCAACCGACCACACCGAGTCGAACCCCAGCGGTTCAGCCAACTCCGCGAGGCGTAGTTCCTGGCGGTACACCTCGGCATCCGAGAGGGCGTTATGGGGATTCTGAAAAGCGGCTCCGTAACCAACGTGCATAGTCTCCTCCTTCTTACGTGGTGAATTGCAGTAGAAGCTGGCGCGGTTATAGCACTAGAGGAGGGAAGGGGCAAAAGTGCTCCCATCAGGCGGTGCGGGCAGGCAATTCGGTATTGGCTGACGTCGTCAATTCGTGGAGCAACTGCGTGGCTTCCCTGAAATCCGCGGTGTTGGTTCCCTCGGTAAACCACTGGGAGACAGACGCCAACAGATGACGTGCGTCCTCGTGTTTGCCCTCTTGCTGCCAGAGACGGCCCAGACTGACGGAGGCGCGTAATTCCAACGCTTTTGCGTGCTGCTGACGAGCAACCTCAATTGCTTTCAGAAAATACGCTTCGGCTTCGGATTGGGGGATAGGGAGTTGAGGGTGGGGGGCGGGCATTTTTGCCTTTTGCCCTTTGATTTTTGATTTTTGATTTGCCTGCAGAAGCGTGATCTCGCCTTTCACCCGATACATCTCCGCCTCATAGAAGCGCTCTCCGGTGCGTTGCGCCGCCGCGAAGGCTTCCTCCAGGAGAGCGAGTCCTTTGTCGAACTCCCCTCTTCTCCCACGGATTCCGGCGAACATCGTCAGGTACAGGGTTTGTGAAGTCTGCGCGCCGGTTGCGCGAAACGCGGCGAAGCCTCGTTCCATCTGCTTGAGACCCTGGTCTGCTTGTTCTTGCCACGTGAGTGCCCACCCCAGCGTCATCCGCGCGGTTCCTTCCCACAGCGCAAACTCCTGATCCTTGGCTAACGTCAGCAGGATTTCGGCTTGTCGCCGCGCCTCGGCGATCTCCCCGCGACAGTAATGCAGCGAGGCGGCCATATCCACGGAAAAGACTAAGCTGAAGGGGTGCGCCAATTCATGTGCCCGTTTCAACGCCGCGTCGTTCCATTCAAAGGCTTGGTCAGGAGAGCCCAAAAACCACAGGGTGAAGGCACCGTATGCGAAACAAGCGACGGTGGGGTCTTGCACCGCTCGCGAGGCATACCCGTAATGATCTTGCGTTGCGTGTAGTGCCTTGCCTGCCTCGAAATGTTGATGAGCCGCGGTCAACTCTCCAAGGTAGAAGAGCGTGCACCCCAGCATGAAATGGGCATCCAGCAGTTGAGCCGCTTCTTGTGTCGCTGAGGCGAGGCGGAGGAGTTGATCGGCTAACTCGCGTGCGATGGTCAGTTCGGCGCGGACGAGATGAAATCCCCAGAGCCCAGCGATCGCGGGAAAGAGTTTGGGAGTTTCGCCGAGGCGTTGGCAGAGTGCGCGCGCTCGTCCATACGCGTGCTCGACCTCTGGTGACGCGTAGCCTTTCACCGCCATCATCACCTGCCCGTACAGCAACTGCATACGCAACTCATGCGGAACCCGTTCCCCCGGGTCGGGCCACTGGGCGAGTAAGGTCAAGCCTTTTTGCAAGGCGCCAATCGCTTCGCGGTTGGCCTGGCGCGCTAAGGCGTTCGTTGCGGAGTGCTGGAGATAGCGCACTGCTTTGCGATAGTCGCGGCCCAACTCGAAGTGGACGGCTAATTCGGCGGCCTTTTCGCGTGCGCGCTCGCCATAGGCGGCTTCTATCGAGGTGCCAATCCGCAAATGGGTGCGTACTCGTTGGGGCACGGTGAGGCGCTCATGGAGG
Organism: Klebsiella pneumoniae; assembly: GCA_945865755.1. Classification (GTDB taxonomy): domain Bacteria; phylum Desulfobacterota; class Binatia; order Bin18; family Bin18; genus JABFSC01. The sequence goes on from CAMBFS010000007.1 coordinate 28,270, forward strand.
ATGGTGCGGTACAGGGCATGCGTGAAGCGATAGCGTGCCACCACGTTGCCGTCGGGCCAGTTGCCCGCGTCCGCGAATTGGAGAAAGGCGCTGCGTTGCACGAGGTGGTCACAGCACTCTTCGAGCACCTCAACCGATTCGTTCAGCACCGCCGCGATGGAGGTCGCGGAAAACTCGACGCCTTCCACGCTCGCGGTCAGTAAGGTCTTCTGCTGGACGGGGGACAAGCGCTCGAATTGTTGTTCCACCATCTGTCGGATGGTATGGGGCACAACCGTGGCGAGCGTGGCGGTGACGGTCCCCTCTCCTTGGGTCGCGGTTTGCGTCAACGCGGCGCGCGCTTCGAGATCGTCAATCAGCTTGACCATGAAGAGGGGATTGCCCTCCGTATGGTGATACAGGACAGCGGCCAACGCGTGCGCATCGACCGGCGGCGCGGGATGAATGCCCTCCGCTTCCACGCACGCGGTCACGTACTGTTCGACGGCGTCACGGGAGAGCAAGTCGAGAGAGATCTCGTCACTGTGGTTCCGTCCTTGTAAGTCGAGGGTGAGGGCTTTCAGAGGATGGTCCTGGGCACTGACCTCAAGCGGGCGATAGGAACACAGCAGCAACAACCGAGCGGGTTCTCGTCTTCGGGCCAGGACGGAGAGGAGATCAAGCGTGGCGGAGTCGCTCCAGTGCAGATCTTCGAGGATGCACACCAAGGGCGCTTCCTTGGTCAATGCCTCTAGGGCTTCCGCCATTTCCCGTAACATGCGCTCGCGGGTGACGGTGCGGAGTTCGCGTTGCAACGCTTCCCGTTCGCTGTTGTTGAGCAGCCAGGGCATTTGGATCAACCAGGTCGGAGCAAAGCGCCGCAGGATGCCCACCACCTGAGCTTCGCGCGGATCGCGACAGAGACGACCCAACGCATCCAAGATGGGTAAATATGCTTCCGAGGCGCCATGATGCTCGACACATTGGCCATGAAGCACCCGGAGCGCATGCTGCTCGCGTGCCTGGGTCACGAACGTGTCAATCAATGTCGTCTTGCCCATGCCCGCCTCGCCAGCGACAAAAATCAGTTGTCGCCGACCTTGGCAGGCCGCGCTCAAGCCCGCTTCCAGCCGCGTGAGTTCCGTGACACGCCCGACCAAAATAGGTGCTGGGTGCTGGGGACGAGGGGCTGGGAGGGGAAGGGAACTCGGAACTTGGAACTCGGAACTCGGAACCGTTGTAGTTGTAATGGTGGCGATGAACCGATAGCCGCGCCGGTGGACCGTGGCGATAAACCGTGGCGTCGTGGCATTGTCGCCCAGCAGTTCGCGAATCTGCTGGATACAAACGGTGAGCACCGCGTCACCAACCACCGTCTCTGGCCAGCCAGATTTGAGCAATTCGGCTTTGCTGACCATCTGGCCCGCGTTCGCCAGTAAACAGTGCAACACGGCGAAGACTTTGGGCCGCAAGGGGAGCATCTCTTCTGCGCGCCACAAACACTGATTATGCGGGTCGAATCGGAAAGAAGAAAAGGCAAGAAGAGCTTCGGTGCGCGGCATCACAAAGGGGTTTTCGGCAAATGTTAGAGAAACATTAGAGAATTATTAGCGTTTGCGCGAGCAATCGCCAAGGCACTCTTCTATACTCTTCATACGTAAGCGAGGGATTGAGAGAGACGACAATGGTGACGAAGAACACTTGAGAGAAAGGAGAAACAGGTCAAAAGGATACGATAAAAAGACGGGCGAGAGAGGTCCGCTGTCGGAAAGAAAACAACAGCGGCAAGACGGATTGAACAACGAATAACTTCAATTGAGTAAGGAGAAAAGGTATGAAGAGCATGCATCGTGTATTGGCTACCGCGAGTACGATTCTAGCATTCAGTGGGGTGGTCGGAGCCCCTGCGGCTCAGGCTGCTGACACAAAGATTCAACAGGCGAGCACGTGTTTCATTGTCTCTGGATTAGGTGCGGCGGGAGCTTTCCGAGAGGCAGGCGGACGATTCTATAATTCGAGTTTAATCGGGGAGGTCAACATTTCTTGTCCGATTCTCCGGGATAATCTTGCGGTGAAGCCGATTTCGGTCCGAGTTGGTGTTCGTGATGTGAGCTCCACATTGGTGGGGCCAGATAATATTTCCTGCCGTCTTCAGACCGCAAATTCGACCGGGACTGTTGGTTCTGCTGGAGGCACTGTCTCAACCACTGGTACTAATAGTGCCGGACAAGTCCTCAACCTGCCGATTCCTGTGATAGCGGCCGGTAATACCCTTAGTGTGTTCTGCACCATTCCGCGGAGAGGCGCGGCTGATCCGAATTCGTGGATCGCGTCGATCTTTATTGACGAGCCATAACCACGCAGGAAAAAAAAAGGGGCGGTTTGATGCCGCCCCTTGTGAGAGTGGAATCCGCGATGTCCGCTAACCTTAGAGACCTAGCTCGGAATGGGAACCCAGGCGCACGAGCTGGAGCCGATCAGCACTTGGTCTTCGGTAGATTAAAATCAGATCAGGCCGAATATGACAATCGCGAAAACCCTTCCATTCTCCCTTTAACTCGTGGTCGCGAAACTTTTCTGGCAACAGTTCATCGTTCGCCAGTTTCCACAGCGCTTCGACAAAAGAAGATTCGAGGGTGCCGATTTTCTTGAAATCCCGATTAAATGCGGTTGTCCACTCTATCCTTCTCATGGTCGCCCATCACTTCCAAGAATTGCTCAATGGTGTCCGCGGTTTGCAGGTTCCCTGCTCTGGCTTCTTCCATCGCCGCGACCGTTTCGGCGTTTGGAAGAAACGGATCAAAAGGTAGCTCATGGTCATGAGCCACCTTTATCAGCATCAGACGAATGGCGTCGGCGATGGTGAGCCCCATTGCCGCTAACACGATGGTGGCTTCTTCTTGCACCGTGCCATCAACGTGTGTTTCAATTACAACCTGTGTCGCCATCATCAAACCTCCGAAGGTGATTTGAGTTACGCACTCTCTTTCTTCCGTCCCAACGCCTCATCCACCATGTGTTCCGGCACGCGCGCGTAGTGATCGAATTCCATGGTGTAAGTCGCGCGCCCTTGCGTGAGCGACCGCGTCGCCGTGGCATAGCCGAACATCGTCGCCAGCGGGACATGCGACAGAATCGTGCGAATGCCCGTGCCCCGTTCTCCCAGCTCCGTCACTTTGCCGCGCCGTGATTGCAGGTCGCCCATGATCGTCCCCATGTATTCTTCCGGGACCACCACTTCGACTTTCATCACCGGTTCGAGCAAGACCGGTTTGGCTTTGCGGATCGCTTCCTTGAAGCCAATTGACCCGGCTAGCATGAACGACATTTCCGAGGAATCGACCTCGTGATAGCTGCCGTCGTACAGGCTCACCGAAATGTCGATCACCGGGTACCCGTAGGTCACCCCAGTCGTGGCCGCTTCGCGAATGCCTTTTTCAATCGGTTGAATGTATTCGCGTGGAATTGACCCGCCTTTAATGTCGTTAGAGAACACGATCCCCAGGTTTTGGTTGGGTTCGATCTTTAAGTACACGTGACCAAACTGCCCACGTCCACCCGACTGGCGGATGTATTTGCCTTCGGCCTCGGCGGGCCGGGAAATCGTTTCGCGGTACGCGACCTGCGGCGCTCCGGTATTCACCGCGACTTTGAACTCGCGCACCAGACGGTCGATGATGATCTCTAAGTGCAATTCGCCCATGCCGGAGATCAGCGTTTGACCCGTCTCTTCGTTCGAGTTGATCACCAAGGTCGGGTCTTCCGACGAAAGGCGTTGCAGGGCCAACCCCAGCTTTTCCGAATCAGTCTTGGTCTTCGGCTCAATGGCGAGGGAGATCACGGGCTGCTTGAAGGTGATCGGCTCCAATACCACGGGCTTGTCACGATCGGTGATGGTATCGCCAGTCGTGAAATTCTTGAGGCCCACCGCCGCGACAATATCGCCGGAGATCGCCATGTCGATGTCTTCTTTTTTGTTGGCGTGCATGCGGACTAGACGCCCCACCCGTTCGGTCTGCCGGGTGCGCGGGTTATACGCCATGTCGCCGGTGCGCAAGCCGCCACTGTACACGCGAATGAAGGTCAGTTGCCCGGAGTAGGTGTCGTGCATGGTCTTAAAGGCGAGCGCCGCGCGAATCGGGTCGCCCACTTGCCAGGTCTTTTCCTCACCATCGGGAATCGACCCGGTGATCGGTTTTTCCGGAGAGGGGAGGTAGTCCGTGATCGCATCCAGCAGCGGTTGCACGCCTTTGTTGCGCAACGCCGTGCCACACACGACGGGAAATAACGCGATGTCTTTCGTCTTCTTGCGAATCGCGGCGATGATTTCGTCTTGCGTCAGGGATTCGCCAGCGAGGTATTTTTCCAGTAACGCGTCATCGGCGTCCGCGACCGATTCCAGGAGCTGTTCGCGATAGTGCGCCACGTCCTCCACCATGTCGGCGGGAATCTCTTCTTCATGGAACCGCGCGCCCAGGGTGTCTTCTTCCCATACCAACGCTTTTTGACGAATCAGGTCCACGACTCCCAGGAAGCCATCTTCTTTGCCGATGGGCAGTTGCGTGAGCAGCGGTTTGGCACCGAGGCGGTTGGTGATTTGCTTGACGACGTTGTGGAAGTCCGCGCCCACGCGGTCGAGTTTGTTAATGAAGACGATGCGCGGCACGCGATACTTGTCGGCTTGCCGCCACACGGTCTCGGACTGGGGCTCGACCCCACCGACGCCGCAGAACACCACCACCGCGCCGTCCAACACGCGCAGGCTGCGTTCCACCTCGGTGGTGAAATCCACGTGGCCGGGTGTATCAATGATGTTGATCTGAAAATTGTTCCACAGGCAGGTGATCGCGGCGGCGGTGATCGTGATGCCGCGCTCCCGTTCCTGGGGCATCCAGTCGGTGACGGCGGTGCCGTCGTGGACCTCGCCGATCTTATGGGACATGCCGGTGTAGTAGAGAACCCGTTCGCTGACGGTGGTTTTGCCGCTGTCAACGTGGGCGATGATACCAATGTTCCGAATACGCTCTAAAGGTGTAGACATCTGCCTCTCCGTTCGTCCACTTGACGGGACGTACTACAATCATCTGGTCGTCTTAAAATGGTGAAAAACGAACTGCTCAGGATATGAGCGGAGATGAGTATTAGAATGTGCCGTTGCGCTGGGGGAATTTCACCGCGCTACCCTACAGTAAAATCGCGCGCTGTCCAAGAGGGGACCGCGCGCACGGTGTGAGGAGCAGGCAACTCCTTGCTTGGCTAGCCGATTTTCTTTATACACGATGGGGCGAATGAATGATGGATGTCTCTCAAGTTCCTCTCGTGAGGATGCGTTTTTTCCCTCTCTGACAGACCCCGCCGGTCAACTAACAAGAAGCTGATTACCTATATGTCTGAAGTGATCTCATCGCATAGCCAAGAAGTGGTGCGGCCAGAGTTGGTCACACCAACACATCCCCAAACCCGGATCGTCACCAAAGGAAAGTTTTTCTTCGCCGGCGAAGAGAAATTCTTCGTCAAAGGCGTGACGTATGGTCCATTTAAGCCCGGCTCGCATGGCGCCCCATTTCCTGAACAGGATGTGATCCTGCGCGACTTTGCCCTCATGCGCGAGGTTGGCGCCAATACCTTCCGCACCTTCACCGTGCCGCCACGCTGGCTGCTGGACATGGCCGGTGAAGCGGGCCTGCGAGTGATCGTGGGCATTCCCTGGGCTGAACATGTCGCGTTTCTTGATTCGCCGCAGTTGATCCGCGACATTCATCGCACCATCGCCAATGGCGCCACCGCCTGTCGCGACCATCCCGCCGTGCTCGCGTGTCTCGTCGGCAACGAGATTCCCCCGGATATGGCCCGCTGGCATGGCCCGGACCGCGTGCGCAATTTTCTCGCGAAACTGGTCGCCACCGTCAAAAACGTCGATCCTCAACGGTTGGTCAGCTACGCCAACTTCCCCTCGACCGAATATCTCGATTTCGACGATCTCGATTTTGTCTCGTTCAATGTCTATCTCCACCGCGAAGCCTCGTTCCGTAGCTATCTTTCGCATCTCCACAACTTGGCCGTGGACAAGCCGCTCATCCTGACCGAGTTCGGCATGGACTCCATTCGGGAAGGCGCGGAGGCGCAAGGCGAGACCCTCGGTTGGCAGGTGCGCGCCGGGTTTGAGATGGGACTCGCGGGCACGGTGATCTTCGCGTGGACCGATGATTGGTACGCCCTGCCGCTGTCGGGCGAGGGTGGGTTTCAGGTCGATGACTGGGCGTTTGGCCTGGTGGACCGCGAGCGCAACAAGAAGCCCTCGTTTTATACCGTGCAGCAGTCCTACAACGCGCCGCTGCCACCCGCGCTGACGGAACATCCCAAAGTGTCGGTGGTCGTGTGTGCCTACAACGCCGAGCGCACCATGCTCGCCTGCTTGGCGTCGCTCGAAAAGCTCAACTATCCCAACTATGAGGTGGTGATCGTCAACGACGGTTCGACCGACCGCACCCGCGAGATTAGCGAGCGCTTCGGCAAGTTCCGCCTGATTAACCAAGAGAACAAAGGCCTCAGCGCCGCGCGCAACGTGGGCATCGCCGCCGCTGAAGGAGAGATTGTCGCCTTCACTGATTCCGACTGCGTGGCCGACCCCGATTGGCTGCACTATCTGATAACGACCTTTACACGTTCTGGCCGCGCCGCCGTGGGTGGGCCGAACTTCCCCCCCCCTGAGGATACGCTGGTGCCGTCGGCGGTCGCGGTGTCGCCCGGTGGCCCCACCCATGTGCTGATGAGCGATGACGTGGCCGAGCATATCCCCGGCTGCAACATGGCGTTCAAGAAAACCGCGTTGGCGGAGATCAATGGGTTTGACCCGGTCTTCCGCGCGGCGGGTGATGATGTGGACCTGTGCTGGCGATTGCAGAACCAGGGGTATCAAATCGGCTTTAGCCCCGCCGCCGTGGTGTGGCATTTCCGCCGCAACACCGTCCAAGCCTACCTCAATCAACAGCGCGGCTACGGCAAGGCCGAGGCCCAGCTCTACTTCAAGCATCCCTACCGCTTCAACTTACTTGGCCAATCGCGCTGGCTGGGGCGCATTTACGGCGACCTCTCGTCGTTCTTTCTCTCGCGCCGCCCAGTGATCTATTCCGGCACCTTTGGCCGGGGGTTGTTCCAGACGATGTATGAGCCCCCCTCGTCATTGCTCGCCTTTCTGCCGATGACGCTGGAGTGGAACCTGGTGGCGATCACGCTGTTCCTCACCGCCTTTATCCTGGGCGGGACCATGTGGTTGGGGGTGATTCCCTTGCTCATCTCCGTCGGCTGGTGTGTGGCCAGCGCGGTGCGCGCCCGCATTGACCAACGCTTTGGCAATTGGCGACCGCGGATGCTGGTTGCCGCCCTCGCGTATCTGGGGCCGTTTTACCGTGGCATTGAGCGGTATCGCTGGCGTATCCGCGGGCTGACCGATGTCGAACCCATCCAATTTGATGAAGCCGGGCAGGAGCCGGAGATCTCGTGGCGGCAACGCTCCTTACGGGTGGCCTATTGGAGCGAACACGGCTTGGAAAAAGAAAACGTGCTGCATGCGTTGATGGAGTTCCTGCTGCCGCGTAAATACTTGATCGCCATCGACCAAGGGTGGAGCAATTGGGACCTGGAAATCTCGCGCGGCCTGTGGTCCATCGCTCAAGTCCGCGTCGGGACCGAAAATCACGGCGAGCAGAAGCGGTTGTTACGGGTCCATTGTGGGGTGCGCCTGTCACTGCCGGCGAAAATCGTGTTGCTCGGCTACCTCATCCTGGGGGCCCTCGGTGCGGTAGTGGGAGTGGGAGTGGGGGCGGTGGTGACGGCGGCGGCCATTATTGGCTTCATCAACTTGTGGGTGATCGTGAAGCAAAACTTCCGACTTGGTCGTGTCATGTATCACGCCATCGAAATCGCCGCTGAGCGAATTCGGCTGACCCCCGTGCAACCGGCCCGTGGAAAATCCTAACGGTATGGCCACGCCCTCTCTGCGTCGGCAGATTTTCGCGCTGCTGCACCCCTATCGCGGGCTCTTCCTCTTCGCGCTGCTCCAAGTCGGGCTCATCGCCGCGGCGGAACTGCTCAAACCCTGGCCGCTCAAAGTCATCATCGACAATGTCCTGGGCTCCAAACCCCTGGACTGGTCGGTGGTGGCGGGCTGGTCACGCGAGACGTTGCTGCTGGCCACCTGTCTGAGCCTGGTCGCCATCTACCTGGTGCTCGGCGCGCTCACCCTCGTCAATAACTACACGACCATCCGTATTGGTCAGAGCATGGTCAACGACCTACGGGCCGCGCTCTACAATCATCTGCAACGCTTGTCGCTGGCGTTCCACAACCGGCGGGAGACCGGCGACCTCCTGTACCGGGTGACGGCGGACACCTATTCGATTCAGACGCTGGCGATGAATGGCATTTTCTCCATTCTTACGGCGCTGGTTCTCTTGATGGGGATGGCGGTGGTGATGTTCCAGATTGACTGGCTGCTGACCCTCATCGCCCTGGGGGTGTGTCCGCTACTGTTTCTGACTATCTCGATGATGAGTGCCCATATCAACCGCGCGGCCACGCTAGCGCACGAGCGGGAGAGCGCGATCTACTCGTTGGTGCAACAGGGGATGTCGGCCATCCGGGTGATTCAGGCGTTCACCAAAGAGGAAGAAGAACACCGGCGTTTCGTGGCCGCCAGCCAGGAGAGTTTGTCGGCCAGTTTGCGGCTCTACAATTTACAGTCGCTCTATGCCGGGGCGGTCAATGCGGTGATCGCGCTCGGCACGGCATTGGTGGTGTGGGTCGGCGCGCGCCATGCCATGGCCGGGGACCTGAGTGTCGGCGACCTCGTGGTGTTTACCGCCTACCTGGCGTCGTTGTACGGCCCCATCAATACCATTAGCCAGACGTTGGGACAGATTGAAGGCGGCAAGGCGGGGTTCCGTCGGGTGCAGGAAATCCTCGCGGTGGAGCGCGATTTAGTGGACGGCACCCGGGTCCTTGCGGAGAAGAGTGTGCGCGGCGAGGTGGTCTTCGAGAATGTCTCCTTTGGCTATGTGCCGGACCAGCCGGTGTTGCGCGGGATGAATCTGCATGTGCAGCCGGGCCAGACCGTGGCGGTGGTCGGACCGAGCGGAGCGGGGAAATCGACACTGATTAGTCTATTGCCACGCTTTTACGATCCGCAGCAGGGGCGGGTGTTACTGGATGGCATGGATGTCCGGGAGTTGACCTTGGTGTCATTGCGACAACAGATCGGGATGGTGCTGCAGCCGCCGCTGATCTTTCCGATCACCATTCGTGAGAACATCGCGTACGGCAGACCGGGGGCCTCGTTCGCCGAGGTCGAGCGGGCCGCGCAGCTCGCGCGCATTCACGAGAAAATCATGCGCCTGCCTCATGGGTACGATGCGGTGATCGGGGCGCAGGGCACCACACTGTCGGAGGGGGAGCGGCAGCGGATGACGATTGCCCGCGCGATTCTGCGCGATGCGCCGCTGCTGATTCTGGATGAGCCGACTTCATCGGTTGACGCGGAAACGGAAGCGCTCATCATGCAGGGGTTCGAGGAACTGATGGTGGGGCGGACAACGTTCATCATCGCGCACCGGCTCTCGACCATTCGCAAGGCGGATGTGATTCTGGTGGTGCGGGGTGGGCAGATTGTGGAGCAGGGGTCGTTCACCGAACTGATGCGCCAACAGGGGGCGTTTTCGGCGTTGTATCAGACGCAGTTTAGTGATGTACCAGAACAGCAGAGCGCGGTGGTGTAATGTGGACGATGTCGTGGTGGAACCCGGCCCCGTGCTTCCACCCGCCGGGGACTGAACTCCCCGGCTACCCTCATCGCCTCGCTCCGCGAGGCCGGATATGCCGCAGAGCGGCATTTGAGGGTAGCCGGGGGTTTCAACCCCCGGTTTGCTTAAATTGAGGAACCTTTTATGCGCATTATCGTCTCCGGCATGATCGGCACCTACCCCCTCGGTGGGGTGGCCTGGGATTATTTACAATTCGTCTCCGGCTTCGTCGCCCTGGGGCACGAAGTCACCTACGTTGAAGACACCGGCTTGTGGGTCTACGACCCTCAGTCGCAGACCTTCACCGATGACAGCACCGCCAACGCCCGCTACTTGCAGCAGGTGTTGGCCACCGTGCCGGGCATGGCCTCGTCGTTCGCCTTTCGTGATCCGCGCGGGGTGCTGCATGGCCTGTCGGAAGAGGAGCTGCGCCACCGCTGCCGCGAAGCGGACCTCCTGCTCAATGTGTCTGGTGTCCTGTGGCCGCGCGACGTGTACCGCGAGGCGAAGGTCATGGCCTACTACGACAGCGACCCACTCTATACCCAAGCGGGGGTGATGGCGGTCAAGGAAGGGCAGGGGACCGAGCATCATCAACGCACCGTGCCGTGGTTCTGGAAGCATGACGTGTTTTTCACCATGGCCGAGAATATCCATGACCCCTCCTGCCTCATTCCGAACTGTGGGGTGGATTGGAAAACCACTCGCCAGCCGATCACGCTGCCGGACTGGCCGTTTACCTACGACGAACAGGCGCGGGACTTCACGACGATCATGTCGTGGAAAACCAACCCCACGTTGCCGGTGGTGGGGGGGCGGGTGTACGGGGGGAAGGATGTTGAGTTTCTCCGCTTCAAGGAACTCCCGCAGTTGGCATCCGCCCCGCTTGAAGTCGCGCTGTCCGGTCCCGCGCCGCGTGAAGAGCTAACGCGGGCAGGCTGGATTCTGGTCGATGCGGCGGAACGCTCCTCAACGATGGCCCGCTACCGCGACTACATCGGCACCTCGCGGGGGGAGTGGAGTATCGCTAAGGAAGCGTATGCCGCCACCCAGAGTGGCTGGTTTAGTTGTCGCAGTGCTTGCTATTTAGCAATGGGGAAACCGATTGTTGTCGAAGAGACCGGTATCTCACGTCACTACCGGACCGGCGAAGGGATTTGGACCTTCCGGACTATTGAGGAAGCGGCGGCGGCCATCGCGTCCATTAACGCGAACTACCGCCAACAATGCGAGGCGGCGCGGGCGATGGCTGAGCAGTATTTTCGCGCGGAGACCGTGCTTGAGCAGCTCTTGCGCGATGCCGGGTTCTAAGGGGCTCCCCCCTGGGCGCGCGGGCGTCTCGCCTGCCAGAGAATCCCGGCTCTTGTTGTGGTGTGGCTATCCAGTACTCACCGTGCGTTTGCCCGGCGACAGGAGGGCTCCCAGCACCAGCACCTGGGCATGGACCAGACCCGGTCGGAGAAGAGTTGCGCAAAGGGGGCGAATACCAGTATCGTCTCGAGTGGCAGCGAGGGCATTGGACACCTCCACAGAAAGAGTTTGCCGTCAGACAGCCCCTCTATCCTAAAGGAAGTCTCGCCCTCCTGCTATCCAAAAATGGCCAAAGTCGAGCGTCATACACCACGCCGAAAAGAGAGAAGCCGATTCAGCGTTGTCGAACTTACCGTCGCGAGAGTTGCCTGGTGTGCTCAATGAGCGCGAGCAAAGGCGCGGGGTTGGAGGGTGAGGATGCCTCGCGGAGGTCCTCTTCACCACCCCCGCCGACTGCTTCGCGTCCTTTGACATCGCCCACATCGTCGCAGCCGTGATACAGCACTCCCAGCAGATGGCCGAAGCGCCGCAACGCCTCATTGTGAGTGCCCAGACACGCGCAGACCTCAAACATCGACCCGGTATCTTTTCCCGCGATCTTGCGCCAGTCCTCGACGCCTAACGGCTGTCGCCGCAAGCGCCATTGCCGACACTCGGCCGCGCCCAAGCGCTTTAGCAATTCGGACAGCAAGGTGATGTTGAAGGGATCATTGACGACGGTTTGATAGCCATCGGCGACGATGTAGCCGGATACCATGAGCGCCGGGAGGAGACCAAATTGGCAATGTAACGTGGCCTTATCCCGTCGCTGGCTCGATTCATCAAGAATGTCGTCTTAATGATGAGCGATACATTATGGAACATCTCCACGCGTCCTCCCCTCGTATTCGTAGTTAGACGCTCAGCCGCTTGTGGTGGTTATGGCTTGACCTGCCAGCGGCGCGGAACGGGTTCTCTGGGGACTTCTTGGTACGGAGCCTCTATTGTCCTCTCAATTTTTCCGAGTTCGGCCAGAAACCGACGCGATTCGTGCCCCGGTAACTCCGCCATCTCACGAAAATACGTTCTGAGAATATCAATGAGGATTCCTAGCGCTTCCCCACGGCGGGTGAGGTCCGCGGTCAGATCTGGGACCGTGCGTAGCATCTCAAGGAGATGGATAGCAAAAACCCCGGTCCCGCGCCGCCAAAAACGCACGCTGCTTTTCGTCCAGAGGAGAGACGCTTGCAGCAGGAACTCCACGATCTCGCCAACCTGAACGGTAGGGGGCTGGTCCTCATTTATCGGCGTCCGTCGTTGTCTCGGTATCCGACCGCCAGCGCTCGAGTGTCGAAAGCAGAGCTTGGAGTTTCGCGTTGAAATCATTGGCCATAGCGGGTCTCTCTAAAGTGCCGTGCCCCGCACGTCAATCGCCCATGCGTCCCAAAGGGTTTTTCATGTTCAAGAGGAGTTCTTGAGACAGTGCCCACAAGGTCTTCCACCAATCGATGGCAAGGGCATACGGGAGATCAATCATGTCTTGTCGATTGGCACCGCTCCGCGCCAGCTCTCCCTTCATCCGCAGGCTAGGGACATCGGAGGCCAGAGACCACGCCTTGGCGCCGTAGGCGTAGGGGGTTATGAAGAGCTTGAGCGCGAGAATGAGGCTTTCGGGATAGACGTCAGGCTTGATGATTTCTATGGGTTTCCCCAGCGGGGCTTTGCGCCAGAGGGCCGTTCAGCTCTTTGAGCATAGCAAAGCCATCTTCCTTGAGATCGAACGAAGGCAGCGCGTAAAAATCTGATGCCGCCACGCATAAGACCGTTCGTCCTTTCATCCGCGGATCGTTGACCCATGCCTGAGAGATGTCGGGAAAAGAGAGGTCGTACCGTGAACCACGTAAGGCGACCGGCTCCGTGGGAATATCCGGTATTGCGCGGTTGAAGTAGAGCGTCACAACTGGGATGGGTTCGGCTTGCAGACGGCGTAATTCCGCCAGTTGGGGCAGGTGGTCGGTGATCCGCTGGGGCGCGGTCCCGGTCATCACCAGGTTTCCCAGTGTCTTGGGGGAAACCGCCAAGAGCAAGCGGTCTATGGGGAGGTCCTGCGGGGTGCCATTCTTGGAGCGAAGACGGATCCGCTCGACTTTATTTTGCGCGAGCATCACGTCGGTTATGGAGACGTTGGTGGTGATTTCGCAGCCCAGCTTTTCCAGTCGCGCTTGTAGTGGTTTGATGATTTCGTCGTAGGCGCTGCCCTTTAAGAGCCACAGTGTGGGCGTCGGATGGCGAATCCATATTTGATGAAGTCTTGGTACGAGGCCGCGGATGTGAGATCGCTATGCACCACCAGATCGTCATCAGGATGGCATCCTGCAACGCGGCACCGCCGTTCGTGGCGTAGGGTCGAGACGCCATGAATCCATTGACACTGTAACGGCTCAGCAACTCGCGCGGATAAAACCGTTGCGTGAGCAGATCAATTTAGGACTTTTGACTTTTGTTCATGGATTGAGACCTTGTCGCCACGCTGGGCAAGGTGGAGGGCCGCCGTCAATCCAGCGATCCCAGCACCCACGATGGCCACATGCACGTCTCGGTTTTCTTGGGGCATCCTCAACCTCCTCCTCATCCAGGCGTTATAGGCTCAGCGGTTTTTTAGACAGGCGGCCGCAGCTCTATCTCGACAAAGTCTTTCATCGGCTCGTTCCACGCATACGCGCGCAACGCCTTCACCTCCCGGTCATAAATCGAGATCACAAGATAAACCGTATCGGGATAGGACGGTTCATCGCCAAACATGGCCTGCCGTTTATCTTCGGCGGAAAAATAGGCGTCGTGGTTAGGATGCGAGTGATAAAACGCCTTGAGCGTGGCGCGCCCGCTATCCGCCTCTTTGAGCACCGCGAGTAATTCCTTGGACTCCATGACATAGGCGATGGTGGCATCGCGCGGATACGTCTGGGGGTCCTTGGCGTGCAGCGCATTTTGGACGTTGGTAATGCGGCGCACCTCGTCACCGTTCGCGGCGGTGAGAATGGCCCCGCAACATTCTTCTGGGAATGTCTCTTGCGCGTGACGACCGAGGGCTTCCCATGCCGGTGCTCCTAACGAGATCATAGCTTCTCTCCCTTGTGGCTCTCCGCTTGTTGCTGTGGCGGGGTGTCCCGCGCTTCTTCCGTTTCGTTTTCTCGGGTCTGGAGGACATAGCGGACTTCCGGTGCTCCAGCGCCACGTTGTTTTTCCGGACGGACGCGAATACGTGTTGTCGCAACCCCCTGTTGCGTTGTCAACATGGTGGTCACTTTTTGTATGCGTGTCTGAATAAGACGCTCCTGCGCCTCCGCGGGGACCGTGGTCTGTTGGCGCAGTTGGGCCAATAACGTGGTTGCTGGCTCCGAGAGCGTGACGGGTTCTGGGTGAGTGGCGGGATGCAGTTGGTGCGTCAGGAATCGCGCCACTTCATCTTGTGGCGTCAGTGGCAAAGGCGGAGGCGGAGCTGAAGGTGACGCTTCGGTCGTACTTTTGGGCGGTTCCGGCGGAGAGAGTGGAGCCGGCGGAAGCTGGCTCAGAATGGCATGATCCTTGAGATTGCTCAGGTCCGTTTCTCCAATCATCCCGCTCAGGCGGATGTCCAACCCTGGACGTTGCGCGAGAAATTGACTCAATTGTCCGAGCTGCGCTTTGGCGTCTTTCGTCATGTCGCTCGTCCCTGGGATAAATTGTAGGGGTTGGAAGGTGAAATCTTCTAGCTCCTCGTTGCCCTTGAACACGGCCCCCAGGAGTTTGAGAGGAGAGGTGATGGCCCCAATGAGGACATCGCGGACAGCACGGACTATCGCTCCGCCCCACTGAAATCCCGGCTCGTTGAACTTTCCTTCCATCGGGAGATGGAGATCAATGTCGCCATTGAGGTCTTTCAGCAGCCCAATGACGAGGGCGAGGGGCAAACCCACTTGCTGTTCGATCTGCGACTCATTGCGTTTGCCGCCGAGATTGATGTTATGCAGCGTGACTTTCATGTTGGCCTGGACCAGATTGCCCGGTAGCACCAGGTCCCAGGTCGCGGTCACTTTCCCTTTCTTGACCCGATAGCCAAGGCTGGGCTCCAAGTACGAATTGAAACGAGCCAATGACAATTTCCGAATATTGCCGTGCACCCGCATGACCGTCTGAGCGCCTTGCTGTTCGGTCACCCCTTGAAATTCCACTGGCGCGCCATCTTCATTGTACGCGAAGGCGGAAAACGTCGCTGGAAACACGAGCGGATAGCTGAGCGTGGTGACGTTGACGCGCACATCTTGCCAGTAGATGGTCTGGGGTGGGGTGACCGTTCGGTCCTCAAAATACAATTCCCCACCGATGAGCGACACGCGATCCATACGAATGGCGAGTCCGCCTGTTGGTGTTGTCGGTTGCGCTTCCGGTGGAGAGGTTGTCGTCAATTCCGGAGTGGCGGTTTGCGTGGCGACGGGTGAGGGTTCGGTCGCTGGGACATTCGTTGGTGGCGCGGGAGCGGCTGAAGCGGTGGCTTCTGACGGGACGGGTGCACCCTCCGTGACTTGGACGGGAGGAATAACGAGTTGGAACTGACCCGTGGGGCTTCGCATCCCTTGCGCGTAGGTGTATTCGAGGGCGACATCGGGCACCCGTACATCGAATGGCACTAAGCGACTCCCTTCGGCGATGTTCGCGGTGGCGTGATAACAACCGAGGAGAATTTTTTTCTCCGGCCCCTGGGTCAATACAAACCCGGTGAGGTCAAGCGGCCCATGGATACGGACCCATTGCTCCTGTTGTGGACCCGCTTCTTGAGCAAGGCGAAGGGTGGCCGAAGCTTTTTCAACGGCGACATCTCCTTGCGGTAACTTTTGCAGGGACACTTTTGCTAACCGCGCACTCAGCTCAAGCGCCAATGGCGTAAGGGTGCTGCCGTCTCGGATGTCGATCTGACTACTGTCCCACGCGAGCACGTTGGCCGCTTCAGGCATGCCGGAGAGGGTCAATTGTGTCGTCGCCAATGCGCCACTGAACAGCAACGGCGGTTGGCCTTCGGTCACCGTGGGAGAGGTGAGGGTGACGGTGCCATTCACCTGTTCTATCGCGAGGTCTGTTTGGGGTGGTCGCTGGACGCGCACACGAGTGAGCTGAGGTTCGAGGTGAAGCGCGAGGGGAGTCGCGGTGCTGCCTTCACGAATTGTTATGCGACCGCTCTCCCAACTCACCGTGCCGCCTGCTGCTGGCACCCCATCCAGCAAAAACTGAGTCGTCTCCAAGGTGCCGTCGAAGCGGACTGTTCCCTCGGTGCTCTGTGGGTTGAGGGCGGCACGGACCGAGCCGGAGACTTTGCCTTGCAAGGATTTTCCTGGGAGGAGCGCGGTAAGAATGGGGCGGAACCCCGCCATATCGATATTCGCCG
Source organism: Klebsiella pneumoniae (assembly GCA_945865755.1). Lineage (GTDB taxonomy): Bacteria > Desulfobacterota > Binatia > Bin18 > Bin18 > JABFSC01. The sequence continues at coordinate 44,755 of CAMBFS010000007.1, forward strand.
GTTGAAATTGGCCTTGCAGCGTGAAGGGTGCCAATTGCAGGATGCCCTCTCCGGTGATCGTGCCCTCACCTATGCGGGTACGGAGGCGAAATGGATGTTCGGTAGCTTCACCGCCGAGGTTCTGGAGTTCCAGCTCTTCTGGTGACAGCGTGAGCGTCTCGGCCTCTGGCCAGGTACTGTCGCGATACTGGAGTTCACCACCGGTCCATTTCACTGTTTTGAGGGAGAATTTCCACGGGGCAGCGGTACTTGCTTGTTCTTGCTTGGCGGCCCGCACCAGTGACGCGAGGTTCATGCCGGTTGGCGTTTGCAACACGAACACTTTCAAATCATGCAGTTCGGCGGAGGTCAGGCGAATGTCATGGTGCGCGAGGTCAACCGTCTCAATGTCAATTTGCCCTTTGGGGAGGGTCAGCGCGGTCTGCTGGGAAAGTGGGTCCGCGACCTCAAGGTTTTCCACGGTCGCCGTGCCAGAGAGCGCATGGGCGGGTGCTACCCCTCCGGTCTGATAGCGATAATGCAGTTGGGCACCCAGGTGGCCGCTCAACTTGTGGAAAGCCAGGGCGTCTTGCAGATATGGCTCAAGCGCGGTGAGCGCGAGTTGCTGGAGACCAATATGTGCGCCCACCGATGTCTGCTCACGTTGCCACAGTACCTCGACTTTTCCCTGCAACGGGCTTTGGTTGAGGGCGCCTTTGAGTTGGATGGCAACTGGAGTGGCGAGCCCGCGCGCTTGGAGATCAATCTTCGCCGTCGTGAGGTTGTTGATGGCGACCTCGAAACGGGGCTCTCCGTGGCGCGTGCGGTCTTGATAGGTGATCGCGCTGTCCACGATGGCAACCTCGCCAATGCTCAAGGTTGGCAGGTCCGATGGTTCCGCTGGCGGTTGTTCTGGTGGTGTGGGAGGCGCGGGCGGAAAGAGGCGAGAGAGGTTGAGCTGTCCATTTGGCTCTTGCACGGCCGCGACATGCACTCCGGTCAGAGTGAGGTCTTCGATGTTGATCGTGCGTCGCAGCAACGAACGTAGGCGAAGATTCACCTCCACGCTCCGCACCGCGAACACGGGGGTTTTTTCCTCGGGAAGTGTAAAACTCAATTGCTGTAAGGCGACGTACCCGCGTAGCAGATTCAGATCGACATCGCCAAGTGTCACCTGAGCGGTCGTCATGGCCGTGAGATTGGTCACGACCTGTTGGCGGATAAATCCGGGAAGCCAGCTCCGACCAAGAATCCACACGCCGATTACAAGGAAGATAAACCAGTGCCACCATCGCAAGGAGCGGGGAGAGCAGTGGCGCTGGAGCCAGAAAAGGATGTTACGCATTGTCATAGGCCTGATGTCAGGACACTTTTCGTAAATCCAAGAAATCACTTGATTTTAAGGAGTTTTGCTGGGCCTGGTCTACATTCGCCTGCCGACCTTTTACAATAAGCCCGTGCTGGAAGTTGGCTGTTATCGTACGAACCTTTGATTATTCTG
>CAMBFS010000008.1 GCA_945865755.1 Klebsiella pneumoniae
GCTGGTGGCGCAGGGGCAATTGGGGGAGGCGCTGAGATCCTACACCGCCAGTCGGGTCATTGCCGAGCAGCTCGCCACGCAGGACTCCGCCAATGCCCAGTGGCAGCGCGATCTCGCGGTCAGTCATATCAAGGTGGGGGACGTGCTGGTGGCGCAGGGGCAATTGGGGGAGGCGCTGAGAGCCTACACCGCCAGTCGCACCATTCGGGAGCAGCTCGCCACGCAGGACTCCGCCAATGCCCAGTGGCAGCGCGATCTCTCGGTCAGTCATAACAAGGTGGGGGACGTGCTGGTGGCGCAGGGGCAATTGGGGGAGGCGCTGAGATCCTACACCGCCAGTCGGGTCATTGCCGAGCAGCTCGCCACGCAGGACTCCGCCAATGCCCAGTGGCAGCGCGATCTCGCGGTCAGTCATATCAAGGTGGGGAACGTGCTGGTGGCGCAGGGGCAATTGGGGGAGGCGCTGAGATCATACACCGCCAGTCGGGTCATTGCCGAGCAGCTCGCCACGCAGGACTCCGCCAATGCCCAGTGGCAGCGCGATCTCGCGGTCAGTTATTTCAGGCTAGGCGAGGTGGCAAGGAGGAGTGGTGAGCTGGCCACGGCGATGGACTATTTCATGCAGGCCCGCGCGATCAGTGCGCGCTTGGTGGAACGCGACCCCACGAACGCCGTCTGGAAGAACGATCTGGCATGGGTGAACCAGCGGATTGACGCACTCAAACCGAAGTAACAAGCTGACGAAAAAGAGACGGGGGAACAGAGAGAACCGGGAACCGCTCCCCCCTCGCGTGTGGCCTTATTTGTACCGCGGAATGATGTGCTTGCCGTACGTTTCGACTTGCCGTTTGACTTCGTCGATGGGCAGGAACCCTTGGTCGCCCTGCCACACCAACCACTCGGGATGCACGTTTTCCACCATCGCATCCATGCTGCGCTTGATGTCATCGGGGGTCCCTAAATAGGTGAAGTCCGCCCGCTCCATGCGGGGCACGTTGCACTCCTCCGCCGGTAACATCATCTTGCCGCTGGGATACTTGGCCTCATCCGCCGGCTCGCGCCAGGCTTCGAAGAACCCAAAGTGATAGAAGAATTTGCGGAACGCGACACCGCAAATGCCCTGGTCGGCCAGAATGCGGGCCTTCTCCTTGTTCTCGGCGAAATAGAAGGCGCGCAGCACGCCCACGCTCTCGCCCAGTTTCACCGTCCGGCCCGCTTTCTCCGCCTCTTCTTTGTAGGCTTCCACCAGTTTCCGCACTTGCTGTGGTTGGGAAATCAGAATCGTCGGCGTGATGCCTTCGCGCGCGCACCAGCGCACGGTCTCTTCACTAATGGAGAAGGCTTGGAACAACGGCGGATGTGGACGCTGGTACGGCTTCGGCACGACATTGATCATCTGAATGCGCCCTTGGTCATCCACCTCGCCAGGGAACCCGTATTCGCGGGTCCACTCATGCGCGGCCCACGGGGTGCCTTCTTGTGGATAGGGATATTCGTAGTGCTTGCCCTTGAAGCGAAACGGCTCATCGCCCCAGGCCAGTTTGAGAAAGCGGAACACTTCCTCGAACGCCTCGCGATTGACGCGATCGCCTTCGCTTTTGTCACTGGCGGTGGCACCGACATGAATCTTCTGCGCCATCTGGTTAAGCCAGCGCGTCTGATAGCCACGCGCGAACCCCACGAACGTGCGACCTTTGGTCAACTGGTCAAGCCAGGCGATTTCGAGGGCGAGGCGGAGCGGGTTCCACCCTGGGAGCACATAGCCAATCGGGCCAACCTTGATGCGTTTGGTATTGTGAATCACGTGCTGCGTGAGCACCGGCAGACTGCCGATTTCGATCCCTTCACTGTGGAGGTGATGTTCGGGAAAACAGACGGCATCAAAGCCGACCTCTTCCGCCAGTTGACTGACTTCCACGACCTCCTGGATCATACGCTGCCAGCGTTCGGGATCATTGGCGATGGGACGCAGAGTGCGTCGTTCTTCCATCGTCGCTGGTAACGTGGGGAGAAAGAAAAACATGCTTTTCATAGAGACTCCTGAGATTGGCCCGATAGGGAGAGATGCGGAGAAGCCGCGGTCGAGAGGCGTATGTTCGACCGCGGCTTCTCCGGGTGCTGCGTTGAGTGGATGAGAGGTCCCTGTTGACTACGCCGCCACGCGCTTCGCCTCGTCCGCCGCGGTCGGAGCCGAGACTTTATAGAGCTTCTGCCCATTCCCCCACAGAATCTTGTGTCGCACGGACTCCTCACAATCAGAGAGGCCGCCCTTGATCCGCGCATGCACTTCCTCGCCATACAGCGAAGTCGGATGCGGGAAGTCGGTCTCGAAGAGGATGTTGTCCACACCCACCTTGTCGAGCAGACGGCGTGGGGCGGTCTGCTCAAACCAGTAGCAGGCATAGATGTTGCGCGCAAAATACTCCGATGGCAGCAGGTCGAATTCCGGGTGCTCTTCCGCCACATCGTTGCCACGGAATTGATAATCAAGGGCCTCAAGGGTGAAGGGAATCCAGCCAATGCCACTCTCCACCGAGATGAACTTAATCTTCGGGTGGCGCGCCAACACGCCGGACATAATCAAATCATTCATCTGGATACCGTTGCGTAGGAAAATGTTCACCGACAGCTCGGTGAACGCCGCCATCTTGCCATACGCGCCAATCTTGGTTTGCAACAGCCCCATTTCCATGTTGCCCGACCCGATGTGGAAGCTGATTGGCAGGTCGAGTTCGACCGCGACTTCCCAGAGTGGGGTCCATTGCGGATCGCCTAGCAGCGGTTGACCCAGGGATTGCGGCTCGCCGGTGAACAAGATGCCCCGGTGCCCCTTGGCCGCGCAGCGTCGCACTTCCTTCACCGCCGCCGCCACATCCCAAAACGGCAGCGAGGTGATCGGCAGCAAGCGGCGGGAGTCAGCCGACGCCCACTCGGTCTGCCAATCATTGTAAATCTGCACGCAGGTGAGCATGAGTTCCGGGTCATTGAGCTTCAAGAATTCTTGCGCGCCAAACCCGCCGACGTTGGGATACATGACCATCGCCCAGATCCCCATCCTGTCCATGTATTTCAACCGTGCGTTGGCATCGTAGGCTCCTGGGTGCATGGCTTCATAGTTCTTGGGTGGGTTCTTGAAATTTCCCACGCCAGCGGTCGCGGTGAGTCCCGGACTCGCCAGCATCGGTGTGCCGCCGATGATCCACGCCAAGCTGCCATCACTCTTGGTCTCGATGCGTGGCACCAAGTCCTTCATCCTCGCCGGCGCGCGGCTCGTCCACAGGTCTGGGCTTTCGGTGACATGGGTATCTACGTCAATGATTGTGTAACCACTCATAATGTAGTCCTCCTTTCCGTTTCTTGTAGACGCTTAAGAATGAAAAGGAAATGGTATCTCGTATCGCTCAAAACCCTGGGCGGACTCTTTCTTTCGGTGACCAGAGAGTGGTAGAGAGAGGGCGGAAGACTGCTCGGATATGAAAGGAAAGGAGAACGTCATGGCTCAGGATATGGAAGCACGAATGCAGGCGCTCGAGGCACAAATCGTTGAACTACAGGATCGGGAGGCGCTACGCCTCCTGCGCTATCGCTACCACGAATGTGTGAATGAGGGGAAACTCAGCGAGATTCCCGATTTGTTCACGGCGGAGGCGACGTTGAACTTTGGGTACCTCGGGAAAGCCAAGGGCAAAGCCGAGCTCAAGAAGTTCTTTGATGCGCTTCCGCAGTTGTTGGAATTCGTCAAACAGTTCGTCCATAACCACGTCGTCGAGGTCCGCGGGAACACCGGCACGGGGTTCAGTTATCTGGAAGCGCGAACGGTCTCAAAAGGCGAGAGCTATATGGTGGCGGCTCGCTATGATGACGCCTACGTCAAAGAGAACGGGCAATGGAAGTTCACCCAGATGAACCTGACGCCCTATTTTGCCGTGCCACTCCGTGAAGGCTGGGCGCAAGCAGATCGCTTGAAAATGGGTCGGTAGCAACACTCACAAGGAGGAACACATTATGAAACTGTATGATTGTAAAATGGCCCCCAACCCAAGGCGTGTCCGTATTTTTATCGCGGAAAAAGGACTCGACATCCCGAAAGTCGAGGTCAGCATTCTTGATGGCGAGAACCTCAAGCCTGACTATCTCCGCGTGAACCCGCGCGGACTCTTGCCGGTGCTGGAGCTCGCGGACGGCACGCGGATTGATGAAACAATCGCGATTTGTCGCTTTCTCGAAGAGGCGAATCCCGACCCGAATCTGATGGGAAGAAGCCCCTTGGAAAAAGCGACGATTGAGTCCTGGCAACGCCACATGGAGTTTGATGGCATGACCGCCGTGAGCGAAGTCGTGCGCAACTCGATTCCGGTTTTTAGTACCCGTGGACTGCCTGGGGTGACGCAACCCGTGGCTGCGATTCCCGCGCTCGTTGAACGCGGGACGCAGAGCATGAAACGGTTCTACGAGCGACTCGAACAACGCCTCGGCGAATCCGAGTATGTGGGCGGCAATCGCTTTACCATCGCCGACATTACCGCATTGTGCGCGGTCGATGCCGCGACCAATCGCGCGAACCTCCCTATTCCGGCGGGCAATACCAACAGCCAACGCTGGTATGCCGCGGTGTCCGCGCGTCCGAGCGCCAAGGCATAGGCAGTAGGGAGCGCTGAGCCCAGGGTAGCTGCGCAACCCTGGGTTGTGCTGCGCAATCCCATCGGGATTGGAGGAAAGGGGCTTGTGACGTTGTGATACGTTCCCAATCCCAACGGGATTCTGTCTTCAGCCCTGGGTTGCGCAGCTACCCTGGGCTGCTGCTGCCTGCTACCTGCGGGAATCGGACCGGGAGGGTGACGGTGAACGTTGAACCCTTTCCTGGCTCACTGATGACCGTGACCGTCCCATGCAAGAGACCCACAAGTTGTTTGACAATGGCGAGTCCTAACCCTATGCCGCCATATTTGCGATTCGCCGAGCCATCGACTTGATGAAACTCGTTAAAAATGAAAGGGAGCTTGTCGCTGGGAATCCCAATCCCCGTATCCACGACCTCAAAGACCATGACCTCTTGCGCGTTCTCGGCCCGGACACGGACGATAATCTCGCCTTGCATGGTGAACTTGAAGGCATTCGTGAGTAAGTTCGCGAGAATCTGTTCAAGCCGCGACGCATCCGTTTCGATGGCAGGTAACCCCGCCGGGATGTCCCAGGTCACGACAATATCTTTTTCCTGCCGCAAGCGCTGCGCGAGAGCGACCAAGGGGTCACACACATGCGAGACCCGGACCGCGTTAATCCGCAGGATGGTTTTTCCAGAGCTGATCCCAGCAAGTGTCATCAGGTCGGAGAGCAAATGAAACAATTGCTCGGATTTGACTTTGATGTGCCCGAGCATCGTCCGCTTGAGGTCCTCGTGCTCTTTTTCCACGAGGAGCTCGGTATATCCCATAATCACGTGGAGAGGCGTCCGTAGCTCATGCGACATGTTGGCCAGAAACTCTTCTTTCATGCGGATAAATTCCGCTTGTTCCTCGATCCGTTGCTCAAGCATTGTCCGCGACCGCCCCAGCTCCACCCGCATCCGTTCAAAGGCATCCGCGAGGATCGCGAGTTCATCCTCGCGGTTTTCGAGAACCACTGGTTGAGACAGATCGCCCTCGGCCATCCGTTTCGCGTCAGCGGTCAACACGCGGATGCTTCCGACAAAGCTATCAACGAACCGTCCTCCGAGATTTCCCGCGAGCAGCACGATGCCGAGTCCGGCCCACCACAACAAGTGATGCAGGTCCCGCACTTCCGCCAACGCCACGGACCGGGATTGTTCCGACACGACTTGCCACGAGGCCTGCGAGAGCACGGCCGTCGAGGTCAGGACCTCTTCCAGGTCCAGTGTCGTCACCACACACTGCAACAACCGTTCACTATGATTACTCGCGACGATGCACCCTTGGCTGTCGCGCACATCAATAAATCGCGCGTCATCAAGCAGGGCGCCATTCAGGAAACCGCGGATCTCCTCCCCATCGAGACTAATGATCCCGCCGAGCACGCCGCGGATTTCTCCTGTTCCTCCATGGATCGGTACGCTCATCACCACGTGCGGTTTCTCGAAGAACGCATTGCCGCGAATTCCCGCCGAGACCACTTCGTGTTCGCCCATGTGGAGTCGGGCGACGCTCGCGGTATCAATCAAGGTCCGCCCAAGCCAGGGTAATCGCGGGGGGTCGGTCCACGTCACCGCGCCATTACGGTCAAGAAGGAAAAAGCCGCCGGTAAAAACAGGGGAGTGAAGGACATCGTACTGGAGCGTGTTCCATACGGAGGGGGACGAGACGGTCTGAGCATCAACACTCGCGCGAGTCGCACGGAACAGATCTGGAAGTTTGGACATGGCCACGAGCTGTTTGCGTCCGGAGGATAAATGGGCGTCGAGCTTGGCGGCAATCGTTTCAACGGTTTGTTGGAACCGCGCTTTTGCTTCTTGCTCCTCGCGTGCCACGAGATACATGGTGAACCCGCTGTAGACGACGCACAGAGTGACGACATAGGCTATCACCAGGGTGATACTTTTGGTTTTGACACTCCAGTACCGTGGGAAGAATTTCGAGAAAGTCATGGTTCGTTCGTCTTTCGACCCGTCGTACAATCCAGTTTCGTTTCACATTGGGTCTGTTCCTCACATCGGTCCGTCAGGAAAAGACTTTAGTCGATGCTCTCATATCAGTAAAATAAGGAATGGCTGTAGGGGAATTTAGGGGCAGAAACCAGTAGTAACGTGCAGGGGAAGACTCCGTCACACCGCTTCCTGCGTAGGCAATGGCATGAAGTTAAGTTAAGGGAGTTTTTGTCACAGGAGGAGTTCCCCACGCCGCCCCTTGCCGGGGACTAAGGTGATTTCCTAAAAAAATTATACCGATTAGGGACGTTGCTACACAAAACCATGAATATCCGTTTGCGTAGAGACGCAAAATTTTGCGTCTCTACTTCATGCGTCTCAAGGGACATTTATTTCAAGAAATCGCCTAAACTCCCCGGCTACCCTCACGGCCTCGCTCCGCGAGGCCAGAGACGCCGCAGAGCGGCGTATGAGGGTAGCCGGGGGTTTCAACCCCCGGTTTGCTGGCGAGGGCCGGTACGCAGTCTGTCTAACTCTGACGCGAACGGCGATCCACGTTCAAGGCGGCCTCACGGAGCGCTTCAGGAAGGGTAGGGTGGCCGTGCATCGTCCGCGCCATGTCTTCCGCGGACGCGCCAAATTCCATGGCCATCACGGCTTCGGCGATAATATCCGAGGCGCGTGGACCAATGATGTGCACGCCAAGAATCCGATCGGTCTTGGCTTCGGCAATCACTTTGACCATCCCGTCGGCTTCATCCATGCACCGGGCACGGCCATTAGCCAAGAAGGAGAAGGTGCCAACCTTATAAGGAATCGCGGCGGCTTTCGCGGCTTCCTCGGAAAGCCCAACGGTGGCAACCTCTGGCCAGGTGTAGACGATACCGGGCACAACGTCGTAGTTGACATGTCCCGATTTGCCCGCCAAACGTTCGGCCAGCGCGACCCCCTCTTCTTCGGCCTTGTGGGCGAGCATGGGACCCGCAATGACATCCCCGATGGCGTACACACCAGGAACGTTCGTCTGGTAGTGGGAGTCCACCACGATTCGTCCACGCTCGTCAAAAGCGACCCCGATCTCCGCGGCGCCAAGCCCAGCGGTGTAGGCTTTGCGACCGACGGCCACGAGTACGCGGTCGGCTTTGAGTTCACTGACCACCTGCTTCTCATTCTCGATCGTCACCGATACTTCGCCATCCTGTACGGTTGCGTGCGTGACCTTGGCGCCGAGCAGAAAGGCGAATCCCTGTTTCGTGAGGGAGCGTTGCAGTGCCGACGCAATTTGCGCATCGGTGCCGGGGATCAAGCGGGGCATCAATTCCACTACGGTCACCTTCGCGCCAAGCCGCAGCCAAACAGAGCCTAACTCCAGGCCAATCGCGCCACCACCAACGACCACCAGGTGTTGCGGTACTGCGGAGAAAGAGAGGGCTTCGGTCGAACTGACAATGTGGGTGCCGTCAAATGGCAATGTGGGTAATGCGATGGGTTCACTGCCCGTGGCGATCACTATCGCCGTGGCGTGGATTACTTGTTGTGTGCCATCGTCATGGGTGATTTCCACCAGGTGCGCATCGCGCAAGCGCGCGTGGCCGGAAAAGCGCGTGACTTTGTTTTTCTTGAAGAGGCCCTCAATGCCTTGGGTGAGTCCTTTGACGACCGTATTTTTACGACCCAACATCACGGGGAGATCGAGTTTCACGCCATCACAGACCACACCATGATGCGCGAATTTCTCCCGCGCTTGGGCGAACCATTCACTCGAATCGAGCAGGGCTTTGCTGGGAATACAGCCGACGTTCAGACAGGTCCCACCAAGGGTTGGCGTCTTCTCCACGCAGGCGGTTCGCAAGCCAAGCTGCGCGGCGCGAATCGCCCCGACGTAGCCGCCCGGCCCTGCTCCAATGAAGAGTACGTCGAATTGTTGTGTGTCAGCCATGTTTTCGCTCTGTCACAAAGGGGCAAGGAAGAGGGGGAAGAGGGGAAACGGGGAAATGGATAAATGAAAAAAGAAAACTTGCCTCTTTCCCGTTTCCCCGTTTCCCCTTTTCCCCCTCATAGCCCGAAAAGCATCCGCGCCGGGTCTTCCACGCAGTCCTTGATCCGTCGCAGAAACAACACCGCCTCACGTCCATCGACAATCCGGTGGTCATACGAGAGCGCGACGTACATCATGGGGCGCACCACGATCTCATCGTTCGGACCAACCACGATCGGGCGTTTCTCCGTCTTGTGCATCCCTAAAATGCCGCTTTGGGGGGGATTGAGAATTGGGGTGGACATCAATGAGCCGTAGACCCCACCGTTACTAATGGTGAAGGTCCCGCCCGTGAGTTCGTCCACTTTTATTTTCCCAGTCCGCGCCCGTTGGCCTAAGTCAGCCAGTTCGAGTTCGATCGCGGCGAAGCTTTTGGCGTCCACATCGCGAATGACCGGCACGAGCAATCCCTGTTCGGTGCCTACGGCGATGCCTAAGTCGTAGTAGTTTTTATAGACAATGTCGTCACCACGAATCTCGGCATTGATGGCAGGAAAGGCACGTAGTGCCTCCACACTCGCTTTGGCGAAAATCGACATGAAGCCGAGCGCGATTCCGTAGCGCTCCTTGAAGGTGTCGTTATATTTCGCGCGCAGCGCGATCGTCGCGCTCATGTCAATCTCGTTAAACGTTGTCAAAATGGCCGCGGCGTTCTGTACCTGCTTGAGGCGTTCGGCGATCCGGCGACGGATCCGACTCATGGGTTCAATACGTTCACGCGGAACGACGCCAGCCGGACGAGTGAGACTCACTGGTTGAGGAGGGGGTGATGGGCGAGTTGGCGCGGGCGATACGGATTGCGCTCGGGCAACAGTGTGAGTCCCAACAGCTTGTGGTTCGAGATGTTGGAGGACATCGCCTTTCGTCAGTCGTCCGCCACGGCCGGTGGCCGGAATGTCTGTTGGCCGTAGGGCATGTTCTTCAACGAGACGACGCACCGCCGGGCTTAATGGGGCTACTCCCTCCACGGCAGAGGCGGATGAAGCAGGAGGTATGACCGTTGTTGCTGACGGTGGTGGCGCGCCACGTGGTGCCGCGGCACCGGGAGTCACGCGAGCGATCACGTCACCAATTTGGACTTTTTCACCTGCACTCGTGAGAATCTCACTGAGCACCCCGGTCTCCGGCGCGACGAGTTCCATCGTGGCTTTATCGGTTTCGATTTCGACGAGAATCTCATCACGTTCAACGGCTTCCCCAGCACTCTTGAGCCAGCGCAAAATCGTCGCTTCGGTAATCGACTCCCCGAGTTCGGGAATCACAATGTCAACGGTCATGGGCACCCCTTCCCCGTCAACGCCAGGTCGATCAGCGCGGATTGTTCTTGCTGATGCACTTTCTGGAAGCCGACCGCGGGACTCGCTTGCGGATTGCGGCCCGCATAGCGCAATGTCTGTTTCTCTTGCAGCAGAGACGGCAGATGTTCGTGGATGAATGTCCACGCTCCCATGTTGCGTGGCTCTTCTTGCACCCACACCACATCGTGGGCTTGTGCATACCGGGTAAATGTCTCTTGGAGCTGTTTGACTGGGAAAGGATACAGTTGTTCAAGGCGCACGATGGCGACATCGTGCCGCTGGCGCCGTTCGCGTTCCGCGAGCAGGTCGTAATAGACCTTCCCACTACAGCACAACACGTGAGTCACTTTCGCGGTGTCAACCGTGACCGTGCTTGGCGGAGCGAACCGCTCATCCAGCACCTCATGGAATCTTCCGTCCGTGAAATCAACAACCGGAGAAACCGCGAGTTTATGACGCAGGAGACTTTTGGGCGTCATCACCACGAGCGGCTTACGAAAATCTCGTTTCATCTGGCGGCGCAAGAGGTGGAAAATCTGCGCTGGCGTCGTACAGTTCGCGACCTGCATGTTGTCTTCGGCGCACAACTGAAGATAGCGTTCCACGCGTGCACTGGAATGTTCGGGGCCTTGCCCCTCATACCCGTGGGGCAGCAACAGCACCAATCCACTCATGCGTTGCCACTTTGATTCGGCGCAAGACAAAAACTGGTCGATAATAATCTGCGCGCCATTGGCGAAGTCCCCAAACTGCGCCTCCCATATCACCAATGCTTCGGGGCTATCGAGACTGTAGCCGAAGTCAAACCCCATAACCGCGTATTCCGATAACGGACTGTTAAAGGCGGAAAACGGAGCTTGCCCTTCGCGCAGATTACTTAATGGTGAGTACCGCAACCCCGTATCATAATCGACTAACACGGCGTGCCGGTGACTGAAGGTTCCGCGCTCAACATCTTGTCCACTCAAGCGCACGGGAATCCCTTCACAGACGAGGGTTCCGTAGGCCAAGAGTTCCGCCAATCCCCAATCAATGGTCCCATTGGTCAACACCGCCTCGGTCCGTGCCTGCACCAGTTTTTCCATTTTTGGATTCAAGGTGAAATCTTCCGGCATCGCGGAGAGCCGCCGTGCCACTGTCTCAAGGAGATCACGCCGCACCCGCGTATCGACCTGGCACGCGTGACTCCGCGTGAAGCCGCGCCACACGCCTCCAAGGGTCTCGGAGGGCGCATGATGCGGGGAGCTTTTCACGGTATCGCGCGCTTCTTGTAAGCGTTGGCGAAACGAGCGTTCGATCGTTGTGACCTCTTCCGCGGTCAGCACATTTTGGTCGAGCAATTTCTCTCGGTACAACCATGCGACATGCGGATGATCCTTAATCGCGCGGTACATACGTGGTTGTGTGAAACTGGGCTCATCGCCTTCGTTGTGTCCGTAGCGGCGATAACAGAACATATCGATGACCACGTCACGCTTGAACGTTTGGCGATAATCAAGGGCGAGCAATGCCACACGAATCACCGCTTCGGGATCGTCGCCATTGACGTGGAAAATCGGCGCTTGCAGGGACTTCGCGATATCGGTGGTGTAGGGGCCCGAATAGCCATCTTCGGGATCGGTGGTGAAGCCAATTTGGTTGTTGATGATGATGTGCATCGTGCCGCCCGTGGTGTAGCCACGGAGCTGTGAGAGATTGAGAGTTTCACTCACCACCCCTTGTCCGGCGAATGCCGCGTTGCCATGTAATAACAGAGGGACGATGCGTGTCCGTTGGTGATCCGCGCAGCGATCCTGCTTCGCCCGTACCCGGCCTTCGACCACCGGGTCCACTGCTTCCAGGTGGCTAGGATTCGCGGTCAGGGTCAGATGAATCGATTTGCCATTGCGCGTGGCATGATCGGCGGAGAACCCCAGATGATATTTGACATCGCCGCTCCCCATCATGGTGCTGGGGTCAACATTGCCCTCGAATTCGGAAAAGATTTTTTCGTAGGATTTGCCAAGGATGTTGACGAGCATATTGAGCCGGCCGCGGTGGGGCATGCCAATGACGATCTCTTCAACCCCTTGGGTCGCGGCATGTTCGATCAGCTCATCAACGAGTGGCACGATGGCCTCGGCGCCTTCCAGAGAGAAGCGTTTATGGCCAACAAATTTGGTATGGAGAAAAGTCTCAAAGGCTTCGGCGGCGTAGAGTTTTTCTAGAATGCAACGCTTCGCATCCCCAGTGAACACCAGATGTTTGCGCTTATCCTCAATGCGTTCTTGTATCCATCGTCGTTGTTCGGGGTCTTGGATGTGCATGTACTCCACCCCGACCGTGCCACAGTAGGCTTCGCGGAGTGTGGAGAGAATGCCGCGCAACGTGAGCGCGGGCATGCCAAAGAGGCGGGCGATGCTGAATTCCTTGTCTAAATCCTCGATCGTGAATCCATGATAGCTTGCTTCCAGTTCGGGATGGGAGCGTTTCGGCATGATGCCGAGTGGGTCGAGTGTGGCATGCAAATGGCCACGCTCTCGATAGGCATCAATCAACTGGATCACCCGAGCGTGTCGTTCGATAGCAACGGCGGTGGTCTTATCGTCAGCTTTCGCATGGGACGGTATCGACACCGCCCCGTTGGCGAGATGGGCAAAGTATTCTCGCCACTCCTCGTCCACAGTCTCGGGATTCGCCAGATATTGCTGGTACAGCTCTTCAACAAACGGGGCATTCTCATTGAGCACCGCGAGCCCAGCGAAAGTGTGGCTGTGCCCAGTACCCGTATCTGCCGCAACGGATTCCATCGTGTTCATTCTTCAGTCTCCGACCTCCACCACCATTTCGATCTCGACCGCGATACCAAAAGGGAGTTGATACATGCCAACCGCGGAACGAGCGTGTCGCCCACGTTCTCCGTAGAGGTCCACTAAGAGATCGGATGCCCCGTTGATAACTTTAGGCTGATCGGGGAAATCCTCGGTGCAATTCACAAACCCCAGGAGTTTGACCACCCGTCGGACCTTGTCGAGGTCGCCGATCTCGCCCTTGATTGATTGCAGGATATTGAGCATCACGACCTTCGCCGCGTCATATCCTTGCTCTACTGTTAAATCGCGCCCGACTTTTCCGCGAATATAGTGGACCTTGCCATCTTGGACGGTCACCGGCCCGTGTCCGGAGATAAACAGTAGATTGCCGGTCCGCACCACAGGGACGTAATTCGCGACGGGCGTGGGCGCGACTGGCAGTGATAATCCCAGGACGGCGAGTTTTTTTTCAACTTCCATGAATATTCTCCTTCAATAGAGAAAGCTCTGAGCGGTCGTCAGTTGTCAGTCATCAGTAATCCCTTTCCGTTCCTGACTGCTGACAACTGATAACTGCTTCCTATTTGGCGTGCCGTACCGCGTCCAGCGCCAGATACGTGAGAAAGCCAGCAGCCATTATCAGCACAAGGGCCATTACCGCTTCCATAGTTACAACCTCTTTACGTCAGCAATTTTGGCTTCAATACGCTGATGGAGCGCAAAGCAGCCAAAGCCGATGGACATCAGCCCCACAAATCCCCCGAAGACAAGCATCCAGTGAGTCGAACGAAAATTGTCCAACAACCAGCCAATCAGGCTGATCCCGGTGACAATCATAATCCCCAGCCAGAGCTTCAGGTAGGCGATCTCTTCTTTCAGTCCATCAAGATCAGACATATCCACGACACAATAGGTTCGGTGCAAAACTAGCACGCTCAATAAGTTTTGACAGTTGACAACTCGCTACTCGCTGGCGACTGGTAACTTATTCCGGCAGCACGTCGCCCGAACCGCCCATTTCCTTCGGCACATCTTTCATCTTGGGGACTCCGTCCTTAATTTTCAGCACGGTCTCTTGGTAATGCACGTGAATGCCGGGTTGGAAAGGAAAATTTTCAATGACACCGGCATACACATCAATGAGCCCCATCGGGGGATGGTCGGTGAAGACATGGCCACCACAGGTCTTGCACCATTTGCGGTAGCTTTGCGGGGTTTTATTGTAGGTGCCGATGTTGTCCGCGCCTTTCGTCACCTTGACCGCCGTGGGCGGCCACAAGGTAAATCCATTGACCGGGCTGGCGGACCACTGGCGGCACGACGCGCAGTGACAATAGCCCATGCCAACGGGGTCGCCGGTCATCGTGAACTGCACCTCGCCACAAAAGCAGCTTCCGTTATAGGTTTTTGCTTCACTCATAGTGTTTCTCCTTCTTTTTTACTTCAATGTGACCATCTTATCGGGATCGCCGGGCACGGCGCCCGAGCGAATCTTCTCCGGCATTTTCGGATCGGCATTCTCCCAGACCAGCAGCATGGAGCGTTCGGGCGCGAACCCTTGGTGCTGGATGTCCGATGGCATGGCGCACACGTCACCAGGCCGCATGCGCACGTAGGCCATGAGTTCTCCGGTGTTCTGATTACAGACTTCCCAATCAATTTGTCCATTGAGCTGAATGAACCACTCGACGCGGTCGTTGCCATGCTTCACCGGCAGACGGTGCTCTTCCGTGGTTGGACAAAAGAGGCTGTGTTCCAGAACCGACACAATCGACGGATTCCACGTGACATCCGAGCGCGCGAGATAATCGTACAAATTGACCACCGCGAATTTATCCTCATGGCCGGGTTTGATGTGCATCTCGCCTTCCTTGAACTGCATCCCCTTGAAGCCCTCGTTTATGGGATAGTCCGGCTCCTGACGGTCGGATTGCTTGACGATACGCGTCGTGACGATACGTTTGCGATGAATGGCATTGAGATTCGCTTCACGTTTTGGTCCAATCGCGGACCCAGTTTCCCGTGGCGCGGCGAAGGGATCAAAGTCGGCGGGCACCCAGTCTTCGAGCATGAGTGTGAAGACACGCTCGACCTCGCCGCGACCTAGTTCCTCCGCGTGCCAGAATCCACCTTCGAGCAGCGCTTTGTGATATTTGCCCGCGAAGACCTCAACCGTGCCGTAATGATTGATGGTGCCGAACACATCGTCGAACTTCACCATGCCGTAAAAGAAGGACCAGGCGATGTCGCGTTGGAGCGGCTTGAGGAACGCGTCAATATCAATCTTATGCGCCATCGCTTTGCCCGCGTACGTCGGAAAGTGAATGTGGGCGAAATAATCATCGCGCACGAAGCGGAATTGTCCGAGTTGAAATTCCTTGTAGGTGTCCATGCTGTTCTCCCTCTTTCTTTCCAGTCCCTATCCCCTAACCCCCAAAACCTAGCCCCACGTTCACGACCATCCATCACAAATCTTGTCCCATGCCAGCACCGTCTCTTCACTCTGCTTGCCTTGTTGCAAGAGCAATGAGCGACGGCTCGCGCTCAAGCGATAGGCCATGCCTTTGGGTAAAAGGGCGAGGTTCCCTTCGCGGATGATGATGTAGCCCATCTCTTCGCCGGGGACCTCAGAATGCGCGCCAGCCGACAGTTCAACACGGGGCGCGATGAAATCCACTCGGACTTCCCCCTCCAGACAGACCAGGAACTCATCATGCGGATGCAAGCGCCACGTCGGCATTACCCCTTCGGCGGCAATGCACTCGACCACATAGGAGCCGTTCTTGGCCACCGCGATCTTCTCGTAGGGTTTTGCCCGTGCGCCGACTTCATAGACATTGGAGTACACGTAGCGCTTGATGTTCTCGCGCGGGTCAACAATATCGACTCCGCCCTTCCTGTAGGAGGCCATGCTCGCGGACAATGGGGTATCCTTGGTCGGTTTCATTTTCTTGCCTCTGGCGCTGGAGATGGTGGATCCTGCGTCGCGTCAATGCCTTGGCGAATAAAGAAATTGACAATAGGGGCGAACGGACTCTGCTCGTAGCGTTTGGTGATCTCCGGCAACAGCACGGTCAGAAAAATGACGACGAATCCCAACAGGAACAGAAATCGCGAAATTTTGCTGACCGCGACGACCAACGCCAAGCTCAGCCCGATGATAATCAGTTGAATCTTCGAGAGCGCGAGTAAGTGCTCCCACACAGCATAGACGGAATCTGCACTCATGGCGGCTTTTTAGCCTGTTAGAGCGACATCAGCACCCCCCCGAAGATGACGGGGTGGTATGCGCGGATGAGGTAAAAGAGCAGGAGCGCGAGCGCGATCACTCCCCACGAGAGTTCATGTAAGGGCATGGGCTGTTTCTTTTTCATAATCGCGGCAAACGGCACGAACGAAGTGGCCGCTATGAACTCGGCATAGCCGGGCACATCGGCGCGCTTGCGTGAATCTTGATGCGTCGCGCCCAGCCATGAAAACACACTGAGCCCACCAAAAAAGACGAGGTCGGTGAGGCCGCCATTGACCAGACAGTGTGCGATGCCAAAGAGCCAAAAGGCCGCGAACGACGGATGGCGGGTAATGCGCGTGACACCATACGGTTCTGGAGTCCCACCCGCCGGCATCAGTGAACTTGGTGGGCGAGCGACCAACCCGCTCACGAGGAGGATAAAGGCAAAGGCCATCAGCACGATATTGAGGTCACGCACGATCAGATAGAGGAAACTACCACCGAAGGTTTGCCACAACTGTAAACCCGCATCTTTGTGGTGCGCATACGAGTGGGCGAGGAAGAAGAAGGTGAGGAGTGCCACCAGGGAATAGACGACGAGGAACCCACGTTCGCCCAATCTGGCGACGAGCTTTGGTCGCCACCGGGTTGAGGACATGGCGACATGCGACCCACCGAAGAGGATCCACCAGAATAATAGTATTAACGCGGCTGTCATAACTTGTTGCTCCTTGCCGTTGCTTGCGGACGGGAATCGGGAGACGGAGAATCGGAGAATCGGGGAAATGGGAAATTTGAAAAGAAAAAAATTCCTCTTTACGTCTCCGATTCCCCCACTCTCCGATTCTCCGTTTCGTCCTTAACGTCCCCCGTCATCTCGCGATATATCCGCCATCAATAACAAAAGGCGCGCCGGTGGCGAACGACGACTCGTCACTCGCCAGGAACAGCGCGGCATTGGCGATGTCTTTCGGGTCTCCTAACCGCCCGATGGGCTCAGTGCGTATCACTTTCTCCCGTGGCCGTCCGCCCATCACACGCTCCACCATTGGCGTTTCAATCACGCCGGGACAGATACAGTTCACACGAATGTTCTTGTCGGCGTATTCCAAGGCCGCAAGCCGGGTGAGGTTGATGACGCCAGCCTTGGCCGCCGCGTACGCACCACTGCCTGGGAAGCCCACCATGCCAGCGACCGACGCGGTACTGATAATCACTCCGCCGCCTTGTTTCGTCATCTCCGGAATGACGTACTTCATGCCCAGGAAGACCGAGGTCAAATCAATCGCGATCACCCGGTCCCAATCTTCTTCTTTTAAGTTAGCGAGTTTGCTTGAAGGCCCCTCAATCCCCGCGTTGTTAAACAACACATCCACCCGTCCGTATGCCCGCACGGTCGCCCCGATCATGTTCTGGACATCCGCGGACTTCGACACATCGGCCTGCACGAAGATCGCCTGTCCGCCAGCAGCGGTAATCTGCTTCACGGTTTCATGGCCACCTTCGGCCACATAATCGGCGACCACGACTTTCGCGCCCTCCTGAGCAAAGAGCACGCAGGTGGCACGGCCAATGCCGGAGCCGCCGCCAGTCACGATCGTTACTTTGTTTTTCAGTCTGTCCATTTCGTTCTTCCTTTCATTAGGGCTCGTCAAGAAATAACTTGCCGCTAGTGGGTGCCACTGCTGGCTTGTCCAGCAGTGTTCTATGTCCGTCAGTTATTTCTTGGGTCCCTTACTCATTCGGTTGTACGCTATAAGCCGTTTCCGAAGCGTCGCCGCGCGGTCGCCCGCAACTCCTCGCGGAACTGAGGATGGGCAATGTCGATCAATGCCTCGGCCCGTTTCTGTTCACTCTGTCCAGCCAAACTAGCAATCCCGTATTCAGTCACGATGTAATCAATGTACGCCCGTGGCAACGACACGATCTGCCCTTCCGGGAACATTGAAACAATACGTGACACCGTTCCACCCCGTGCCGTCGAGGGTAGCACGGTAATCGACCGCCCGCCTGGAGACAAATAGGCACCGAGCACGAAATCGAGTTGTCCCGCGACCCCGCTATACATCTGTGGACCAAAGGCTTCGGCGGTCACCTGGCCAGTCAGATCAACCGCCAGAGCGTTGTTAATCGCGACTTGGTTGTGACTCTGGGCGATCACCGCCGGACTATTGGTGTAGAACGCATCACGCAGTTCGACGATGGGATTATTATTCACGAAGCTGTAGTCGTCCGGCTCGATGAACATTCCCGTCGCGACCATCTTGCCCGGATGCAGCGTTTTGCGCTTGCCGGTAATCACCCCACGTTTATAGAGGTCGATCATTGATGAGGTGATGATTTCCGAGTGCACGCCCAAGTCGTTTTTCTCGCGCAGATAAAAACCGGTGAACATCGACACCGAGCCGAGACCAATCTGAATGGTATCGCCATCCCGAATCAGCGAAGCCGCGAAGGCACCGATTTTTTCGGCTGCTTCCTTTTCATCCGGCGAGACGACCGGAGAAATGGTAAACGGCGCGGTCGGGACCGGCTGCTCCACGAGGTAGTCGATCTCCGAGATGTGGACATAATTGTCACCACCAGTGCGGATCAAGAGAGGATTGATCTCCGCGATCACCAACGGCGTTCTTTTGACCCACTCGCGCGAGTACCACAACTGTTCCCCGAAGCTACAGAAGCCTTGTTCATTCGGTGGGGAGAGCGTGAGCAAACAGACGTCGGCATCCAGCAACGGGGAACCGCGGCCTGGCTCCGTCCATTTGTTGGGCGAGTAGACCGTGCTCACGAAAAATTCGAGCCGCTGTTCTTGATAGAGCGGGCGGGTATAGCCCGACAGATAGCTCGCCATGACCTTGAAAGCCTCGCCGCGTTCCTGGTCGAACCACGGATAGGGTTTCATCGTATTACTGGTGGCGACTTGGACACCGTGCAGTTCTCGCCAGCGGTCGCACAGCGCGTTGATGATGTACTGCGGCTCGGTCGTCGCCAACGAGGTCAACACGCGCTGGCCAGATTTGACCAGCGCGGCGGCTTGTTTCGCGGTGATGAGTTTCTCTCGATGTTGTTCTTGCCAGGGCATTGTTTCTCCTTGAATCTAGAGGCTTGAGGCTTGAGACTTGGAAAACTATTTTTTGTTTCTAAGGCGATTTCCGGAAAAGACTATCCCCTGTAGCCCGGATGGAGCGGAGCGGAATCCGGGGTGTCCCGCGCGGAACCTGGATTCCGCTCCGCTTCATCCAGGCTACCTAGAAACGGTATATTCATTTCGAGAAATCACCTAATGACTTATACAGCCCTCGCAGCATCTTACCGACAGTGTCGAGCTGATGAAGGAGGGTGTCTTTTGCTGGAGTACCGAGATAGCCGAGTTCCACGCTGAGGAGCACTTGGGTCTCTAGCTCAGCTGTAGACCCCATCGCTATTGAAACAAAATGTCGGAATTCGTTCACGCCCGCTCTGGCATGTCCTTCCGCGAGATTCGATGGGATAGACACCGCCGCCCGACGCATCTGATTCACGAGACCAAATCTCTCTTCATTGGGGAAACTCGTCGTTGCCTGATAGACAGCTTTGGTCAAAACCATTGCCTTCTGCCAGACCTCAAGGTCTTTATACCCCCTGAAAATGTTCTCTGTCCCCTTTTCCACAAGTCTCAAGCCTCAAGTCTCAAGCCTCAACTTCTCAATCTGCCCTTCTTGCAGCATGGGCAGAATGATGTTGACGCCGAAGGGTTTGTCGGTCAGCGTGCGCAGGTGTTGAATCTGTTGACGAATGTACCGAGCAGGCAGTCCCCCCATCCCTAGCACGCCACAACCACCAGCATTCGAGACGGCGGCGACAAGTTCCGGCCCAGCCATGCCGCCGCCCATCCCCACGGAAAAGATCGGATACTCAATCCCCAATTGTCGACAGAGTGGTGTTTGCAACATAGTGTCACCTCGCGAAAGTTTGCTCCCGCTTTATTTCTCAGGTGGGAGGGGAAAGCAATAGAAGAGCGGAGCTTTGGTAAGGCGATCCCTGTAGCCTCAATCGCGTCACACCACAGGGGCTCAGAGCCGACCAAAAGCCCTCTACGTTTCCACCGTGACTGTTCGGCTTCAAGAGAATCGTAATCGGACGACGATGCGGTGTGGCGGCGGGTGCGGCCAGTCGACTACGCTGCCAAGCTAACCGCGACCGACACCCCAGCATTCGCGCAGAGCCCCACCAGGTAGTCGAGCGAGAGCGTGTCCACCCGATTGCGCACGATCTCAGAGATGCGCGGTTGCTCAACACCCAGACGCTTGGCTGCTTGTGCTTGGGTCAAGTCCTCACGGGCGATCCATTGCCGTAGCGCTTCGGCCAGCTCGCAACGCAGCAGCATGACGGCCGCCTCGTGTGGCGGAAAGCCGAGATCAAGAAACACATTCCCACTACCCCGTGTGATGCGGGTGTCGGTTTTTTTCATCGCTCCTCTCCGATCATCACCTGGTAACGCCTCGCTGCGAGTTCAATGTCGGCCTGTGAGGTCTTGCGCGTCTTCTTCTGGAAGGCGTGCAACACATAGACCGCGCTCTGGAACTTGGCCACATAAATCACGCGGAACGCACCGGCGTCGTCCCGCACGCGGATCTCGTATGCGCCTGGTCCGACACTCGGCACAGGCTTGAAATCAGCCGGTTCGCGCCCCGATTGCACCAGATACAACTCGTACCCGGCGCGTCGCCGTGCTGACGCTGGGAACGCGGCCAAGTCCTCGCGAGCCGTACTAACGAAGCACGCCGCTTTCATACCGACCGAATGTACGACCATTCGTAGAGGGCAACAAGGGAGACCAACGGAACTGCATTTCAGTGTGCTGCCCACGGTTTTTCGTTAAAAACTTCTCCGCAAGGCTGTTTTTGGAGTTTTGGACGGTCTCACCAAAAGCACAACCGATATTTATCAATGGGTGAGTTATCTTGCCCTACCTGAGTAGTAACTAAAGCGGAAGGCAACACCGGCACGACAGCCTTCACTTTCACAGTGACGTTATCCTCAGCCAGCACGGGGGCGGTCACAGTGAAGTATGCGACCGCCAACAGCACAGCAGTAGCAGGAAGCGATTACACAGCGGTGCCGACGACAACGTTGACGTTCCCGCCCGGACAGACCAGCCAATTAGTGACGGTGACTGCGACAGGCAACACCGTGATCGAACCGAATGAGGCGTTTGCGGTCAACCTGAGCGGTGCGGTCGGCGCAACAATCTTTGACGGGCAAGGTGTCGGTACCATCCTCAACGATGATGGGCCGGTGCTGCGCATCAATGATGTGAGTAAGGCCGAAGGCAACACAGGCACGACGGCGTTTACGTTCACTGTGAGCCGGTCCCCGGCCAGCACTAGCACGGTGACGGTGAACTATGCCACGGCGAACAGCACGGCACTCGCAGGTAGTGACTACACGGCGAAATCGGGGACGCTGACGTTCGCGGCGAACGAGACCGGCAAGACGATTACGGTACCGGTACTGGGAGACACAACAAAAGAGACCAACGAAACGTTCGCGATCAATTTACTCACCGCTAGTGGGGCAACGATTTTTGATGGGCAGGGGGTCGGTACAATTACCAATGATGACTGAGGGCCGTAGGCTGGGATGAGGCAAGGAATAACGCTTTTGGTCTGAGGCGAGTTATGGTATCTATCCTCCCCGTAGGGGAAAATACACAGTGGCCGAGCTTACCATTCAAGTTTCCGATGCTCTGGCGCGACGGTTGCGACCTTTCTCTGACCGCCTGCCCGAGCTGTTGGCTCAAGTCGTAACGTCGCTCGATCCTCCCACCGCAAAAGCGCGCACGCGACAGCCACAGGTTTCTTCCCCTGAAAACCACGCCTATGCCGAAGTCCTCGATTTTCTGCTCACCCGCCCTACGCCGCGGGAAATTGTCGCGTTCAAAGTGTCGGCAGCCGCGCAACGCCGACTGCGTACCCTGCTCAACAAGAATAGAGAAGAAGGACTGACAGAAGCAGAAAGCGGAGAACTTGATGTGTACGAGCAGCTTGACCAAGTGATGGCCTTGCTCAAAGTGAAAGCTTTCGGTGTCCTCAAAGCCTGATGGCGCGCTCGCCCTCCCCTGCTCTTCGGCAACAAGTACGCGCCCGGGCTGGCGGGAAATGTGAGTATTGCCTGCTACATCAGGACGTTTCCGACTGCCAAGGGCGGGCTGGATGAAGCTGGCAATTGGGCACTGGCATGCCGTGCGTGTAAGGCACCGTCAGGAAATAACTTACCGAGCATAGAACACTGCTGGACAAGCCAGCAGTGGCACCCACTAGCCAAATCGGCAAGTGATTTCTTGACAAGTCCTAATCAACGCAAATCAGATGTCGTGGACGGTGGTGATCCGCATAGAACACTGCTGGACAAGCCAGCAGTGGCACCCACTAGCGCTCACAAATCATCGCGTCGCGCTCTTCCATGGACTTTTACTTGCTCACAACCTCCACCCGAAAATCCGACATCGTCTCGTGGCGCGTGAACTGCACCCGAAACGAGGCAACCTGGCCTGGGGCGAGTGGTTGGGGACTTGGCAGGGTCATGCGGCGAGCAACGGTGTCTCCCTGATCACTGATCGCGGAAACCCACGCAATTACGTTGTCCGCGGTCCGCTCTTCGTCGATATTGCGTATCATCCCGGTGACCGTGACGACCTTCTTATCCTTACTGAGCACGTTATCGAGTTCCACGATTTCCAGGCGCGGCGCCCAGATACTCGGACGATCCACTTCATCGGGCCGGACGTGCACGGTCCACTGATGCGTCACGCGCTCTCCGGCCGCCGACAACACCGCGACCTCGACCTCATGGGTCCCAATGGGCTGGTTCTTGAACTCCAGGAGTTCCTGGCCAGCAACCGGCTTTCCATCAATCTTCCACTCATAGCGCAGCTCCGGCTCCGGCACTCCCGGCACTTCCACCTCGACCCCAAAATAACGAGACAGATGATCGTACAGCGCGTGACGATTCTCATGCGGGGTGAACATCACCAATTGTGGCGTCGGCGGACGCGCTTCGACCTGAATGTCCCAGCGCGCGTTGACCTTGCCCCCGCGTGGATCGGTCACTTTCACTTCAATGCGGCGCGCCCCCACACTCTCCGCCGTGAAAGGAAACGTCGCATCGCTGGCGACTTTCTTGCCGTTGAGGAGCCATTCGTACAACACTTCCTCGCCATCGGGATCCATCGCCAGGGCGGACAGGGTTAACGTCGCGCCTTCGACCATTTTCACGGACGTCTCGTCTGGCACCCGTAGCGTGATCTCAGGAGGCGTGTTCTTCGTCGAAGCGGGCGGTGTCGATTCAACTGGAATCGGAGGGGACGACGGTTCCGTCGGGGCGAGCACGGCAACCTGCCACTCCTTGCTGACCGTTAAACCTCCATCCCCAACGACCGCCCGCACCTGGTGATTCCCCGTCCCTTGGGCTTTCCACTTGATCGTCGGCGAAGCGGCCCCGCGGTTGCGCGAGATTTTTTTGCCGTCGATCGACCATTCATACACCAGCTTGTCTCCGTCAGGATCACTGGCGGTAGTCGAGAACGTGAGTGTTGTTCCTTCGGGAGCAACGATGACACTGCTTTCAGGGTCGGCTCGTGTGATCTGTGGTGGAGCATTCGCGATGACGGGTGGCTTTTCCGGTTCTGGTAGTTTTGGGGGAGACAGGACCGCGACCTGCCATTCACGACTTGCGGCAAGCCCTTGACTGTCGGTCACCACGCCGCGCACGCGGTGACTGCCGGTTCCTTGCGCTTTCCAGTCAAAGGCGGGTTGAGTTCCCACGGATGTACCGTCCAGAGTCCAGGCGTATACGAGTGGCTCTCCTTCTGGATCGCTCGCTTCAAGTCGAAACATTTGGGTCGCGCCATCAACCAGCTCGACCGCGTCCGTCGCCGGTGTCAGTGAAAGGAGTTGCGGCGGTTGATTCACAGGCGCGACTGGCGTGACAACTGGGGCTGGTTTGGTAACAGGAGGCGTGACGACTGGAGGCGGATCGGTGGCGGGAGAGAAAAACCCCGTCCACCAGAGCGCGACCCCTAGAATCCCAATAGTGCCGACCCCAATGAGCGCTGACGGGACACGCGAGGGCGATGGTGCGATAGCAACCTTGACGCGCGGCGGTAGTGGGGGTGGTCTCGTTTCTTCCCCAATCTCCCAATGGTCCTCGTCAATCTCACTGTTCGTCGGAGGCGGAGGGGCGAGAATCGGAGTCATTGCCTCTTTGGTACCGACCGATTGCACTGGGGCCGGAGTCATCGCCTCTTTGGTACCTCCCGATCGTGCCTGGGGTTGGGGTATGGCGGCTAACCGTTGGTTCCGCTCTTCTTTCAAGCGGAGCAAACGGTTTTCTATATCCTCAATCTCGGTTGAGCCCGATGGCGGACTGGCATACTCCAGTCCTGGTAACGAGAGTTGCTTGAGGGTTCCGGCCTCCAATGCCGCGCGACATTGTTCGAGATCGTGGAGCAGTTGCTCGGCGGTTTGGTAGCGTCGTTCACGTGATTTCGCTATCGCCTTGGTCACCACCGCGGTAAACACGGGTGGCGTGTCTGGCGAGAAGTCCGCGATGTTTTCCTGTGGCTCAAACAACACCCTGCCGACAATCCTCGCCTCGTCGAGCCCAGCGAAGAACTGTTTCCCCGTATACGCCTCATACATCACCATACCCGAGGCATAGATGTCGGCGGCACCATCAACCGGATCGTGGCGCATTTGTTCCGGGGCACAGTATTTCATGGTTCCCATGATCGCCCCGGTTCTGGTCGCATCACTCTGGCCGATTTCCTTGGCGATGCCAAAATCCATCACCACCACGCGCCCAGACGGCTCCTCAATCATGATATTGGCGGGTTTCACATCGCGGTGAATGACCGACGGCACTTGGGTATGCGCGTAGGCGAGGGCGTTCACCACTGGGATAGCTATCCGCAACACTTCGGCGAGCGGCAGCGCGCCCTGGTCTCGAAGGTGCTGACGGAGGGTTTTCCCGTGAATGAACTCCATCACGAAGTAGTGGAAGTTTCGGGCGTCATCACGGTCGATATCATGAACCTGAACGATGTTCGGATGCTTCAGCCGTGCCATCAGGCGCGCTTCACGATAGAAGCGCGCCCGCATTTCATCATGATCGGTCAGTTCATTGGGCAGGACCTTGAGCGCGAACGTGGTGTCGAGGATGAGATGGCGCACCTTATACACCGTGCCCATGCCTCCTTGCCCGACCTTCTCGGTCACCACATATTTTCGGGAAATTTCCATCCGTGTCGGACTCCGTTCAAGCAACGCTTCCGCTTGTGCATGTTCCGTGCAAGCTGCCTCTTGCACAATACTCAATTCTTGCGCGCGGACACAACTGAAGAGTTGTCCGTGCTCAGCTTTCCGGAGTCAACGAGCCATTCGTTTCTGAGTAGCCTTTTCCCTCTTCCCTCGCAGCAACGATAACCCAACCGCGACCACACACACCGCCGCCGCCACTAGAAACACCTCCTGAAACGCGGGCATGAAACTCTGAGGATCGTCAACGGTCGGAAGTTGTAATCGTGTCGCGTGGACAACGCGACGGCTGCTGAACAGCATGCTCGCGCTGGTGACTCCTACAACAACACCGAGCGTGCGCATCATTTGACTCATGCCACCCGCGACGCCTTGTTGCTCCCGTGGAATGGCTCCCATGATGAAACTCATGTTCGGAGTCTGAAACATCCCCAGCCCAAGACCGACACAACCCAAGGCGATGATCACTGCGAGTGCACTGGACTCGGTACCCAACTGACTGATACCCCACAACCCCACTGCTTCGAGCCCTAGCCCCACACTGCTCAGCGCGCCCGTGCCAAGACGATCCGCGAGCTTGCCCGCCAGTGGTGCCGCGAGCGCGGTTGTCAGTGGCGTCGCGGTCAGCAGCAGCCCACCAGTCGTTGCTGGGTATCCCAGCGCATTGACGATGTAATAGGGCACCAACAGCCAGATCGCGAACATGGCGCAGTTGGCGAGCACGTTGAGCGTATTGGCGATGACAAAAGCGGGATGCCGAAACAGGCTGAGATCCACCACCGGAGCAGCGACCCGTCGCTCAATCATCAGAAACGTGCCGAAACACACACTTGCTCCGCCCACGAGCATAAGGACCAACGGCGAAGTCCACCCCAGGTCACGTCCGCGACTGAACGCGAGCAAGAAGCCTGCGACACTCGCCGCGAGCGTGAGCGCGCCGGCAAGATCGAAAGGGTGCCGCTCGTGTTGTTCCGCGTGGGCCAGTGGTCGGCTGATGGCCAGCACCATGAGCACCAACGCCAGTGGAATACGGAACAGATACACCGCGCGCCAGCCGAACAGATCGACCAGAAGTCCGCCGAGGAGTGGCCCCAAGGCGAACCCAATCGCCGCGCTCATCTGAAAGAGTCCCAACGCGCGGCCCCGCTGCTCGGCTGGCGCGGTCAATGTGACCAGGGCTGGGGCTGAGGCAAAGAGGAGCGCAATCGCGAGGCCTTGTAAGACACGCGCGGCGAGAAACCAGGAAAACGTCGGTGCGAGACCACAGCAGAGAAAGGCGACAGCGCTGCCCGCGAGTCCCCAACTCAACAAGCGACTATGGCCCCAGAGGTCGGCGAGGCGGCCACAGCCCAGCAGCAAACTGGCATACGTGAGCACGTAACTGACGACGATCCACTGCATGTGGGAGACCTCGAGACCAAAGGCGGTGGAGAGCGCGGGGAAGGCGATATTCACGGACGAGTCGAGCGAACCCAGCAGTGCGCTTAGACTGGCCACGACGAGCGCCAACTGGGGAGACAACGAGTGAGGGGGCGTTGTGTGTTCCTGTTCCACCTTGCTAAGCTGCGCGCCATGGCTGGTGATGGCGTATTGCTTTAGGAACTTGCCAGGAACTTGGGTCGGCTGTCAACGGCTTTTTACTCTGAAGGAGCATTCTTTATCTATGAGCCAGGCTCAATCATTGCGCTCTCTGTTAGCGCAAGACCGTTTATTGATGGCAGCAGGCGCGTATGACGTCATCTCCGCCCGTTTGATCGAGGAAGCCGGATTTCCCCTGGTCTATTATTCCGGAGGGGCCTCCGCTGGAGCGCTCGGATACCCCGATTTTGGTCTGCGCACGCTGACGGAAATGGTCATGCAACTGGAAGGCGTGTGCCGCGCCGTCAGCGTGCCGGTGATCGCGGACGCGGAAGCTGGGTTCGGTTCGGTGCTCAATGTGGTGCGGATGGTCCAGGAATATGAGCGCATTGGCGTCGCTGGTCTGCATATCGAGGATCAAGACCTGTCGCGCCGCAACGGACCTAGTGGTGAGAAAGTGCTGGTGTCCGCGCCCGAGCACGCCGCCAAGATTCGCGCGGCGGTCGAAACCCGTCGCCACGCCGAGACGGTGGTGATCGCGCGCATTGACGCCATCGCGGTGAATGGCGTGGATGACGCCATTACGCGGGCCGAAGCCTACGCGGAGGCGGGCGCGGACATGCTGTTCTTCGAGGCGTTCGAGTCGATCAAGCAAATGGAGAAAGTCTGTCGCCGGTTTTCGCACGTGCCGCTGATGGTCAACATGGTCGAAGGGGGAAAGACGCCGTACCTGCCCGCGCAAGACCTGCTGGACCTCGGCTTTCGTGTCGTCATTTATCCCGCGACCGCTATTCTCGCTGGGGCGTTTCAGATGAAGAAAGTGCTGAAAGCCCTCCGTGAAACCGGTACGACCCAAGGCACGTGGCATGAAATGTTGCCGTATAGCGAAGTGTTTAACGATCTCCTCGGCGGGGACCAGGCGCTGGCGTTTATCGAGCAGTACAGTGAGAAGAAGTAGCCGGTAGTCAGTAGTCAGCATGACGGAAGGGGATTCTGTTTTGACTCCGAATTCCGAACTGAAAGACGGCGAGACTTTCCTTAAGTTTTCTGTACGCTTGAATAGTCTATGACCACTCTCTCCACGGAGCAATTCTCCTCACTCCCAGTACCGCAACAAATCGCCCAGCTTGCGCGGGTCGATGCCAAGACTCGGCAGGAACTCCTGCTCTCGGCGCGTGGGAGTCTGGACCTGGTGCGGTCTCTCTCGCCGGAGATGCTCTTTTATACACTCAAGGAAATCGGCATGACCGATGCCGTCGGATTGTTGGGCCTTGCTTCTCCTGAGCAAGTGCGCGACATGATGGACCTCGACTGTTGGCAGAAAGATCAGCTCAACAATCAGCGCATTATCTCCTGGCTCATGCTGCTTGATGAAGCGGGCAGCGGCAAACTCGCCGAATGGGTGCTGCATGCCGATATCGAGTTGCTCGTGCTCCTCGTCAAACGCCACTTCGAGGTGGTCCGGCAAGCGGATGTCGAGGAAGACCCGGATTTTGATCGGTCGCCCTACTTCACCTTTGATGACCAATACCTTCTGCGCTTTCTTGGGGAAGAAGAGCCGATTCTCCCGCTGCTCTTGGAACGGCTCCGCGTGCTGGATTATGGCCAATACACCTATGTGCTCGAAAACAGCATACTTGAGCTCGATAGCGGCCTTGAAGAGGCGGAACTCCGCTGGCGCAACGCCCGCCTGGCGGATCGCGCCTATCCCGAATACGAAGAGGCGCGTGAACTGTTCGTGCCCGTGCGGCCGGAGTCGATTCCTCTTGACCGCTACCAGCGGGCTGTGCGCCCTCTCCGTTTCGCCAGTGGAGAAGAACTCATTCCGTCGGACCACGCGTTGATGCTGCTCGAACCGCAGAACTCATTTTTGCTGCGGGCCCTGGCGGCGGTGCCCGCGGAAGACTTGGAAGCCATCAGTCAAGAACTGGCGGCGCTGACCAATCAAGTGGTGATCGCTGACGGATGTGATCCTGGCGAACTCGCCGAAGTGCGCCGCTCGGTCGCGCTGACACACGATACCCTGAATATCGGACTTGCGTTTTTTGCTGAAGGCGATGAGACGCGAGCCGCGCACCGGCTGCGGGAAACGGTGCTCCGCCCCATTTTTCAGGCAGGCTTCGGACTCACGAGTCGCGTGTCACAACAAGCCCGCGCGCTCGACGCGGATTTGCTCAAGAGCGGTCTGGTGGCATGGGAGACCTATCTCGATACGCCATTCCGTGAAGGCGTGGCCGGCGCGAAACGCCGACCGCCACTGTTCTTTCGTGGCTTGGAAACCACCGGGGAAATTCTCTATCGCCCGTTCCAGGAACTCGCTGATATTCACACCGTGGAGAGGATGCTCGCCCAGCTCCCGATCTGGTTTGGGGTGGTGCACCAGCTCGCGGCGTGGACACCGGGACCCGCACTGGAAGGGGTGACTTTGTCCGTCTTGTGGAACACGGCGTTTGTGCATTGGGTGGTGGACAAGACCAGCACCTGTCAGCCGGTGCACCGGAAAGATATCGCGGTCTGGCAACGTCACGTCAAAGGCAAGAAACTGGAGCCAGCGCTCGCGGCATTCATAGCGACCGTGGCGGCGCGGTGTCAGCTCACCGAGGATGATACGGAAACGCTGCGCCCATTGGCCGCCTTCGCGCAAGAACGGCTTGATGACGTGATGGCCGTTGATGCCACGACTATTGACCTGAATTACATTGAAGGGCTGTTGGTGACGGAGTAACGACCACGTTGCGTTGATTTCACCACCACCGTTGAGTGAGGATCGTGCCACTATGGACAATCTTTGGGATCGTGCGGAATCATTGCTCGCTGAAGGAAAGCCGTTTGTGTTAGCCACCATTATCCGCACGCGCGGGTCGGTGCCCCGCGAAGTGGGCGCGAAGATGGTGGTCCCGCGTGAGGGGCAGCCGTTTGGGACGATTGGTGGTGGGTGTGGGGAAGGAGAAGTGCTCCGTCGCGCCTATCCGCTGTTTGATGAAAATGTCCCACCGCGGATCGTGCAAGTCGACCTCACCGGAGAATTTGACCAAGACGTGATCCAGGTCTGCGGTGGGTTGATGGATGTCGCGCTTGATCTGTGGAAACCGGAAGAGCACCGCGAGTTAGTGCATGCGCTGGCGGAAGCCACCCGTGCACGACGACCCACGGCATTGGTCACCGCGCTCAACCCAGTTGAGTCCTTACCCGCCGGAGCAAAGAGCTGTCTCTCCCTTGAGCAGACCGGGACCGTGTTTACTCCAACTTTATCCCTTGATCCCGCTACGGTTCGCACCTTCGCCACGTCGGTTTCCGCCGGGACGCCGCAACTCTTTGCGATCTCGCCTCAAGGGGACATTGTCGAAGACTCCGTGGCCCGCGGGCAGGACTGGCCGCGCGTCTTCGTTGATGTGCAACCCGGATTGCAGACGCTGATTATTGTTGGTGCTGGGCACATCGCGCAACCACTGTGTGAAATTGGCCACCTGCTCGGCTTTCGTACCGTGGTGATCGACGACCGCTGGGCGTTCGCGAATCGTGAGCGGTTTCCCCATGCCACGGACATTCGCGTCGGCGGGTTCGAGGACACGCTGAACAGTCTGGACATTAACGAGCACTCGTATGTGGTGGTGGTGACGCGCGGGCATGTGTGGGACGAGGCCTCGGTGAAAGCGGTGCTCAGACGCAATCCCGCGTATGTGGGGATGATAGGCAGCAAGCGCCGCGCGAAAACCACGCTGGAGCGGTTACAAGAGCAAGGGTATCGGCCCGAAGAGCTGAGCCGCATTCACACCCCGCTCGGCTTAGACATCGCCGCGGAAACGCCAGCGGAAATCGCGGTTGCGATCTCGGCGGAACTCATTCGCGTACGCCGAGGAGGCCCACTAGAAACCCTCTCCCTATCGGCAAAAGCCCGCCCCGCCGGCCCATTCAAGTTCACCGGAAATTAACTCCGAATTCTCAACTCATAACTCTCAACTCATAACTCATAACTCATAACTCTCTCCCCATGCTTTCCGCCATTCTCCTCGCCGCCGGTGAATCCCGTCGCATGGGTTCACCCAAGGCGCTGCTGCACTACCAAGGCCAGACGTTCATTGAGCGTATTTGCCTGGCCTTTCTGACTGCCGGTGTGGATGAATTAATCGTAGTGCTGGGCGCGCGAGCGGAAGAGATCGCACGCGCCCTGCCGGTGCATCCTGCCCTGCGCACCGTGGTGAACTCGCGATATGCCCAAGGCCAGCTCTCCTCATTGATGGTCGGCATCGGGGCCTTGTCGCCGGAGAGCGAAGCCGTGGTGGTGAATCTGGTCGATCATCCAATGGTGTCACGCGAAACGATCAAAGCCGTCCTTGACTCATTTCGCGCGGCCCCGCTCCCCATCGTGATTGCTTCCTACCAAGGGAAGCGTGGGCACCCGGTGCTATTCGCCAGCCACGTCTATGGAGAGATCCTCGCCGCGCCCCTCGCTCAAGGCGCGAAAGTCGTCGTGCGCAAGGACCCCGCCCGAGTGCGCGAGATTGCGCTTGATGACCCCGGCATTCTCGCGGACATCGATACGCCGGAAGATTACGCCCGTTTTGTGGGGGAACAATTAGTTCGGCAGGGATAGTGCTGACGGAGTTGTGGTCACTGTTGTCGATTCCGTAGTGCTCTCTACTCGGCACGAGATGCTCCCGTCACGCCAAATCTGGACATCATGCGCTTCCAGGCACTGTGAATCTCCGGGCATGTTCAGGTGTAGGCCCAATGTCGCAATGGCAGTATCTAATTCATCGACGACACTCAGGGCCTGGGCGTCCACGGCTTCTTCAAATTCTTGAAAAAGGTGCTGCATGGTGGAAAAGGCGGAGTCAGGAACGAATCGACCAAAGATGAGATTCTCTTCTCTCCGTTCGATTTCAATCTGCCCAATCTGATGTCCTTGCCGATCGATCAACTGTATGACCTGCTCACTTTGTAGTTGCATACCTAGCACCCCGCGGTGTCATAAAAGGCCCGTGCCAACTGCGCCAGATTCGTGTCGGTAAACCCCGCCACTCCGCGCGGATGAATCAGGCGGGCGTGATTGGGAAAACGTGATGTCGGATCAGGGACCAACTCGAACCCTGCTTGGCGTATAGTTGCTGCTGTGGTTGTCCCCACTGTCTGAGCGTCCTCCCGCCATTTGCGAGAGCTGGGAAAAGCTTGCCGCATCTGGGTTGCTGCTCCTTGGGGCGTTCCTCCTAACAGAAGAGAAATCCCTGGTGGTGTCAGTTTCTGTTCAAGCAGCGACAAGCGGAAGTTCGCGATGCTTCCCCCGCCCACCCGATGCACCATTGTTTCTGATGTAATGTCCTCCGGCTTGCCGATCGCCACTTTCACTCTCGTCTCGCTGAAAACAGCTTCTTTACGCTACCACCTGGGAGCAGAGAAACCTAGACCAAAAAACAACGGCCCAGCTCATCGCTCGTGCCATGGGTGGATGGGGCAGACTTCAGGCATGCGGAGAAAAAGCCAGGTGTTATTTTCCAGCCAAGTCTATGGCGAGATTCTCGCTGCGCCACTCGACCAAGGCGCGAAAGTCGTGGTGCGCAAAGACCCCGCCCGCGTGCGCGAGATTCCGCTTGAGGATCCCGGCATCCTCGCGGACATTGATACGCCGGAAGATTATCGGCGATTCGTGGGTGAGAAAGGGGAGAGGCGGCTTTGTGTGGCCGCCTGGAGGAACGGTGCAGTGGCGAGTAGATGGTTGCTTTCTCCTTTCGTCGTCACTCGTAGCCATGATGAGGCGCGAGGGTGTTTTCAGTATGCCAAAGAGGGGATGCTGTAGTCTGTAGGAATGTAGACCTGCCACCAGTATCAACTGAAGAAAATTTGATTCTCCGCACGACATATCGAATTTTTCCTTCTTTGCTGCCAGCAGAAAAGCCATTTGCCACAGAGCCCCGTCACGACGGTCCTTCTTGAGTCTGAGCTTCGGTACCCTGATTACGGTTGTATATTTGTAGAAACCGTTGTGCTGCTTCACGTTCTTCCGGTTTTGAGAACGCTCTGTCACCGTACCGGGTTAAGCGTTCAGCGAATACATTGGGATCGTAAATACGAATAAACTCATCCCAATGGAAATTTGCTTCGTTCAAAGAGTTCCCTTCCCTATCGAACTTCAAGAAAAGTCGTCCTAAATACTCGGGCTTACGATCAATAATGCCTAACATATACGACTGAACAACATCCCGATTTTCGCTCTCCTGGGTCATCCAATCTGTCCCCCACTGATACAAAACAGATCCCCAGTCGTCTGGGAGTTCGATAAGAATATCCCTCTTTTCTTCGACAAAATACTTGTATAAACGAGCGGCAGCGAGTCGCCGGATTACAGGACGGTCGTTATTGGGGAGAAAGGAATCCGCGCTTCCCCGCTGGCAATCAAGAGCAGCCCCTACGATAAACGGTATAGATTCAGCTTCACAAATGATTTCCTCTAAAAGTGACCGTGCCTTCTCTTGGATTTTTGATTCCAGTAAGAGCGCCCACATAAGTGTATCCGCTCCGACAGATAGACTGAGGCGTCGCTCTGTGTACCGCAAAAAATTTGAAGCATCCTTGTATAGAACTCTGATTAAGGTGGGAACATGCTCTGGTGAGATGTTTTGCTTGAAGAGCGCAAGCTTACGGAAAAATTCGGAAAGCATCTCTGCTTGCTGATAGTATTCGAAATCTTCCTTGATCTTCTTTCCTACTTCCTCTACAGGCAAACCATTCCAACGACGAATCAATGATTCCACCGCACTATCAGGTATCTCCTTCGCAGGAACTCGAAGGAGAAAGTATTTCGGGAAGCAGCCAGGCTCAGTTAATCGTTTTTCCTGACGTCCATAGGCAGAGCGACCGCTGTACATCACTTTTCTGTTCTTAAAAGCCTGGGCCACTTCCAGGAAAATCTCCGCTAGAAGGATCCGAACAACTTCCTGATTGCGTGTATTTTTAAGGAGGGTGTCGAGGTGCTCACAAATCAGGCGGTCTTTTTCTTGTCGATCTATGAGAGGAGTCAACGGACCAGGCTGAAGTATACCTTCCGCAATATAGAACCACCGATGTCTCCAGATGTCTTGATACACTTCAGGGAAAAACACCTGAAGCACCTCCAGGAGAAAAAAATCATACAAATTGACCTCATCGATAATAGCCGAAAGGGTCGTTCGTAGACTGTTCAGATAGCGTTTAACATGTCGAAGAGTTCTGAAGATTGTTACAAGATATCGCTGATAGAAATAAACAATCTCCGCATCGAATGCCCTCCGCCTTTCGTCGTCGACGTTCAGATCGTCCAGCAAGCTGTCAATCGCAGACCTGTGGGCTTGCGGTCCAATCGGGTCAGAAAAGAGCAGGAAACGGTCAATATCTCGCTGCTCCGCCGGAGGAAGGGGTATTGGTTTCTGGACAATTTTTTCAAGGAATGCCGGATCGACATTGCTGACCTCTTTCAACCTTTCTCGAATGGCAACCTCGTCGAAACTGAGGATGAATACCGAGTTCTTCAGTCGCGCGGATAATCCCGCCAGCTTGAAGACAGCTAATATCTCCGCTGGCTGGAGTCGATCAATATCGTCGACGATAATGACGAGGCGACAATCTGTTCGTGTAATCCAGTCTTCGAGTTCCTGCCGTAACCGTTCGGGTTCATCATGAATTGGGAGTTCGAGCCCAAACCCAACGGAACGTATGCCTGAACTCAGCAGATCACGATAACGATTGAGGTGGCGGTGGAGAGTTCCGACGAGGTACCGTTTCTGTAGCACTTGCTCAATCGTGTCATAAAAATTCTGAATGATGGCTCGTTCCGTAGCCATGTACCACGGATTGAACACAACTGGGATGATTAGAGGATTCTGAGCAAGACGATTCCGAAGGAGGTTCAGGACAGAAGTTTTCCCTTCACCCCAACTCCCATGTAACCCAAATACGAAGGAATCCGGCGAGGGTAGTTTCTCGATCTGCTTATACAACCCTTCCACGAAGGGCTTCCGGCCCAGTAAATCCTGAGCCTGATCTTGGATTGGGTTGTCGAAGTATACAGTTGTTGAAGGATTAACCACTGAACGCACAGCGGATACTTCTGGCCATAAAGACCGAAGCCAGGTTGCCATTAACCACACACAGAAGAGCAAAACCGCACCAAGAGAGGACAGCCGTGTCGTCTCGTAGGTGTAAGCAAACCACCAATGGGAGAGCGCCTCTCCCTATAAAAAAGGTCACGACTGAGAGGGCGGTAAGAACACCTAACGTACACAAATCGAAGAATAAAGCTGGAGGGCAAGACAGGTTGAAAGTCCTTCGATAACGACGCCAAAGTTCGACCATTGCTGGCCATCCTTGGCAAAGAACCACGAAGAGGAAAAAACAGAGGAATCTTAAAACCCAAATGTCTTGAAGAATAGGGAAGAGCGAGGTCTGGAGGGGAGATGGAACATTCAAGACAGCAAGGAATCCCGCTCCTAAACCACAAGCTATTGAGGTAACAAAGGGACGTAGGTTGTCCCTCAGATAGCATCCAATTTTCACAAGGGGATATTTAGGAACTCACCTTACGCAGGTCGCGTAAGATTTGGAGTTTTAGACCACCATAATGTAACCGTGATGCTGGTTAGGGCCGTTCTTGCAGCATATCTACGTCATCAGGTGCGTAAGGTGAGTTAGGAAGAACGGTCGCTGTCACTTGTTTTCTCACGTTGTACCAAAATCCGCGAAGCAGTTTCCAGGTCCTTCAGATTGTCCACATCAATCGCGCATTCAGCGAACGGCATTTGCACCACGCCAACACTGGCACCAAGCACGCGAGCAACCCGCGGAATCGCCGCGGCTAAATCCAACCGCCGCAATGCGAGTAAAACGAGAGTCGTGTAGGGTGGGTCACGGCCCACCCTACAGCTTACGTAGTGACTGTCAAACGGGACGGAAACATGATCCGTGTTTGGCTTGATACCGCACTTGTAGCAACTGCCACGGATGGTTCGTTCGTGAGTGGCAAGGTGAGATTTGGCTCCCGTAATAACGCCAGTTTGATGATCTTCTAGTCACTCAATAGGTTGGAGTGGGTGCCTCCAAGTCTTTATGATGAGAAGATTACGCTCGATTTGTGGGGGAACAATTAGTTCGGCGAGGATAGTGCTGACGGAGTTGTGGTTACTGGTGTGGCTTCCGTGGTGTTGCCTACTCGGCACGTGATGCTCCCGTCACGCCAAATCTGGACATCGTGGGCTTCCCCCGCCCACCCGATGCCCCACTGTTTCTGAGGTAATGTTAGGCGGCTGCGAATTCCGTCAGCGTGCGCCTCTCAGGCCGGTAAAACCCCAAAACGATGTCGCTCTTCGGTATGCCAGCTTCGAGCAGTTCTGCCACAATCCCTCCTTCCGTCCCGTCCCATTCGACCCACACGCGGTCGCCACAAATCCGCAGATGGAAAACGATCGCGTGGACCCGTCCAGTTTGGTCCCAGCCCGTGTCGACCAGTAAATAGTTGTCCCGCACCATGTCACAAACTGGCAGCGTGTCTATGTGCCCATGGCTCGGTGAGCGTTGGGCGTGCCGCAATACCAAATCTTGGAGAATAGCCCGGTAGCGCGCTATCTTATCCATTGTCGAATCTCCTCTTTCTCGGGGTTGAAGATCACCAGATTAATTTGGTGGTCAGTCACGACCTCCTGAATCGCAGGCCGCAGAAAGAAGTCTTGATACACATCTTCAGCGATGGCTAAGTACAACTTCCTTTGCGGATCGACCTGCTTCAGAAAGGTGCGGTAGATCCCGTATTGCCCAACCGCCTTCTCTAACTCTGTGACCAGGGAAGGACTGTTGAAAACCTTGATTTCCACGACAATTCTGGCGCCACTTTTTTCAGCGGCCAATACCTTTTCGGCACCAAGATCGGCGTAGAGCCGCACTCCCTTAAACTCAATGATGAAGGGGTCGGCGGTGATGGCCCAGCCATCCTTGATGAGGGCAGTTTTGACCGTGTTATGATAAAGGTCATATTGTGGCATCAATGGCTCCAGAGAAGAGGATATTTCGTGTCCGAAAATCAGGCAACGTTGCTGCGACAGGCCGCCTAACCTTCGCCTCCAGCGGGCACGGCCCCTATTTCGGTTCTGGCTGAACGAGAAAAGCAGGGCTTAGGGGCCGCGCCACTGAGGCGGAGCGTTCTCTGGCTTTCCGATTGCTACCTGCACTCTCGTCTCGCTGAAAATAGTTTCCTTACGCTACCACCTGGGAGCAGAGAAACCTAGACCAAAAAACAACGATGGTTCGTTGGTGAGAAAGCGTAAGGGCGGCCCGGTATGGCCGCCCGAAGAATGATGAGAGGGTTAGGCGGTTTTCTGCAAAAACTCCACCGGCACGCCGTCTGGGTCTTCCGTATAAAAACTGCGCATGGTCGGCGCGATCTGGACGAGGCCGGACGTAATCACGACATCTCCTCGTTGTTGGACTTCCTTGAGTTTGGCTTCGACATCGGGAACATAGATGCAGAGGTGTGGACTGCCGACGTTGTTGTGATGCAAATCCAGCGTCACTCCACCTTTTGCCGCGTACTCAATGAGTTGGAGCATGAATGGGCCAAGTGTGAGATGTGCAACCTTCAACTCCGCGCCAGGGTTGTTGGTGAGCGTATCGAATTGCTCACTTCTAACATTCATCATCTTCCACTCGGTTTCCTGCATACCTACCACCTCGCGGTAGAACGCGACCGACCGCTCCAAATTCTTGACCGTCAGTCCGACATGAAATAATTCCGCCATACGCATGTCCTCCTTATGTGTTCATGCTATAGCGCGGTAGAAGGACGAAACTCAAGGGAGAACCGACGTGATGCGTGTTACGTGAACCCTTAGCCTCGCCGTTCTTGCACACGGTTTACGCAACACGAAACATACTCTGCTTTCTCCGCACTTCTGTCCTATGCAACCGGGAGCGTGAAGGAAAAGGTACTGCCCTGTCCGACGACGCTTTCGACCCTGACGTAGCCACCGTGCGCTTCAATGATTTCCTTGACCAAGGCGAGGCCGAGACCGGTCCCCCCAATTTTACGCGTATCGGCATTCTCCGCGCGAAAAAATTTCTGAAACAATTTGGGGAGCAGTTCTTGTGGAATGCCGACCCCTTGGTCGATCACTTTTACTTTGATCTCTTCCCCTTCTTGGGAGGCTTTGAGGGAGATACCTCCTCCGTGTGGAGAAAATTTGATGGCATTGGAGAGCAAATTGCCAAGCACTTGCCGTAGACGATCGGCATCAGCGTGTACGAGTGGGAGCGCGGGATCGACGGAAATTCGGAAAGTATGCTGACTCTTTTCGGACGAGAAGAATCGGAGTTGTTCTTGCAACAGAGGTTCCAAGGAAACCTTGGTGAAATCGTAGCGTTGTTTTCCTGATTGAATCCGTTGGAGATCGAGGAAGTCGTTGATGAGGTTTGTCAGGCGTATTGCCTCTCGGTGAATAATCCCAATGAACTCACGTTGTTTTTCTGGAGAGAACGCGCGCTCGAGCATTAACTCGGTAAAGCCGCGTAAGCTCGTCAAGGGCGTGCGCAATTCATGGCTGACGGTAGAGACCAGTTCATCTTTGAGTTGCTCGGCTTCTTTATGGGGCGTGATATCGGTCATGGTGCCGATGTACCCGTCCCAGGTGTTGACATTGAGTTGGAGCGGTCGTGCGTGCACGAGGACCCAGCAAAGCTTTCCTTCAGGTGTGAGGATGCGGAATTCATGGGCAAATTCCTTCCCTTGTGTGATCGCCTCTCGCCAACGAGCCGACACGGCCACTTGATCGGTGGGGGCAAGCCACCGACGCCAATCGGCTTCTTGTCCCGTTACGGGAGCTTTGAGGAGTCGCCGCAAGCCGGTGTTCATGTAGATACAACGGTCTGCTTGGTCGATCTGAAAAATCCCCACTGGGGCAGCGTCACTTAAGAGACGGAAGCGGTTTTCATTCTCCTGTGCGGTAGTAAGTGCGGTTTGCAGGGCCTGGTTCATTGTTTGAATGACGGTATTGCCCGCCTCTAAATCCGCGCGTGCTGTCTGCAGTTCACTCATCATCATCGCCGAATTTACGATCGCATCGGCTTGCGCCAGAGCGAGACGCTCCGCTTCATGCTGCGCGTCGTGGAGCTGGTTGCGCAGTGTCTGGACCGTGTTCCGCAATTCAGCCGCGAGCGGGCCGCCCACCTGACCAGTCAGTTGCTCCAGATGAGTAAAGGCAGGAAATTCAAGAGTCATTTGTTTTGGCTTCTCTTTATTTAGGCCATTTTCCTGAGCCACGCGTGATAACGTCCGTCTTGCTCCTGCAAGCTAAGGAGGAGTTGGCCAGTTCTTCGGCACCAGGCTTCCACATCCAGTGGAAACGCTGGATCACTCGCGATGACCTGTAATTCTTCACCCAGCGACATTTGCTTGATGGCGCGATTGAGTTCAACAATAGGGAGAGGACACCTCAGCCCTGTCAGATTGAGTTCGTTTCGCGGTGTCATGAGGATGCGTCTTAGATAAAAAGGGTGGTGTTGGCTTTGGTGGACATATCAAGAAAATAGGCGACTCCGCACACTCGAAGGTTTGGGTAGTCAACCAACTCCTCTTTACGAATGCCCATCATGGCCATTGAGGTGTCACACAGGTACAGTTCCACGCCGAGTTCTTGGGCAATGGAGAGCAGTGTCGGGAGGTCTGGCATCCCTTTTTTGCGCATCTCTTGCCGCATCAACCACCGACCAAGTCCTCCCATATCCAGTCTGGATAGTTTTTTGCGGTGCCATCCGCCCGGCAGCATCCACCCGAACATTTTTTCGATAAAAGATTTTCCTGGGCTTTGCGGTCCAACTTTTTTCAGCGCCGCGGCTCCCCAAAAAGTGACAAAGATCGATACGTGCATTCCGCTCGCTGCCGCTCCAGTGGCAAGCGTGAAAGCTGAAAGCAAGCGATCCATTTCTCCACTGAAGAGGAGCATGTTGAGGGTATTAGGGTCGGGCGCGGATTGGTGGTGGTGCTCCAACACACGCACCCGTTGCGCGAGTTCTTCGAGCGAGGGACCAGGGAGTAGGGGTATTGGTTCTGCTGTTGCTAGCATGGCTTTCTCTTTCTGTGTCTTTTAGTGGATCGTCATTTATCCGTGAAACTATAGAAAAATTGCTATGAGTCGGAGAAAGCAATCTCCACGGCAAGCGGAAATTTTTTCCTTGCTTCGATTTCCTCTGGCGGGTACAACGGACCAAGGTCGACGGCATAGACAGTGAATGACAGGAGGACAGTATGGGACTTTTCGATTTTGTCCGAAACATTGGTAAGAAACTCTTTAACCGTGATGACGAAGCCGCCGCGAAGATTAAGGCGGAAATTGAGTCATCGAATCCTGGGGTGAGTGGGCTCAATGTCAATTATGATCCCGCGAGTGGAAAAGTCGCGCTTTCTGGAGCCGCCACTTCGGCGGAGGCGATGCAAAAAGCGGTCTTGATCGCTGGCAATGTGCAAGGGGTTGCTGAGGTCGAGGTCAATAATTTGCAACACCCAGCGGAACAAGAACCGGTCGAGTATTACATCATCGAAAAGGGTGATAACCTCTCCAAAATCGCTAAGCATTTCTATGGCGATGCGAATAAGTATCCCAAAATCTTCGAGGCGAATCGCGAAGTCATTAAAGACGCGAATCTGATTTTCCCAGGACAAAAGATTCGTATTCCGAAGGAATGAACGAGGGACACGGCGCTCCCGTGTCTCTCTTGCTCCACGCCCTCGTTTTCACTTCCGAGTATCGCTGACTTCTATTTCGGTTGCGTCAGCAGAAGGTGGGTGGTATAAACTGCCCGCCGCTACACTCGCGACACAGTGTGGCGTTCGAGGAACAGTGTTTTTTCACTGACGCTGACCTGCCCCAGACTGGCCTGAGACTTGTCCGAGACTGGCCCGCGCCCTGTCCTCTTTCGCCCTTGCTTCTGTTCGCGAAGCCCACTAAAGTGCGCAAGCGAAAGAGCCCGCGCCTACGGGCTCAATCTTGAATAGGAGGGAACCTTGCAAGCATTCACGTACGAAGCGCCACGATCGCTCGATCAAGCGTTGAGCCTTTTTGCTAACACTGGCGACAAAGGCCGGGCCTTGATCGGTGGAACGGACCTATTGATCCAGATGCGCGCCGGTGTCAGACAACCGGATGTGGTCGTCGATCTCAAAAGCATTCCAGAATTGCAGATCCTCGCGTTTGATCCGCAAACTGGACTGCGTCTCGGAGCCGCCGTGCCGAGCTGCCGCATCATGGAAGACAAGATGATGCAGGACAAATACCCAGGACTCACTGAAGCCGCTGGGTTGATTGGTTCCGTGCAAATTAAAAACCGCTGCTCCGTGGGTGGCAACCTCTGCAATGGCTCTCCTGCGGCGGATACGCCGCCCGCGTTGATTGCCCTTGGCGCGGAGTGTGTCATTGCCAGTGC
The DNA here is from genome assembly GCA_945865755.1 of Klebsiella pneumoniae. Lineage (GTDB taxonomy): Bacteria > Desulfobacterota > Binatia > Bin18 > Bin18 > JABFSC01. Next base: position 41,269 of record CAMBFS010000008.1, read on the forward strand.
CAAAGGCACGCGGACGGTGAAAGCCGAAGATTTTATCTTGAGTCCAGGCCGGACGGTGCTACAGCCTGGAGAAATCTTGGTTGAGTTCCGTATCGCCGCGCCCAAGCCGCATTCGTCCGATTGTTATCAGCGCTTTATTCCACGCAACGAAATGGATATCGCCGTTGTCGGAGTCGGGGCCGCGCTCACACTTGATGGGAACACCTGCACCGCTGCTCGTATCGGTCTTGGTGCGGTTGCCGCCACGCCGTTGTTCGCGAAAGCGGCGGGTGACGCATTAGTGGGCAAACCGCTCACGGATCAGACGATTGCCGATGCCGCCGCCGCGGCGCAAAAGATCGCCACGCCGATCACCGACATGCGCGGCACGGCGGAATATCGCACACACATGGTTGGCGTCCTCACACGCCGTGTGGTCAAGGAAGCAGCGGAACGAGCAAGAAAAAAGTAAGCGATTAGCCGTTAGCTATTAGCGATTAGCCAAAAAGATCTTGCTAAAAGCTAAGAGCCCTGTGCTAAGAAACAAGGGAAGGGAATATCATGGCAGGAAAAGTTCATGTCGAAACAACGCTGAATGGTGAGCAGGCGGAATTCCTCTGTGAGCCACGGCAAAGCTTATTGGAAGTGCTGCGCGATGTCCTCGGGTTCACCGGTACGAAGGAAGGCTGCCTCACTGGTGACTGCGGCGCGTGTAGTGTCATTATTGATGGTCGCGTGGCGTGCTCGTGTCTAGTCCTGGGGCCAGAGGTCCAAGGCAAAACGCTGGAGACCGTCGAAGGGCTCGCCAAGAGTGGAGAAAAGCTCCATCCGTTACAACAAAAATTTCTCGAACATGCCGCGCTGCAATGCGGTATTTGTACACCCGGCTTTCTGGTCGCGGCCAAAGCGCTCTTGGATCGGAATCCGAATCCGACCGAACATGAAATACGGTTTGGTTTAGCGGGAAATCTGTGCCGTTGTACTGGGTATGACAAAATCGTGCGTGCGGTGATGGATGCCGCCACGGTTATGCAAGGGAGGTAAAAGATGCAAACGCAAGAAGTAAAATTCAAGGTTATCGGTACTCGTCCGATCCGCCATGATGGCGTGGACAAGGTCACTGGTCGTGCGCGGTACGGCGCGGACGTGACGCTCCCCGGCCTGCTGCATGGGAAGGTGCTCCGCAGCCCGCATGCGCATGCGCGGATTAAATCCCTTGACGTGTCGGCGGCGGCGGCACTGCCCGGTGTGAAAGCCATCGTCACCAGCGCGGATTTCCCCAAGCTCAAGTCCGGTGTTGTGCCCATGGGCGAGCTGGCCATGAATCCTCACTACATGTCCATGAATCTCCTCGCCCATGACAAAGTGCTCTACGATGGACATCCGGTCGCGGCAGTAGCCGCGACCAGCACGCACATTGCCGAGGAAGCGCTCAAGCTGATTAAGGTCGAGTACGAAGTCCTTCCCCACGTACAAGACGTGCGCAACGCGATGAAGGAGGATGCCCCCATTCTGCATCCTGACGTGCGCACCAGCGGGGCACCGGAGAAAATCGATAAACAAACCAACATCGCCAGCCAAGTGCGGTTCGCCCGTGGTGATCTGGATGTCGGTTTCAAAGCGGCGAGTGTGGTGATTGAGCGTGAGTTCAATACCTCGATGGTGCACCAAGGCTATATCGAACCGCATAACGCCGTGGCGCAGTACAACGCCGATGGGCAAGCCACGCTGTGGACCAGCACGCAAGGGGCGTTTACCACCCGTGACCAGTGCGGCCTCGTGCTCGGCATTCCCGCGAGTTCCATCAAGGCCAT
>CAMBFS010000009.1 GCA_945865755.1 Klebsiella pneumoniae
TGCCCATGTGCCCACGGCAGCACCTTTGCGATATACTCTACGAGGCGGGTAGTTTCTGCGTCTTGGTGTATCATACCCCCAAGTCTCTCATGAGTGAAAACTCGTGGCTACCCGCCCCTTTAGCAAATGTGTCCTGACTTCAGGTCCCGTCCTTGCTCAATTTCGGGTTATCCTCGACAAACCACAAGAATGTGTGCGTATCAAGCAGCAGCTTCATCACAGGTACTCTTGGAATTCTTCCAGCGGCGCATCGAAATCGTCCGCCATCACAATCAACCCTTTCGCGCTTCCAGCTTTGCGACGGGTCTTGGGCGCGGGAATGCGGGCAATCTTCAACACCGGCTGGTCATCTTGGGTGATGACGACTTCTTCTCCGCCGAGTGCCATTTCGATGAGGTCGGTCAGATGTTTTTTTGCTTCGTTGAGATCGATCTGCTGCACCGTATATCCTCCGCACTGGGTTGTGTTTGATTCATCATCGCTTGTCGTCACCATCGCGACCAGGGCTCGCCCCAATACTGTTCGGCACTGATTATGCACACGCAGGGCTCAATGCGATCTCCCCCCCGTCCCAGCCCCTCGCCCACGAGGGGATGGGACGGGGCTGCCCTCGCGGGCACCGAGAAAAACCTACTCTTTCCGCTGCTCGAATAACGCCTGAATCCGCTCAATGACCTTATACAGATCGTCAGGGAGTGGCCCTTGCACGGAGAGGAAGGAAGTCCCGAAGCGCACCGCCACTCCGCAAGCAATGAGCCGCTGGTGAAACAACGAAAAGTCGCGGCGGTATTCCGCGAGGCCCAGATGCACGAGCCGGTCGCTCAGCCCTCGGCGCCAACCGCCTGACGCATCAGCCTCCTCGCCGTGAACGAAGAACAGGCGCTGGATCATCTCACGAAACCACCGCTTCATGGACATGCCGCGAGCTGGCAACGGATAGATGGCAAGCGGCCTGCCTCGTCGGACCACCTCGGTCAACATGGAAATACTCTCACCGGTCACGATAAAGCGATCGGCTAGCCCCAACATCGCGTGGTAAGGATTGCTCCGCCCCTCCGGGGTCCAACGGTGAAAAAAGCTATTGGCGGGCATCGTGGCTTCAATCATGTCGGCGGCCTTTTCCGACGTGCGCCGGCTCGTCGAGACCAGGAGGCTGCCCCCCTCCCGTGTGAGCATCCGGTTGATCTCATCCATCATGTGTCGCGCCACCTCCACATCCAGCACCACCGGACTCGCCGACCCACCGACGAGCAAGGCGGTCCAGGGCCTGGGCAAATTCGCAAACTGGGGTTGCCACTGAGCAGCGGCAACGGTGGTCGCCTCCGCATTGTCGTACAACAGCGGTAATCCTAAACGGATGAGGTTGGGATACGTGGGCAAAGGGCACTGTGGATTACCAACGACCAGGTCGAAGCACGCGAACCCAACTCGCGGTTGGCCAACCAACACCAATCGCGTTTTGCCCCCCGACTGCTGGCGAATCCACAATGCCACGGGAGTCGAACGGCGACCAATCGTCAAGAGCAAGTCCGGCCACGGCGGCTCCAAGGGAGCGGAACGATCCACCGCGAGCTTCCTCAGAGAAGGGCCGAAAACACGGAAATGAAAGTGATTGACTCCGGTGAATGCCAGAGGCTTGAGTTCGTAGGGCCAGCCCAGCGCGTCGGCGATCGCCCGGACCTGGGCGTTATCGCCGAGTTTCTCGGTCGTGAGGACCCAGACCCGGGGCGGCGTGCGCGTGTCCTTCACGAGGTCGGGGTTTTTCATGTCGCGATTCTCCTGCTCTTGAGAAAGAGGCGAATCTCACCGGCTCTCGGGGATGAGGGCAAGGCGAACGTAGCGTTCCTTCTCAGTTGCACGGACAGGATCACTGAGCAACGTGCTCGGCTAGACCAATTCGTCAGGCTGTTGTTGCGGAGCAACGTGGCCAACAACCTGCCATCGGGCCTCAATAGTGTCCGCTGACAAATCAGCACCACAATCCCATTCGACAAAGTACTCACCGTTGACAACCTTCATAAATTCGCCCGGGTCGCGAAGGTCCGCAAACGCCTCATAATCCAGATAGGGACTGACATCAAACCAACCAACGCGACCGTCATCCGCAACGATGGACAGCCGCCAATTAGCGTGTGGACTGATTTTCGCGATTTTCATTGATCAAGTCCTTTGATGGGAAAAGGTTTTTTACCATTGACGGCCAAATTCCAGTCAGCCAGCAAATCTTCTTGATGAATCTCGATCCATGCGACCACCAGCTTGTGCTTGTTCGCGGGCAGTTCACCCGCCAGAAGCGATCCATCAAGAATTGAATATACGGCGACTTTTCCTTGGTAGTCAGCATGTATGTGTGGCACATGATGTTTGTCGATATCTCGAAAGAACATACGAACGAGAATCCCGTAAAACATGGAGATTGTTGGCATTCTGGCTTCGCTTTCTTTACGACTGTTCGCTATGCCCGCTTCATCCGCGTGCGCATCACCAGCGTCACTCATTAAAAAAGACGCACATAGCGCGGCACTTTTGCTTCTAAGAGTCGCACGAGTTCGGGTTGCATGTAGTCGTACTGATCGGGAATATCAAGGACGATGATTTGCTTGCCTTTCAAGTACGCACCGAACTTCTTGGTGAGTTTGTGCTTGTGGGTTTTTTCCATGACGATGACCATATCCGCCCACTCAAGCAGGTCGGACGAGACCGGGGTTGTGGCGTCGTGATTCGTCCCCGCCGACATCGCCGCGACGCCGGGCCATTGCGAGAAGATATGTTCCGCCGTGGGGCTCCGTAGCCGGTTCTGGCTACAGACAAAGAGTAGGTGTTTCATGCGGAGAGACTTCTTAGCCGCGTGGTCTTTTCCTCACCCATGAGCAGGCTGAGTTTGTTCTTCCGTCAAAACAATCGCGCAAAAAATTCCCAGGAGCACTTCGATTTCATTCAGATAATACTCATCACGATCAAGGTAGACGGTCTGCTCATGCAACTTGAGGAACTTCCACGTCGTCCCAGTGGTAATGACGCCAAAAATCCACGGAAGCGACTGATGCTCCCGCTCATTGAAAAGATGGGCGGCATACATCGTGGCGATACACTGTCCAACCCCGCCCACAATGTCTTCCTTCTTCGCCTCCACGATCGTCACGATCGGAGCGGCAATGTACAACTGTTCGGGGTTCAAGCTCAAAATATAGTCACATTGCCCATCCAATCCTCTCGTCTCATCCACCGTGAAGGTTGAGCCTGAAAATAGACTGATCCGGTTCTGATGGTGCTTCCGCACCTCCGCCAACACTGGGGCAATGATCCACTCGGAACGAGATTTCTCGGTGTTAATCGAAAGGGCTAACGGAGCAAATTCCGCGATGGTCATGCGCAGATATTCGCTGATTGGGACTTTCGTAATCCGCTCAGGATCGAATAACCGCGTGTCTTCAATGACCCGGATGCCGAGTTGCTCCTTCACGGACTTGAGCGAAAACTTACTGTACGCCATCGGTTCTTGCCTTTTCCTTCATGGGTGTTTCCACGCCTCGTTCTTACGGCATGAATAGCGATCTTTTTCGCTGTTACAGCGGTTTTCATACGAGTGAATAGATTATCGTCGGTCCCCCTCACCCTAACCCTCTCCCATCCGGGAGAGGGAACCTAAAGGCCCTCTCTTCAGCCAAGTGCAAACCGCTGTAGCAGAAACCATTTCCCCTGAACAGCCGCAACGGTCTCTGCCTCAAAGAGATGGCCATACAACTACCCCGAGGACCCAGCGTCACCGCCAATCCGAGAAGCGCGCCACTTTTTATTACCTTGATCGCGGAAAATCCTAAAAATTACCTTGACAAATCCCTGTCATCCTTATAAACATCAAGCCCTTTTGATTTTCACCCTCACGAACTTAGGGAAAACCATCATGGAACTAGATACCGTAGATCGCCACATTCTGGCCCTGTTGCAAGAGAACTGTAAGCTCCCGCTCGCGCGTATCGGCGAACGGGTCGGCCTCTCCGCCCCTTCAGTAGCCGAACGGATCGACAAACTGGAAAAACACGGAGTGATCCGCGGCTATACCGCGATTCTCGATGCCCGCCGACTCGGCAAGGACATCACCGCTTTTATCGGCGTCTCCATTGAGCATCCCAAGGCGATCAGCAATTTCGAGAAAGCCATTGATCGCCTGGAAGAGATCCAAGAATGCCATCACGTCACCGGCCAGCACACCATGTTACTCAAGGCCAAGGCCGACACGACCTCCACGCTGGAAAAGCTGATTCGTAAAATTCGCTCGATTGAAGGGGTCACGCGCACGGAAACCTCGATTGTTCTCTCGACCTACACCGAAGGGTTGTGGCTGGACATCAAGGAGCAAAGCGAAACGCCCCCGGCATCAGACAAAACCGCTCGCGGCCATGAAACCTCACAAATTCTGAAATTACGCCGAGGAGGATGATGTTATGACCACTCGTATTCCCCGCGCCCAAGGACTGTACGACCCGCAATTCGAGCACGACGCCTGTGGAGTCGGTTTCGTCGCCAACATCAAGGGGCACCGCTCGCACGACATCGTCCAGAAGGGTCTGCGAATTCTCAAGAACCTTGACCACCGCGGCGCGTGTGGCTGTGACCCGGAAACCGGAGACGGCGCGGGCATTCTCATGCAAGTGCCGCATGCCTTCTTGGCCAAGGAATGTGAAAAACTCGATTTCCTGCTGCCCGCCGCCGGCGAGTATGGTGTGGGCCTGGTGTTCCTGCCGCAAGAACTCAGCGAGCGCAACCGGTGCGCGGCGATGTTCGAGAAAATCGTCCGCGAAGAGGGGCAACGGTTTCTTGGGTGGCGGACGGTCCCCATCGACGACACCCAATGCGGTCGTGTGGCCCGTGAAGCGCAGCCCCATATCCGACAGATTTTCATTGGCCAGGGCTCAAGCGTCACCGACCAAGACCATTTGGAGCGCAAACTCTTTGTGATTCGCAAACAGGTCGAACACCAGGTGCGCGAGTCGGATGTCCGCGACTCCGAGTCTTTTTACGTCCCCAGTTTGTCGAGCCGCACGTTGGTTTACAAAGGGCTGCTGATGCCCCACCAGATTCCGCGTTTCTATCTCGACCTCAATGACCCGACGATGGCCAGCGCCATCGCCCTCGTGCATCAGCGCTTTAGTACCAATACGTTTCCGTCGTGGGACCGCGCCCATCCGTACCGGTTCCTGTGTCACAACGGTGAGATCAACACGCTGCGCGGCAATACCAATTGGATGCGCGCGCGGGAACAGGTCTTCTCGTCGCCGTTGTTTGGCGACGACATCGAAAAGATTCTGCCGATCATCGCCCCGAATGGCAGCGACTCCGCTAAGTTTGATAACGTACTCGAACTGCTGGTGAGAACCGGTCGCTCCCTGCCCCATGCCATTATGATGATGATCCCGGAAGCCTGGCAGAATCACGCGGGCATGAGTGAAGCGAAACGCGCGTTCTACGAGTACCATTCGTGCCTCATGGAACCGTGGGATGGCCCGGCGTCCATCGCCTTTTCCGACGGGCGCGTCATCGGCGCCGTGCTGGATCGCAATGGCCTACGCCCCTCGCGCTATGTGGTCACCAAAGACGGACTGGTCATCATGGCCTCGGAGGTCGGCGTGCTCGACATCGCGCCGGAGAACGTCTTGCGCAAAAATCGGCTGCAACCTGGCCGCATGTTTCTCGTCGATACCGAGCAAGGGCGAATCATTGAGGACGAGGAGATCAAGGAATCGCTGGCGGCCCGGAAACCCTACCGTCAGTGGCTGGATGAAAATTTGGTCAAGATTGACGCGCTCCAGCCCCCAACGGTGGTGCCGGTCGCGTATGATGAGGCCGAGTTGCTTAACCTCCAGCAGGCTTTTGGCTACACCGTCGAAGAGCTGAAAATGCTGCTGTCGCCGATGGCACTGAACGGACAAGAGGCGGTCGGCTCAATGGGCACGGACACCCCCCTCGCGGTGCTGTCGGATCGTCCGCAACCGCTCTTTAACTATTTCAAGCAGTTGTTCGCGCAGGTCACCAATCCCCCGATTGATCCGATCCGTGAAGAGTTGGTCATGTCCGTCAAGACCGCGGTGGGGCCGGAGCAGAATCTGTTCGAGGAAACCCCGCGGCATTGCCATCAACTAGGGATCAATGGACCAACCCTCACCAACGAACAGCTTGCCCAAATTAAGGAGCTGCACTCCGGTACTTTGCGCACCACGACGCTCCGCGCGCTCTACAAAGTCCGTGACGGCGGCGACGGCCTGGAGAAAGCACTGGAGGAACTGTGCGAGTGGGCCTCTTCCGCCATTGAGAAAGGGTTCGGCATCCTCGTGTTGTCGGATCGTGGAGTGACCGAGGAATATGCCCCGATTCCGAGCTTGCTCGCGATCAGCGCCGTGCATCACCATTTGATCCGCGCAGGCACCCGCACCCGCTGCGGTCTGATTGTGGAATCGGGCGAACCGCGCGAAGTCCAGCACTTCTGCCTCCTGCTTGGCTACGGGGCGGCGGCCGTGAACCCGTATCTCGCGTATGAAACGCTCGCCCAGATGGTCGCGCAGGACATGCTCAAGGGAGTCACCGCCGAGGAAGCGATGGGCCATTACATAAAAGCCGTCGATAAGGGTGTTCTGAAAGTGATGACCAAGATGGGCATCTCGACCCTGCAAAGCTATCACGGCGCGCAGATTTTCGAGGCCATCGGGATCGAACAAGAAGTGATTGAGAAGTATTTCACCTGGACCCCGTCTCGGGTCGAAGGTATCGGACTGGAGACCATCGCCCGCGAAGTCGAGCTGCGCCACCATCATGCCTTTCAAGTCTCGCCCGGACTAGATGGGCACCTGGACGTGGGCGGGCAGTATCAGTGGCGACGCAATGGCGAGTTCCACATGTGGAACCCGGAGTCCATCGCGAAATTCCAACACGCCGTGCGGGCGGGCAACTATCCAGTATTCAAGCAGTACACCGCCCAAGCGGACAGCGAGAGTCAGAAGCTGGCCACCTTGCGCGGGCTCTTGAAGTTCAAGGCCAGCAAGGCGATTCCGATCGAGGAAGTCGAACCGGTCAGTGCGATCGTCAAACGCTTCAAGACCGGCGCCATGTCGCTGGGCTCGATCAGCCGCGAAGCCCATGAAAACCTGGCGATCGCGATGAACCGCATTGGTGGCAAATCCAATACCGGTGAAGGAGGCGAGGATTCCGTCCGCTATCACCGCGACGCCAATGGCGATTCTCGCCGTAGCGCGATCAAGCAAGTAGCGTCGGGTCGCTTCGGGGTCACGAGCTATTACCTGGTCAACGCCGACGAGTTGCAGATCAAGATGGCGCAAGGCGCGAAGCCCGGAGAAGGCGGACAATTGCCGGGTCACAAGATCGACGAGTACATCGCCAAGATTCGCTACTCGACTCCTGGCGTGGGACTCATCTCGCCGCCGCCGCATCATGACATCTATTCCATCGAGGACTTGGCGCAACTGATCCATGACCTCAAGAACGCCAACAATCGCGCGCGCGTGAGTGTGAAACTGGTGGCTGAAGTGGGAGTCGGCACCGTCGCCGCTGGAGTGGCGAAGGCGAAAGCCGATGTGGTGTTGATTAGCGGGCATGATGGCGGAACCGGGGCCTCGCCGCTCACGTCGATCAAACATGCGGGCGTCCCGTGGGAACTGGGCCTCGCGGAAACCCAGCAGGTGCTGGTGCTCAACGACCTACGTGGTCGCATTCGCGTGGAAACCGACGGGCAACTCAAAACTGGGCGTGATGTCATCATCGCTGCGCTGCTGGGCGCCGAGGAATACGGCTTCGCCAGTTCGGCGTTGATCGCTTCGGGCTGCATTATGATGCGCGTGTGTCATCTCAACACCTGTCCGGTCGGTGTGGCCACACAAGACCCGGTGTTACGCCAACGCTTCACGGGGCAACCCGAACATGTGGTGAACTTCATGTTGTTCATCGCCGAGGAAGTGCGCGAACACATGGCGCGGTTGGGCTTCCGCACCATTGACGACATGATCGGGCGCGTGGATCGGCTAGAGGTGCGCGACGCGGTCGACCATTGGAAAGCCAAAGGACTGAACCTCTCGCAAATCCTTCACAACCCAGAGATGCCCGCTACCGTCGCCCGCCACTGTGTCCAACAACAAGATCACGGGCTAGAGAAGGCACTCGATAATCAGATCATTGCATTGGCGCGCCCGGCGCTGGAGAACGCGCAACCGGTTGAGATCACCTTACCGATCCGCAATGTGAATCGGACGGTGTGCGCGATGCTGTCCGCCGAAATTTCGCGACGCTGGGGTGCGCAGGGGTTGCCGCCGGAGACCATCAAGATCAAGTTCACCGGGACGGCGGGTCAGAGTTTCGGCGCGTTCATGGCCAACGGTATCGCCGCTACCATAGAAGGCGACGCCAACGATTACTTCGGCAAAGGGCTGTCTGGTGGTCGGGTCGTCATGTATCCATCCAAACAAGCCACTTTCCGCGCCGAGGAAAACAGCATCGTCGGCAACGTGTCGCTTTACGGTGCCACGGGTGGAGAAGTTTTCTTACGCGGCATGGCGGGCGAACGGTTCTGCGTTCGTAACAGTGGCGCGACGGCGGTGGTGGAAGGCGTGGGCGATCACGGCTGCGAGTACATGACCAAGGGGCTCGTCGTCATCCTGGGAAAAACCGGGCGCAACTTCGCGGCGGGCATGAGTGGAGGCGTCGCGTACGTGCTCAACACCGATGGTGACTTCGCGCAACTCTGCAATCCGAGCATGGTGGAACTCGAAGCGCTAACGCCACAGGATGCCGAGCTGCTCCGCTCGCTCATCCAGCGTCACCTTGACTACACCGGCAGTCAGGTCGCGGAGCGGCTCTTGTCCCGATGGCAAGAGAGCGTGCGACAATTCGTGAAAGTCATGCCGACCGAATATCGCAAGGTGGTGGAGCGACAGCATCTTGATCCCGAGGCGGCGCGGGTGGCGTCGGTCTGAAGACAGGGGACAGGGGACCGGGGACGGGGGTCAGGGGTCGGGGGACGGGAGCCAACAATAAGAGTCGCTCGCCCGCCTCCAGGTTCCCTCTCCCGGCTAGGTAATAGCCTGGATAGTGGACTCCGAAAGTTCCCTCTCCCGGCTGGGAGAGGGCATTAAGTTAAGCAACCGTGTCATTGCGAGCAGCGAAGCAATCTTTGTTTTGTTGGAGATTGCTTCGTCGTCCGACTCCTCGCAATGACAGTCTCCCCCTTAACTTAATGCCGTTGCCCGGCTGGGAGAGGGCTAGGGTGAGGGGGATTAAGTGGCTACCGCTCATCAGCAGGAATTGAAGGAAAAGACATGGGTAAAATCACCGGATTCTTGGAACATGGTCGTGAACTGCCAGTGGATCGCTCACCGCTCGAACGTCTCAAGGACTGGAAAGAGTTTCACGACCATTTCCCGGAAAAGAAACTACAAGACCAGGCGGGTCGGTGCATGGATTGTGGCATTCCCTTTTGCCACACTGGCACGCTGTTGAGCGGCATGGCGTCGGGCTGTCCGGTCAACAATCTGATTCCCGAATGGAACGACCTCATCTACCGTGGCCGCTGGCGCGAGGCGCTCGACCGCTTACATCTCACCAACAACTTTCCGGAGTTTACTGGCCGTGTGTGTCCGGCTCCGTGTGAAGGATCGTGCGTCTTGGGCATCAACAGTCCACCCGTCACGATCAAGAACATCGAATGCACGATCATTGACAAAGGATTCGAGGAAGGCTGGGTGAAGCCTGAGCCCCCGGAAAAACGGACCGGCAAGAAAGTCGCCGTGGTGGGGTCTGGTCCTGCTGGACTCGCGTGCGCCGCGCAACTCAATCGCGCCGGTCATTGGGTCACCGTCTATGAACGGGCCGACCGTATCGGCGGCTTGCTGATGTACGGCATTCCCAACATGAAGCTGGAGAAGCAGCTCGTGCAACGCCGGGTTGATCTGCTCGCGGCGGAGGGTGTGAAGTTCGTTACCAATACAGAAATTGGGCGCGATATTCCCGCCACCCAACTGCAACAGGAATTCGACGCGCTGGTGTTCTGTGGTGGAGCAACCAAGCCGCGCGACCTGCCTATCGAAGGGCGCACTCTCAAAGGCATTCACTTCGCGATGGAGTTTCTCCATGCGAACACCAAGAGCCTGCTGGATTCCAATCTCGCCAATGGCCAGTACATCTCGGCTCAGGGCAAGCATGTCGTTATCATTGGCGGCGGCGACACGGGCACTGACTGCGTTGGTACGTCCATGCGTCACGGCTGCGCGTCGCTCACGCAATTAGAGATTCTGGCGCGACCAGCGGACACGCGACAGGCGGACAACCCGTGGCCGGAATGGCCGAAGGTATACAAACTCGACTACGGCCAAGAAGAAGCCAAAGCGCGTTTCGGCGATGACCCGCGCGTCTATCTCACAACCGGAGAGAAATTCGTTGGTGACGCCAATGGCAACGTGAAAGAGCTGCACGTTGTCGATGTCGCCTGGAGCAAAAATGCCCAGGGTGCATTCGTCCCACAGCCAGTACCGGGGTCCAAGCGGGTATTGAAAGCGGACCTCGTGCTGCTCGCGATGGGGTTCTTGGGACCAGAGGATGCGGTGATTGAGCAACTGGGAGTCAAGCGCGACCCCCGCTCGAACGCCGAAGCCGAATACGGTCAATTCGCCACCAGCGTACCCGGCATCTTCGCGGCGGGCGACTGTCGCCGTGGGCAAAGTCTGATTGTCTGGGCGATTAACGAAGGGCGCGGCGCGGCGCGGGAGTGTGATCGGTATTTGATGGGGGCGACGGATTTGTCTTGAAATCCTGAATACGAGAGGGCGGGGAGTCCGTCTTGCTTGTTGCTCCGTGTCCGTTGATGCGCTTCCCCGTTGACTGGGGGAGTGATCTTCGTTAAGCCCAACTCGCGAGCTTCGATCTCTATAACTCCGAGCTACTGACACTCCGTGCGTTACGAACTCTTCATTGGCCTGCGATACCTCCGCCCCAAGCGGCGCGAGGGGTTTATCTCGCTCATCACCATGTTTTCGACCGTTGGCGTCCTGCTGGGCGTGATGACGCTGAATATCGTCATGGCGGTGATGACCGGGTTCGAAGAGGACTTGCGCGACCGTATTTTAGGTTTCAATCCCCACATCATTCTCTCCAGCCTCGGCGGTGGCATCACCGACTATCAGGAGGCCGTGGAAAAAGTTCGTGGAGTACCTGGCGTGGTGGCCGCGGCGCCGATTGTCTACGGACAAGGCATGGTCAGTTCGCGGCAGCAGGTGTCCGGGGTCGTGGTGCGAGCCGTCGAACCCGCCCACGCGAGTGACATCGTCAATATCGCTCCACGTCTGAAGCTCGGGACAATGGACGAGCTGGGACGTGAACAAAAAGTGACGATTCGTGAAGGCGGCGAGGAGCGTATCGTGACGCTCTCCGGCATTCTGATTGGCAAGGAATTGGCCAATCAATTGAAAGTGGCGGTGGGCGACCCGATCAGTCTCATCTCCCCCTCGCAGTCCACGCCGGGGCCGATGGGCATGGTGCCCAAACTCAGACGGTTCGCGGTGGTCGGCGTCTTTGACTCCGGCATGTATGACTATGATGCCACGCTGATGTATATGGGGCTGGCGGACGCGCAAAAATTTTTCGAGCTGGGCGATCGCGTGACCGGTATCGAGGTGCGCGTCGATGACGTGTATGCCGCGCCGGCCACGGCGCACGCACTCGAAGGCGTGCTGGGGTTACCCTATCAAGCGCGGGACTGGACACAGATTAACCGCAACATTTTTATCGCGCTCAAAATGGAAAAGATTCTCTATTTTGTCGTGTTGCTGCTGATTGTGTTGGTGGCGGCCTTTAACATCGTGGCGATGCTCATCATGGTCGTCATGGAGAAACGCAAGGACATCGCGGTGCTGAAATCGCTGGGGGCCACCAGTCAGTCGATTGGGCGGATCTTCATTTACAAAGGCATCATTATTGGCGTGATTGGTACGTTACTGGGGACACTCCTCGGTTATGTCGGTTGTTGGGTGCTCGCGACCTACGAGATCATCGAACTACCCAAGGACGTGTTTTACGTCAAAACCCTGCCCGTGAAAATGTATCTGGAAAACTTTCTGATGGTCGCCACGGCCTCGATGGGGATTTGCCTACTCGCGACGATCTACCCGGCGCGACAAGCCGCCAATCTCGCGCCCGTGGAAGTGATTCGCTATGAGTAGGGAGGAGCTGCTGCGGGCCGAGCAGATTAGCAAACGGTACGGAGAAGGCGCGCACGCCATTCGCGTACTCGAAAACCTCGACCTCACGCTCCGCCGCGGAGAGCGCGTGGCGATTGTTGGTGAATCGGGGATCGGGAAAAGTACACTCCTGCATATTCTGGGCACGCTCGATCAGCCAACGACTGGAAAAGTCCTGCTTGATGAAGTGGACTTCTCCGCGCTGCCAGAACCGGAACTCGCGGCTCTACGCAACCGCGAGATCGGCTTCATTTTTCAGTTCCATCATTTGCTGCCAGATTTCACCGCGCTCGAGAATGTGATGATGCCGGGCATGGTGGCGGGGCTGGGGTGGGGAGAGGGGAGACGACAAGCCGAAGAGATCTTGCGGCGGGTCGGACTGGGCGAACGACTGACGCATCGGCCTGGTGAATTATCCGGTGGGGAACGACAACGAGTGGCGGTAGCACGGGCGTTAGTGCTCCACCCGCGCCTCATTCTCGCCGATGAACCCACTGGCAACCTTGATCCCCACACGGGCGACAGCGTGTTGCAACTGCTGCTCGCGCTCAATCACGAAATGGGGATCACGATGGCGGTGGTGACGCATAGCGAGAAGCTCGCGGCGGCGATGGACCGGACACTCCGGCTGGTCGGCGGGAAGTTGGTCACGGTGCGGTAATACAGTTCGGAGTTCGGAGTCCCAAGTCCCCCCTTGGTGCTCGTTGAGAAATAACTTGCCGATTTGGCTAGCGGGTGCCACTGCTGGCTTGTCCAGCAGTGCTCTATGCGCCTTGGTTGCCGCGCCCCCAACGAGCACGCCGGGTTTTCTTGGCCGTCGTTTTTCTCTATGTATGGCGAGTGAGGAGTACCATATATGAGTCTTTCAGAAGCCTTATCCTCCTTCATGGAACCGATCACGGACCCCGAACTGCTCGCGGAGATGGCCGCCCTGCCCACCGAGGACGATTTGCCGTGTGATGATGGAATACCCATGGAAACCTACCGACATCGTGAGCAAATGTGGCTGCTGATCCATTCGCTGCAACTCCATTGGGCGGAGCGGAACGATTATTACGTCAGTGGGAATATGTTCCTGCACTATACCTTGCGGGATCAGAAGAAATTTCGGGGGCCAGATTTTTTCTTGGTTCTGAATGTCGAGAATCGCGAGCGCAAGAGCTGGGTCGTCTGGCAAGAAGGCATGCGCTTTCCCGATGTGATTATCGAACTGCTCTCCGAGACCACGCAAAAGATCGATAAAGAGGAGAAAAAAGTGCTCTACGAGCAGGTTTTTCGCACGGGGGAGTATTATCTCTATGATCCCGAATCCCAAGAATTTATCGGGTACCGTCTGTATGGGATGCACTACGAACGTATTGAACCAGACGCCCAAGGCAGAATGTACTCTCCCGCGACGGGTCTGTACCTCGCCGTGCGAGAGAATTGGTTACGGTGGCTCACTCCGGAAGGAAAGCCGGTGCCGACACCGATGGAACGCTTTAAGCAGGAACAACAGTACGCCAATGAAGAGCGCCAACGCGCCAACGAATAACAACAACGCGCGGCTGAAGAGCGCCAACGCGCGGAACAGGCGGAGCATACGCTGGAAGCCTACCGCCGTCGCTTTGGCGATCTGGAGTGATCCAGCGGGCAAGCAAACCGGAAAGCCGCACGCGCCCGCTGTCAGTCCACGAACAACACATTCCGACAAAGCTGCGTGACCACCTCGGCAATTCCATCTCCCGTTTTGCAATTCGTCAGAACGACCGGTCGTCCGCGCCGCACGTCTTGCGCCTCGGTCACCATGCGTGGCAGCTCAACCCCGACATACGGTGCGAGATCGACTTTGTTGATGACCAACAAATCACACTGGAGCACCCCCGGCCCACGTTTGCGGGGGATGTCGCCGCCCCCGGCCACGTCAATCACGAAGATCCAGTAATCCACCAGCTCCAGCGAAAACGTCGAAGCGAGATTGTCACCGCCACTCTCAATCAAGATCAACTCCACACTAGGGAATCGCTCTTCCAATTCAATGGCGGCCTCAATGTTCAGCGTCGGGTCCTCGCGAATCACCGTATGCGGACATGCGCCCGCTTCCACCCCAAGCACCCGCTCCGGCGCAATGAGTTTCGAGCGGCGGATGCGCTCGGCGTCTTCTTGGGTGACGAGGTCGTTGGTGATGACCGCAAGTTCGATCCCACGCGCCATCAACGCCGGAATGAGTTGTTCCACCAGCGCGGTCTTGCCGGACCCTACTGGGCCGCCAATCCCTACCCGCGCCACATTTGCCGTCGAAGTAAGTCGTGTTTTTCTCATCGTAGGAAGTACCTTTGCGCCAAGACGACCTCGGTCGCCGGTTCACAAGTGAGGAGTTCACCGTCGGCGTAGACTTCATGCGTCTGGGCATTCACCGTAATCTCTGGACAGGCATCGTTATGCAGCATGTCGCGTTTGCTCAGCGCCCGTGTGCTCCGAATCGGCAACATCGGCTTGCGCAGGTGCAACTTGCGCGCGACATCCGCTTGCATGGCCAAGGAGCTGACGAAGGTCGCGCTAAGCGCGGGCGGGGCACTGCCCACCGCACCCCACATCGGGCGTTGAATCACCGGTTCCGTCGGCAATGTCGAACCGCTGGGGTCCCCCATCGCCGCCCAGGCCACGAACCCACTCTTGATCACCAACAACGGCTTGGCCCCAAAAAAGGCGGGCTTCCACAGGACCAGATCGGCCATTTTGCCGGGCTCAATGGACCCCACATACTGATCGATCCCCATGACCCGCGCGGCGTTCAGAGTGTACTTGGCCACATAGCGCTTGATGCGTTCATTATCGGCGCGAGCGGTGGTTTCGTGCGGGAGCCGCCCCCGCTGGTCCTTCATCTTACTGGCCAGCCGCCAACAGTTGGTGATGGTCTCGTTCACCCGCCCCATGCCTTGGGTATCCGCCGCGAAGATCGAGATCGCCCCCATGTCATGGAGAATGTCCTCCGCCGCCATCGTCTGCGGTCGAATCCGGCTCTCGGCGAAGGCCACGTCTTCAGGCAGTCGGGGGTCGAGCATGTGGACATCCATCGTCATCGCCAAGGCTTCATCCAGCGCGTTGCGGGTGTAGGGGTTGGTCGGGTTGGTGGACGACGGCAGGCAATTGGCGATCCCACACACCCGGATAATATCTGGCGCATGCCCACCCCCAGCCCCTTCGACGTGGTAGATATGGATGGCGCGCCCAGCGATGGCCGCGAGCGTGTCCTCGCAATAGCCCGCCTCGTTAATGGTGTCGGCATGCAGTTGCACCTGAAAATCGTACTTATCGGCGACGGTCAACGCGCAATCAATGGTCGCGGGCATGGCACCAAAATCCTCATGGACTTTGACGCCAATCGCGCCCCCGGCGACGCTCTCCTCAATAGCCTCCGGGTGGTGCGCGCTGCCGCGTCCGAGAAACCCGAAGTTGAGGGGGTACTGTTCCGCCCCGCGCAGCATGTGCGCCAAGTTGGTGGGTCCGGCGCAACTCACATCAAAGTGGGGGCCCATGGTCCCGCCGATCATCGTGGTCAACCCACAGGCCAGCGCATGTTCACACTGTTGCGGCGCGAGGAAATGGGCGTGAGTCTCGATCCCGCCGGGGGTCACTATCATGCCATCGCCATGCACGATGGTGGTGCTTGGCCCGCAGTGGAGGTTGGGGTGCACCCCGGCCTGGATCGCGGGGTTCCCGGCCTTGCCAACGCCAACGATCTTGCCATCGCGGATGCCGATGTCGCCTTTCACGATGCCCAGCACCGGATCAATGATAGTGGCGTTGTGGATCACCATATCCAGTCCCCCGGCGGCCATCGTCGTCGCTGAGTGAAACCCCATGCCATCGCGCATCACCTTGCCAGCGCCGGTCATGCACTCTTCACCATAGACGGCATGATCGTATTCGACCTCGGCCAGCAGGGAGGTGTCACCGAGGCGAACGAGGTCCCCGGTGGTCGGGCCATACATCGCGGCGTAGGCCGCGCGACTGATTTTCGCCATGCTTAGGTTCCTTTATGCCAGTGGGATTAAGTTAAGCAACCGTGTCATTGCGAGCAGCGAAGCAATCTTTGTTTTGTTGGAGATTGCTTCGTCGTTCGACTCCTCGCAATGACAGGCCCCCCCTTAACTTAATGCCCATGTTCCTTTATGCACCCTTGAAGCCGAGGTCGCGCGCGCGTTGCAACGCCGCCTGTTTCACGTCGTCGGAGTGGATCGACCCATTCGTCAGATTGTTCAAGCCGGTCACTTCGCCGGTGCCACCAATGGCGACCACCGTGACTTCCTTCTTCATCCCCGGCTCGAAGCGGACCGAGCCCCCAGCCTGCACATCCAGGCGCATGCCAAACGCGCGTCCGCGATCAAACAAGAGTGCTTTGTTGGCCTCGAAGAAATGAAAATGGCTCGCCACCTGAATGGCGCGGTCGCCGGTGTTGGTCACTTCGAGTATGGCTTTTTCTCGCCCGGCATTCAGTTCGATATCTCCCGCCGGAGTAATGATCTCACCAGGACGACCGTTGGGCAGCTCGGCGACCGGATTTTTCCCTGGTCGGATAGGTTGGTAGACGGTGACCAGCTTGGTGCCATCTGGAAAGAAGGCATCCACCATGAGCTGCGGCATGAGGTCGGGGACCCCGGGCATGACATCGTCGGTGGTCAGGAGCGTCGCCCCCCATCCGGCGAGGTCCGCCACGGAGCGACCATCACGCGCCCCTTCCAGTATCTCGTCCAGAATATAGACCATCGCTTCGGCATGGTTGAGCTTGACCCCACGTGCTTTGCGCCGACGCGCCAGTTCGGCGGCGGTGAAAATCGTGAGGCGTTCCATTTCGGTGGGGGTGAGGTTGAGCATGGGAGGTCTTTCTTGTTTGGCGTGTGGCGTTGAGTGGTAAGGTACGCGAAGCGTGGGGCGCTGAAAATTGGGGGGAGCCACGCCGGGTTTTCTTGGCCGTCGTTTTTCTCTATGTATGGCCGATGAGGAGTACCATAATGAGTTTTTCAGAAGCCTTATCCTCCCTGATGGAACCGATTACGGACCCCGAACTGCTCGCGGAGATGGCCGCCCTGCCCACCGAGGATGATTTGCCGTGTAACGACGGAGAGCCCATGGAAACCTACCGACATCGTGAACAAATGATACTGCTGATCCATTCGCTGCAAGCGCACTGGGCGGAGCGGAGCGATTATTACGTCAGTGGCAATATGTTCCTGCACTATACCCTGCAAGAGCAAAAGAAATTTCGCGGCCCCGATTTTTTCTTGGTCCTCAATGTCGAGAATCGCGAGCGCAAGAGCTGGGTGGTCTGGCAGGAAGGCATGCGCTTTCCTGATGTGATCATTGAGCTGCTCTCCGAAACCACGCAAAAGATCGACAAGGGCGAGAAAAAAGCGCTCTACGCGCAGACTTTTCACACGGGCGAGTATTATCTCTACGATCCCGAATCCCAGGAATTTCTCGGGTACCGTCTCCAGGGGACGCGCTACGAGCCCGTCGAACCCGACGCCCAGGGCAGAATGTATTCTCCCGCGACGGGGCTGTACCTCGCCGTGCGAGACAATTGGTTGCGGTGGCTGACTGCGGAAGGAAAGCTGGTGCTGACGCCGATGGAACTCTTTCAGCAGGAACACCAACGCGCGGCTGAAGAGCGCCAGCGCGCCAACGAAGCGCGCCAGCGCGCGGAACAGGCCGAACACATGCTGGAAGCCTACCGCCGTCGCTTTGGCGATCTGGAGTGATTCTCGCGTTATCGAATCCCTACGGCCCAACGGCATGAAGTTCGCGAGTTCCGGGTTGCGAGTTCCCTCTCCCGGATGGGCAATGGCATGAAGTGAAGGAAATTCTGCTCATGTCGGAAACTGCCCCCGCGCCTCCCCTTACCGGTGGTTGCACCACCGGCTACCCTCTTAGGTGATTTCTCGAAATGAATATACCGTTTCTAGGTAGCCTGGATGAAGCGGAGCGGAATCCAGGTTCCGCGCGGGACACCCCGGATTCCGCTCCGCTCCATCCGGGCTACCTGGGATAGTCTTTTCCGGAAATCGCCTTAACGCCCCGCTGGGGCGTGTCGCTCAGCCCCGGAGGGGCTTCGGCTGGTAGCCGGTGGTGCAACCACCGGTCTCCGAGGCGTGCGATGACCATGAGGCCGAACTTAATACCATTGCCCGGATGGGCGAGGGCGAGGGGGATCAAGTGTCTTTTCCTTATTTTTGCCTGGAACTTTCAATCCGTTGGTGCTCAAGATGTAGGCTGGGATGACCAACGGGAATCCCAGCGTGATGCGCACCGCAGGGTAGGGGCGAATAATCATTCGCCCCTACTCCGCTCATTACCAGCCTACATCCTGCTACATCCTGCCGCTTCGGTGGGAGTGCGGCTGAGCGCTGAGAGCCATCTCACGGGGACTCAGGCAACTTTGCTCGTCGGCTTTCCTGGCGAAGGCAAATCAAGTCGCGTGGTCCAGTCAGGTTGGGCAAGCCACTGTTGATGTTCCAGATCAAACTCGACCGTGCCTTCGACTTCCATTTCTTCGTCAAACAGCACGACTCTCAACCGAGGGCGTAACTGCGCGGTGGGATATTGCTGCACCTCGGTATTGATAGCGACGCGCTCCCGTGGGTCCATCGTCATGGTGTTAAAGTCCACATAAATTCGCATTTTCAACTCGCGAACAACCGCACTTCTTGCACTTCATGCCGCATCATGGCGATGTCCGCCGCTGGGGTGAAACTGCTCATGTCGTTTGGTGGCGGCAGTTGTAGCACCTCCCCTAGTGTGGCGTGAGCACGAGTAAGCACCTGTTGCGCATCAATATGACTCACGCATCCCAACCGGACGGCGGCACTGACGAACGCGATACACAGCAGATGCCCCGCCAGAGTCTCCGCCGCCACGACATCACCGGTCAGATTCCGCCAGACCAACCCCTGCGCGATGGGCACGTGCCCATACGCTTGGCCAGCACGAATCCGTTCAAGATACGCGGTGGCATGCGCCGTACCGAGTTGGGAGTGGACCCGTAGCAGTGCACGCCCAGCTCGACGCGAGGCTTCTCGGAGATCACGAGCCAAGGACATCACCTCGACTTCCTCATCAATCTCCATCACCGCCTCAAGGTTCTCGCCAGCCTGGTACACACGATGCAGCGCCGCGCGATCACATACCGCCCAGCGGCAGCGCAGTTGCCCATCAACGAAAGACGCTAGCGTTGTCGCATCATGGACCTGCCTTTCCGCGTACAACGTCTCTAGCCCCCAGGACGAGGCGAACCCGCCGCTGGGAAAGAAACTGTCGCCGTGTTGTAAAAGGACCAGCAATTCAGACGGAGTGTTCATCGGGCACCTTTCGTATGCGTCCGCTGTTCAGCAACGGGCGCAGCCGGTCGAGATACCGCTCTTCGGGACCTTCGCGGGCAACCTGCAGGAGGCCATCAACAAACCGCACTCGCCAATGCAGATTGCCCGCGGCATAACCCAATTCGAGCGCCGCCGCCGCATCAATTGGCGCGAACGACAGCCATGCTTCCTCGGTCATCCGCACGACAATGGCGCGGTCCTCGGTCAGATAGAGCACCGCGCCATCGCTCAGCGATTCGTGCCGGTCGAGGACAATCGCCACGTCAGTGCCGCGATCGGTCACCGTCCGCAAACGGTGCCGTTGCGCATCGCCGCGTTGCAAGAGGATGGTTTCCACCTGCCCGCCATGCCCCAGCAGATGCAGCCGTTCGGATAGATCGGCATCGGCCACGGAGCCCAGGATGTGTGTGAGGCGCAACATCTGTACCTTCCACCCTTACCCGTTGTCGCGCATCACCTGCTGTTGCGCCTGAAGAAAGAAGCGCAATCGCATGGTGATCGCCAACACGAGATACGCGAGCCACAAGGCGAGGACGGTCTGATAGAGCAGCGCGGGCAGCAACTGCTGGTGCAGGGTCGCATGGAGGGACGCCACGCCCGTGAGAATGTAGTTGAGTACGCCCGCCCAGTGGCCAATGGGGTTGGATACCAGCGTGATGGTGACGCTTTTCTTTGAGAGCAGCCACGAATCAATGGAGTATTGACTAAAGGCCAGCGCGATCGCCGTCGGAATCCACCACGGCACGACGCCACACTTCACGAGATACGTCAGCGTAACCAAGATGAACGTAATGTCGGCGAGATTATCCAGCACTTTGCCCAAGTCGGAATTGAGTCCTTGTGCCCGCGCGATAGGGCCATCGTAATAATCGCTCGCGCAGATCAGGAGAAACAACCCAGTGACCACGACCGCGGACAGCAGCCCGAACTCTTGGCGGCCCGTCTCAATAGCGAACAAGAACACCGGCAGCAGCACGAGCCGCGAGCTGGTCAGCACATGGGCGAAATTGAATGGTCGTCTGACGAGAAATGAGAATGTCACAGGCGAGTCCTTTTCTTGATTCCGCTGTTTTTTTACCATAGAAATGGGAAAGGAGCCTACTATGAGCATGAAGCATTTTTTATGGGCATTGACGCTGGGTGGCGCGCTGGTCGCGACGGGATGCGCCCCGATTCTCAACGACGGGTATGGTGGTGGCTACGGCGCTCCGTACTACGGGACGCCGTATGGCGCGTATGACCCCTATGACAACAGAGGATACGATCCGTATGACGGTTCGCGTGGATACGGATATGGGGATAACGACGACTACCGTTCACCAGAAGAGCGGCAACGCCACCGCGAACGCAAACATGACAAGGCGCATGACAAACTCGAGCGCAAACAGGACAAGGCACTGAATCGACTCGGCCGCCAAGAACAGGAAGCCGAGGCCAAGCTCCATCGGAAGTACGGCGGGGACCAAAACAACCCAGAGTATCAACGCGAACGAGCGCGAATCGGTCAGCGCTATAACAACAAACGCGAGAAGGTGGAGCGCAACCTCGGGAAGAAACACCGAGACGCGCACAACAACCGGCATGATTCCCACCGCCGGTGGTAACGGAACTTCTCAATAGTGACAAAAACAAACGGGGCAACCAAATTGGTCGTCCCGTTTGTTTTTTTGGAGAAAGCAAAGAACAAATCGCTTACGACAACTTACTCCGCCTTCTTCGGCTCAGTCGTCGGGGCGGGAGCCGCGTCAGGCTTCGCCTCTGGGGCTCCTAGAGTCGCCCCTGGCATCTCTGTCGGTGTCGCGGATGGCGGTGGCGCATTCTCGACCTTGAGCACTTTGATGTCGAAAATCAGCTTCTTGCCAGCCAGGGGATGATTCAGATCGAGGATCAAGGTCTTCTCCTTGATTTCCTTCACCTCGGCGTACATCGGCTGCCCCTGCGGCCCTTGTCCGGTCAGCTTTGAGCCCACTTTCCGCGCTTCGTCGGGAATTTTGTCCTTATCGACTTCCTGAGTCCGTGCGGGGTCTCTCGGGCCATAGCCATCTTCCGGTGTGAGTTCGACATGTTTGCTCTCGCCCACTTTGAGGCCAGTGAGTTGTTTCTCCAGCCCAGGGATAATCTGTCGCGTCCCATGCACGTAGACCATCGGCTCTTGTCCGATGTTCGACTGCACCTGAGTTTTATCCTCAAGGCTCAGCGTGAACTCGAGTGAAATTTGCTTCCCGTCGGCGATAATCATCCCCGCGTCGGCCTTTTCCTCGGCCCAGCCTGGCGCGGCCAGAGCCCAGAGCAACCCCGTTGCCGCGAGAACGCCCGCCGTTTTCTGTTTCCAAGACAGTGCCCCCATCGCTTCGCTCTCCTTTCCGGAAATAAAAAGGGCGCGAGGCGATCATTTTTCGTTCTCGTGCCCTCACGTTAATTGTTTCTCTACACCATTCTGGGAGGCGACAGGTCCGACCCCAGGGTACTCTTGAAGACTTTGAAGAGATGATCGAGGTCCCACGGCCCTTGGCTGTAGATCACCTTTTCCGGCATGAGATGGGTGTACAAGGAGATTTTGTAGCCACTCGCGCCGAACACTTGGCCATTGACCTTTTCCGCCGCGTCACTCGCGAGAAACGCCACGATCGGAGCGACGTTATTGGGGTCCATCGGACTGGTCTGTGCCTGCTCACTGCTAGTGTTCAAGCCCATTTGCTGAGCGAAGTTCGCGGGAATGGTGTCGGTCATGCGCGTCGCCGCGCCGGGCATGATGGCATTGCAAGTAATGCCATATTTGGCCAGCGAGTTCGCGCAACTGTAGGTCAATCCCAAAATCCCCGCTTTCGCGGCGGCATAATTCGGCTGCCCTGGGGCACCCAGCGCCGAGCCCGATGAAAAGTTAATAATCCGCCCAGTTTTCTGTTGCCGCATCAACGCTGAAGCGGGACGGATCGTGCAGAAATGGCCCTTGAGATGCACGGCGATAACGGCATCCCACTCTTCCTCCGACATGTTGAAAATCATGCGGTCGCGGAGGATTCCCGCGCAGTTGACCAGAATGTCGAGCCGACCGAAGGAATCGACCGCGGTCTGCACGAGGCTTTCACCACCTTTCATGGTGGCGATGTTGTCGGTATGGGCAGCCGCCTGGCCGCCGGCCTTTTTAATTTCGTCCACGACTTGTTGAGCCGGACCTTTGTCCATGCCCTCACCCGCGACACTCGCGCCGATGTCGTTGACCACGATTTTCGCGCCCTCTTTTGCCATCAGCAGTGCGATCCCACGTCCGATCCCACGTCCAGAACCTGTAATCGCCGCCACTTTCCCGTCGAGTTTACCCATTGTTTGTTTCCCTCCTTTTTTTAGCTTTTAGCTGTTAGCTGTTAGCTGTTAGCTGTTAGCTGTTAGCCAGACAAATTACTTGATAAGGATGAGCTTACTATCTTGCATCAGGCTAATAGCTAATAGCTAATAGCTATTAGCTAACAGCGGCTTCTCACCCCTTCGGCAACCCCAGCATCCGCTCGCCCAGAATCCCTCGTTGAATTTCCGACGTGCCCCCGCCGATGGTTAGTAAGCGATGCCACAGCGCCGCGCGCGCCCAGCGTCCGTGATCGACCGCGTACGGGGAGCCCTTCTCAATCTGCGCGTAGGGGCCGAGTAGCTCGGTCGCGAAATTGGCGATGCGCAGGTTCAGCTCGGACCCGAGCAGCTTGTTGATTGACCCTTCCGGTCCGGGCGGGGTGCCTTTGAGTCGCTTGCTGAAGCTGCGAAACATGTTGTACGTGATCGCCTGACACTCCGCCGCGAACTGCGCTAGCTTCTGCCGCACGGCGGGGTCCTCGTGCGCGGGCTTGCCGTTGATGGCCACGGTCTTACAGAGTTTCGAGATTTCCGCGAATTGCCGGTGCACAGGCAACTCCGTGCCGATACCGGCGCGTTCGTGCATCAGTGTGGTGACGAGGACTTTCCACCCTTCGTCTTTTGGCCCCAGTAGATTGGCTTTCGGGACGCGCACCTCCTCGAAGAAGACCTCGTTGAAATCTTCATCACCGGTCATTTGCACCAATGGGCGCACCGTCACCCCTGGCGTTTTCATATCGACGATCAAGCAGCTCATGCCGCGATGCTTGGGAGCGTTTTGATCGGTGCGGACAAAAAGCTGGATAAAGTTGGCCCGATGCGCGTAACTGGTCCACACCTTCTGGCCGTTGACGACGAAAGAGTCGCCATCTTCCACCGCACGAGTCTGCATCGCGGCCAGGTCCGACCCGGCATTGGGTTCGGATAACCCTTCACACCAGATTTCCTCGCCGGAAAGAATCTTGGCGAGATGGTGTTGCTTCTGTTCTTCCGTGCCCCAGTGCATGAGCGTGGGGCCGGACATAATCAGGCCGAGCGTATTGGCATAGCGTGGGGCACGGACTTTCGTCATCTCCTGATTGTAGATGAACATCTCCATGAGGCCCGCGCCGCGCCCGCCGTATTCCTTGGGCCAGTGGAGCCCGACCCAGCCCGCTTGATGGGCCTTTTTTTGCCACGCGCGCTGGAACTCAAACCGGTCGTCAGCACTAATCTCATCGAATTTTTGCGGGTCGAATTCCTTGGGCAGGTTTGCTTGGAGCCACGCGCGCAGTTCTTGGCGAAACGCTTCTTCTTCCGGGGTAAAATTGAAATCCATACCATCCCTCTCGCGGGCCACCTTAGCCAGTTCACTCGGTAGGGTAAAGAAGGCGGGGAATTGAGTCTCAGACTCTCAGACTCAACGACTCCCAGACGCGCCGACCCGCCGCATGCACCGCTCTAGCGCTATTTTTAGGCGCAACGTACTCGCCATCTGTAGCAAGCGCGGACGATCCAGCGCCGGGGGATTCGCGGCAAGGATATTTTCAACGTCAAGCAGGTCTTGCGGCCCGCCAGCTTGGAGTTTCATCAGAATCAAGTCTTCTGGATGCAGCACGGGAATCGAAGCGCGCGCAACCCGCACGACGCTGGCCCGTTTCACCGCCTCTCGTTGCCACGGTCGCCATGCCCATAACACATCGACCGTCATCGCATTCGGTGGCGGCAGGGTTAAGCGCAACAGCAAGGGAATGGGATCATCCGCCAGCCCACTGTGCCATTCGACGACACACCCTTGAGCCTCCCACAAGGCCGCGAGGTTTTTTCTCACCGCGAATGTGTGCACGGGACTCGGCGCACTATCGGCTAACACATCAATGTCTTGCGTCGCCCGCACCTGTCCCCACGTTGATACGGCAAGTCCGCCGATTACAGCGAATCGCAGCTCGGTCACCCCAGCAGTTGGCGCGGATTGAAAGAGTCCGGTCAGACTTCGCAATGCCCTGGCAAAATGGGCGACCATTAGCGTGACCGCTTCGCGGCCTCATGCAGCGCCCGGCAAAAGTCCGAGAGGTCGAGTGCCAGTTGGAGACGCCGCGCTGGTGTCGCTGGGGAAGGTGGAGCGGTTTTCACGCGCGACGGGCGTGGTCGGCGTTTTTGGTTCAATGGCCGAGGAGTCAACGGTTTCTGGGTTTTCATAACTCCTTTCTTGTTTACCCAATGGAAACTTCCTTGCCAAGAGAGAAATCGTTCCATCCGTCCTCATAATGACCCAATGACTCAATGACCCGATGTCTCAATGACTCACGCCCAGCGCCTTTGACAGCGGAAAAACCGCTTGGTACTCCCTATCGTCATGGACACCACACTTCGACACGCCATTGATGCCGCCGTCACTACCCTCTGGGGAAAGGGGACTTCCATCACTCAAGTTGTTCCGTTGACTGGCGATGCCTCCAGTCGGAGCTACGCGAGGGTGCACCTTCAGGGCAACGGGCCAGCTACAACGGTGGCGATGATTCTCGCTGGCAGCGCACTCCCGCTTTCGTCGGATGAATTGGCTGTCTTTACGGAACCACTCAAAGAGTTGCCCTACATCAATGTGCACCGTTTTCTGCAACCACTCGGCGTGCAGGTACCGGACACTTATTACGACGGCAGTACGGAGGGCTTCCTCCTGCTGGAAGACATTGGCGATGTTCCCTTGCGTGAGGCCGCCCAGGGACAGTCCGCCGCGGACATTGAACAGTTGTATCGCAAAGCAATTGACCAACTCGTGCTCCTCCAAGTCGAGGGCTCGAAGCGTCGCACCGATGCCTGCATCGCTTTTCAGCAAGCGTTCGATCACCGGTTGTTTCTGTGGGAATTCGAGCATTTCATCGAATGGGGCTTGGAGAAACGGGAAGGAACGGCATTGTCCGCCGTCGAAGGCAAAGAGCTGCGCGCCATGTTCGACGACATCGCCACCCGGCTCGACACCGCGCCCCGGTTCTTGAATCACCGCGATTACCACAGTTGGAACTTGTTCGTGCAAGATGGTGAGATTCGCGTCATTGATTTCCAAGATGCGCTCCTCGCACCCGCCACCTATGATCTCGAAACGCTCTTGAACGACCGCGATACGCCAGTGGTCATCACGCCCACGCTCGAACAAGCGCTCGTTGATTATTATTACAACACATGGCATGAGCGCGGCGGCGCTGCTATCGCGCATGACCAATTGTGGGAAGAGTACAATCTCTGTTTGTTACAAAAAGCCAGTAAAGTGGTGGGGCGGTTCTATTACCTGGAGTTAGAGAAAAAGAAGACCGGCTATAGTCGCTACATTCCCCCGACCCTTGCGACGATCCGCCGCGTGGTCGCGCGCCTGCCACGGTATCGCCGCCTTCAGGAGATTATCGCGGCACACTTCCCGGAGTAACGGCTCTCGACAACGTCATGCTGAGGACGGAATTCTCGGTGTTCAGTCCTCAGTCCTCGGTCCTCGGTCTCCCGTCTCCGGTCCCCGGTCCTTTCAAGATTTGAATGCGAGCACCGGATCGATCCGCGCGATGCGTCGGACCGGCATGATCGCGGCGAACAGGCTCATGGCAATGGTGCACCCCAGCATCCAGAAGGCTTGGTGAGGAGACATGGCCGCCGGAAACTGGGGAACAAAATACTGGGCGAGCGCGACCACTCCCCAACTGGCGGGCACGCCAATGACCCAACCCAGGAGCCCACACCCCAACGCCTGCTGCATGGCCGTCCAATAGAGCATGCGGTTTGGCGCGCCCACCGCTTTCAGCACGCCATATTCCGCGCTCTGCTCGGCCGTCAACGCCGAGATCGTTAATCCGATCACCACCGTCCCCACAATCACGCCAATCACTTCCAGCACCCGTAAAATGGGGAGGAAGTTGTCTCCCGTCAACGACAAGTTGTTCGCGATAAATTGTTCCTTGGGAAAGGCGGACACGAGATCGGATGCCTGCTCGATCCGCGTCGCGACCTCGGATGCCGTGACTCCTGGTGAGACCTGTACTAAAAAATAGTTGACGAGACCATCGAGCCCCAAGAGCTGCGTGGCCTGCGCCACGGTGACAAACGCATACTGGTACAGAAAGCAGTTGCCGCCGCGGGCGATGCCGATCACGCGCAACTCCTCTCCGGCGACGGTCACGGTCTCCCCTACCTGGAGTCGTTCCTTGCGGGCGAAGACGTCGTCAATGATAATCTCGCCAGCGTGCAAGGTTCCCTGACCGGCAATGATCTCAACTGGCCCGTTGCCCGTGCCCTCGACCCCAATAAGAAACGTATGCCGTTCTTGTCCGTGCACCGTCGCGGCCATCAACCGCCCCACAAAAGCCGAGACCTGCCCGACGCCCTCAATCTCTCGGAGCGGCTCTTCTCCGATGGTCGGGAGCAAAGACAGGGTATGAAACAGGTCGGAGGCCCCTTTTTTGCCGACCCATAAATCCGCCGGTATATGACGCAAGTACGCGGACATATTCTCCCGCCACCCGTCGTAAAGGCTCATCAGCAGCAGCACCAACACGACCGCGCTGGTAATACCCGTGACCGCCAGGACGAACCGTCCTTTGTGGAGGAGCAGATTCTTGCGTGCGAGCAATAGCATTAGGATTTTCTCATGCCATGGATTGGCAGAAATCGTGGCTTTGTTCCCATCTTTGCCGCGTAGTCGGGACGGGCAAAGAGCGCGGCTTCTTCGTGCTGAATGCGACGCCGCAAAATACCAGCGTTCAGCAGCGAGCAGAGGAGGGCGGTCCAATAGGCGGTATGCACGAGCGGGAGGGCAAACATCTCAATGATGACGATCGTATAATTGGGATGCCGCACGAAGCGGTAGGGGCCGTTGTCAATGATGGGCCGTGGCGACCGCACAATCTGGACATTCCATTGTTCCCCAAGACTACGCCACACCCAGAGGCGTCCCGCCAGACAACCACCAAGGAGTATCAGCATGGGCCATCCCATCCACGGCAGGAAAGGGCGCTGTCCAATCCATACTTCCACGGGGCTCGCGACCAAGAGGCCGACATGAACTCCCACCATCAACGGATAGAAGGGTTCATGGACCTTTGTCGCGCCTTCCGCGAAGAGCCGGGTTTGATGTCGCGTGGAGAACCACAGCTCAATCACGCGAACACCCGCGACCACCGCCAGCAGCGCCAGATACCAGGGGAAGGAGCTATCAGTCATCGTGACCCTATGAAGGGGGGGAAAGGGGAAAGGGGGAAAAGGAACAAAGGGGGAAAAGGAACAAAGGGGGAAAGGAATTTTTATTGGGCTCCCGATTCCCCTTTTGACCGATTCCCCTTTTCCCCCTTATTTTACTCCCATCGCAATAGCACCGTTTCCGCGCTGAACCCTGGGCCAAACGCCAGTAACAGTCCGAGGTCTTCCGATCGTGGCTGTTGCGTCTTGAGAAAGCGGTCGAGAATGCACAGCACCGCCGCGGACGACAAATTGCCATAGTCACGCAAGATCGTCCGGCTGATGTCGGCATGGGCCGTGGTGATGTCCAACGCCTCGACTAACCCTTCCAATACGCGCCGCCCACCAGGATGCAACAAGAAGTGAGTCATATCCTTGACTGTATAACCATGCTGGTCCAGGAAGCGGGTCACCAAGCCCGGCACTTCCGAGCGTACCAGATCAGGAATCTCCGTGGATAACACAATGTGAAACCCGGAATCCTTGAGATCAAATCCCATCACCGCTGTCGTGTGCGGGAACAACGTACTCTCGGTGGCCATGATCCGCGGCTTGCCTTTGTGGGGTTCGCCCTTGAGCAACACCGCCACCGCTCCATCGCCAAAGAGGGCACTGGAAACGACATTCGCGGCCGAAAGGTCCTGGAGCTGGAAGGTGAGTGAGGGCAATTCAACCGCGACGACGAGCACGGTGTGATGTGGAAACGCGAGGAGATAATCATGCGCACGCGCGAGTGCCATCGCGCCCGCCGCGCAGCCGAGTTCCGTGACCGGCAACCGCTTCACATGTGGGGAAAAGCCGAAGTGATTGGCCAGATAGGCGTCCAGCGATGGGATCATGAATCCCGTACACGAAGTTGTGATGATGAGATCGACGGCCTGGGGGCTCACGTCCGCTTGCGTCAAACAGTCGCCCACCACCTGTTCTCCCAAGGCGCGAGCCGAGCGTTGATAGAGCTGACTCGTCTCGGTGAGGGGGAGCGGGCGCGCGAGGTCAAAGAGTGGACGGCAGCCGTAGCGAGTCTGGACCGCAGCATTCTCAAACACACGACGCGCGAGGGAGAATAACCGCTGGTCACCTGCTAACCATAACGGCAAGGACCGAATCACTTCGTCTTGGTCGTAGCGATGCGGTGGGTAAGCGGTGGCGGTCGCGTAGAGGGTTGCCATACGGTTGTTATACGGGAGAAATCCGCCTCGTGTTACGCGAATTTCAATTCGGCGCCCACCGTATCATTGTGATCGTGAACAACGATATAGCCACCGGCGGCAAACGACCCCGCGTTGAGAATTTTCGTGCGCCCGATGAAATCGACGCCAGGAGATTCGTGAATGTGACCGGTGATGCACAGGTGTGGTTGATGAGCTTCGATGAAGCGGTGGCTAATTCCAGCGCGATTTTGTTCATCTGGCCAATCGCCTTATGGACATCGCCGAAGGATACGATTTTCATGCGTCCTCGATTCGGATGACTGGGGTTGTTTGTAGTGGATGCGGTCAGAAGGGTCAACGCGACGTGCAATGCTCCGTCCCCTGGCCTTGCAAAGCTCCACGAATAAGGAAATACTGCGTCCGCTCACGCACCCTTGAGGAGAGCATGGAGAAACACATACGCTCAAAAGTCATCGCCATCGGACGGCCCCTACGGGTCGAGTTACAACTCGACGGCGAATGGCTTGATCGCTTGCGCACCCTCCTGCAAGAAATGGGAGGAGGCGACGGGACAACGTACCCTCTCCATCGCTACCTTGAAGAATTAC
Source organism: Klebsiella pneumoniae (assembly GCA_945865755.1). GTDB lineage: Bacteria > Desulfobacterota > Binatia > Bin18 > Bin18 > JABFSC01. Next base: position 29,892 of record CAMBFS010000009.1, read on the forward strand.
TCGAAGCCGACATTGTCTATCGAGAGAGCCACCATACCCGTCGCCGTGGGCCGTTCGTGCAACGAGAAGCGATTATTCGCTGGCTACGGGAACAACGCACTGCTCCCAGGACAGCCGCGAGCAAACGATAAGACGTGGTGACGATCTCGCTGGAGACCGAGACCCTCTCCGCGAAGCACTTCACGACAGCAGCAGAGGGCATGACCCTCGCTCTTGCAGGACTCCCTTTCGAGCAGACTCATGAGTGTCGCAAATCTGCGGATCGTGTTAGTTCGACCGCAATACTCAGGGAATATCGGGGCCACGGCCCGCGCGATGGACAATTTCGGCATGCAAAGCCTCGCGCTCGTCAATCCAGCACCCGTGCATCGCCAGCAGGCGGAAACGATGGCGGTCCATGCCCGCGCGATTCTTGACACGATGCAAATCTATCCTTCTTTACGCGCGGCGGTCGCCGACTGTGGCCTCGTGGTCGGAACCACCTGTCGCCCAGGATTATATCGCGAACATGCCGTCCCCCTACGGACACTGGCGCCAACACTCGTTGCCGCCGCGATAACGAATCGTGTGGCCCTGGTCTTCGGCCCGGAAGATAGCGGCCTCTCCAATGAGGACTTGCGTTGTTGCCATCAACTGCTCACGATTCCCACCAGCGCGACCTACACTTCGCTGAATCTCGCGCAAGCCGTTGTGCTGTGTTGTTCCGAAATTTTCCTGGCCGCTCAGAACGTGGAGGAGACCATCCCCCCGGCTCTTGCCGTCGCCGACCGGCAAGAGGTGATGTACGAGAAACTGAAACACGCGCTCTTGCGCGTCGGGTTCCTCCACCAGGATAACCCGGACCATATCATGCTCGCGCTCCGCCGCCTCTTTGGACGCGCGGGACTCGAAGAGCGCGATGTGCGGATCCTCCTCGGCTTGGCGCGGCAAATCGACTGGTATGCCGGTGGTGGCTGGCGCGCGCCAGAGGTGACCACGGCCTCACAAGCTGTCGGACACGTGCAAGAACCCCCTCCTCCCTCTTCCCCATATCATGGCTGAAATTATTCGCTTTGATGACATTATTCAGAGCCGGCGCCGCCAACGCGAGCACGCGCATCTCCACGCGTGCATGACGGCTATTGAACAGAGTCTCCAACTGCAACTCGAAGACTTCGCCCGGGCTCCCACGGAAGAATTGGCGGTGCGGGCTGGGAAGATTCGCAAACTCGGCGAGCTGCTCGAATATGCGACCAGCTTGTTGTAACGGAGCGGCTGGCGTTGTTGGTGACGTCATGCGGCTTCTCAAGGAATAGCGCAAGGAATTTCCAGGAAGAAAGGACATTATGACAAAAACGAGCACGGCGACATCGCCGACCGCGTCGAAACGAGCCGCCGCCAAAAGCACGGCTTCCAGCCCAAAGACCCGTGTCCGGGTAGCAAAAGAACCCCCTCTGCCCGCCCCAGTCTCACCACCAGCCCTTAACCTCATGGCGGTCGTCACCGAACGGCTCACGGCCTTGGAGGAGAAAATCGTGAGCGGACTCTCGTCCTTGACGGAGGAACTCCGCGCCCTTAAGACCGCCACCCCCGGGGAACCGCCCGCGCCTGAGAGCATCGCGACACCTGATACCCTCTTACCGTTGATCGCCGACCTCATCCGCCGCAATTTGATGGAACAGATGAATCCGGTGATTGCCTCCCTCAAGCGCCTGGAAGAGCGCGTGGGGTTTATGAGCAACCGCCTCAAACAACCCCCTCCTCCAGGGCCAGATCAAAACAGGCAAAAGCCCCCCTGGCGGCACGATCAGCAACAGCGTCACAACCGCCCTCGCGGTCCGCGACCTGGAGGTGGTGGCGGCGGTGGCGCTGGCAGTGGCAGTGGCGGACCGCCGCCGCAGGGACAATCGTGGACTCCGCCTTCCGCTGCTTCCGTGCAGGGGCACTTTGCTCCGCGTCCTTTACGTGGCGGGGAAATTGGCATTCCGAGAGATGACGACGAATGACCCTTCTCGTCGCCGTGGGCATTGCTTGTTTCTTTACTTTCCGCTTTGCGGTATGACTGACCAAGCGCCCACCGCCTTCACGACCGAAGGCAAAGGAGACAGGACGTGGCACGTATTACTATTGAAGATTGTTTACAAAGGATCCCTAATCGCTTCGAATTGATTGTCGTCGCCGCGCGACGCGCGAAAGATTTGCTCAAAGGAGCACCTCCGATGGTCAGTTCCGAGAATAAGGAAGCAGTGACCGCCCTGCGTGAGATCGCCGCGGGGAAAGTCTGGCCTATTCATCCCGTCGAAGAGATCAAATAGGTGGCACGCAAGGATTTCTATACGGTGCTGGGCGTCAGCCGCACCGCCTCGCCTGAAGAGATCAAGAAAGCGTATCGCCAACTCGCCCGCAAATACCACCCCGACGTCAACCCCGGCAAGAAAGACGCCGAGGAACGCTTCAAGGAAATCTCTCAGGCCCACGACACCATAGCCGACGAACGCAAACGCAAGCTCTACGATGAGTTCGGTGAAGAAGGACTGCAAGCGGGCTTCGACGCCGAAAAGATGCGGACCTACAAACAGTGGAGCGGTGGCGGTGGCGCTCCTTCTGGTCGGAGTAGTGGACGGCGGACGTCCTCTGACGCGGGCTTCAACTTTGAGGATTTGATGGGGGACTTATTTCGCGGCGGTGGCGGCGGCAGACGCACCGCACCGGTCGAGGAACCGGGCGAAGACCTTGAGTACGGTCTAGACCTGAATCTCCTCGAATCCATTCGTGGCGCGGAAAAAACCGTCTCCGTGCAACGGCCCACTCCCTGTCCCACGTGTCACGGGTCTGGGGGACGTGGGGGCCGACGTGCGATCACGTGCCCAGAATGTCAGGGACATGGGCGGGTGAAGGCGGAGCCCAAGACCGCTTCTTTCGCGCGGACTTGTGCTCGCTGTGGTGGAGAAGGTCATCTGAGGGTAGGGAATTGCTCTCCGTGTGGTGGGAGTGGTCGCACCACCACCCCGGAGCGACTCACCGTCAAGATTCCGGCTGGTGTTGATGACGGCTCGCGGATTCGTCTCGCTGGCAAAGGGGCCGCGCTTGCTCCCCACGGACCGACCGGAGACCTCTATCTGGTGATTCGAGTGCAACCGCATCCGGTCCTCAGTCGCAACGGGCTTGATCTTTCCCTTGACGTTCCTGTCACCGTTGGTGAAGCGATCAATGGCGCCACCATCACCGTTCCCACTCCCGGAGGAGACGTCAAGGTCAAGATTCCGCCAAGCAGTCAAAGTGGCCAGACCCTGCGTCTCAAGGGCAAAGGCGTCGCCGATGCCAAAGCGCATACGACCGGAGACCTGTACTTAAAACTGATGATCCAGGTCCCAAAAGATGGTGGCGACCGTGCCCGGCAAGCGGCCGAGCTGTTGGATCATTACTACAGCGAAAATCCTCGCCAACATCTGCGGCTCTAAGCGTCCGGTCACGCAGTTCTTGACGCACAACAGCCTTTGCTGTGTTCCCCCAACGCTCAGCCACGGTCCGCTGGCGGAGGCAATGATCTTGATACGAGGGAGAGGCATGGAGAGTTCCACCTGGTGCTACCTTGCGCGGGAGAGTGAGTTTCCCACTGTCGGCGACTTTAAGCTGCTCCGGTTGGCGAAACGGTCCGTCCTTGTCGTGCGCGGGGAAGATAATCAGCTCCGCGTGCTGCTCAATGTCTGTCGTCATCGGAGTGTCCCCGTCTGCCGCCGCGCGCACGGCAATGCCCGCACCTTCACCTGTCCTTTTCATGGGTGGGTCTACAACACCAAAGGAGCCCTGATCGGCGTCCAAGGTTCTGGTCGCACTGTGCGTGAATTCTCGGAACGCGAGGGGCTCCGACCCGTGCCTCGCATGGAAACCTCTGGTGGGCGACTGTACGCGAGTCTGGACTCTGATGGCGAAAGTCTGGAGACGTATCTCGGCAAGGAACAAGGAAACGCCAGGACTGAGGACTGAGGCCGCGGATCCCATTTTGGAGTGGTTCCTCACAGAACCGTTCTTGGGTGCTGACGTGGGCACAACGCAACGTGCCACCGGTGTTCTTCTTTCATGACACTGCACCTCCAACCACGGCGGCTTTTGGCGGGAACGGTCTTTTGGGCGCTCTGTGGCGCGGCCCCTTTTTTACAGGCGACTCCGCTCGCGCTTCATCTCCATTTCACCAACATCACGTATGGTGCCTGGATCATCCCCGATCTGCACCTCGACGTTGAATATCACACGGCCGAGGCTATCGACGTGCGGCTGTCAGCGAAACGCCTCACTCTCCCCGCTCCGCTTCAGCATCTCACCGACCTCACCATTGTCTGTTCACGAGCAACGATCTCCGCCGAAACCGTCTTCTGTCCATCCGGTCAGCTTGAGCTTCACACCCCGCTCCTTGCCAGTACGCCGGTGAAGATCGCGTTTCAGTATCAAGTCAAAACTCAAGAGGCCCAGTTCGTACTGACGGATATCGCGGTTGCTGGTGGGACCGTGTCCCTTGACGGGCACTTCACTCCGTCCAACTGGCAGGTAACTTTTCGTGCCGCCGCTCTCGATCTCACGCAGTTTCCAGGTCGGTGGGGTGAGGTTCTTCCCTGGTTCCCGCAGCCCCCGCCAGACTTCAAATATGCCGGGCTCTTGCACGCGAGCGGACATCTCACCGGGCGTGCGCGACAGGTACTGGAAGCAACGGTCGAAGGGCACGTGGCGGAGTTCAGTTTCTCCGATGCCCAATCGCGACGAGTGGGAGAACATATTACCGCTCCCTTCACGCTGCATGCGACACACCGGCACCCGCACTGGCAAATGCGGAGCGAACTCCAACTCACCCGTGGACAACTGTATATCGAGCCCGTCTTTCTCGAACCATCGTCCGCTCCGATCACACTTGTTGTGAACGCCCAATGGTTTCCCGCCACCTCTCAGGTGTCGCTGTCCTCGCTTGTGTTCGACCATCCAGGCATCGTGACCGCGCGCGGCCAGGCGTCCTTCGCGCTCGCCGAGGGGCTTCAAGTCACCGCGGCGCGAATTGATGTCCCGCCGACGCTGGTCAGTGAACTATATCGTGTGTATGTCCAGCCTTTTTTGATTGGCACCGCCCTTGATGCCATTGAGAGTACCGGCACCATTGGTCTTACCATCGCGCATGCCGGGCCAGGCGCGACGACGCTTCAGACCACGCTCGCGGATATATCCTTGCATGATCGGCACGAGCGGTATCACTTTGATGGGCTCACGGGCAGCCTGACGTGGACTGGGGAGACGACCGACCCGCACCCGTCATCGCTCCAATGGCGTGGAGGGGAGCTGTATGCCATCACCCTTGGCGCGGGCCAGGTGGCATTGCAAACCCAGGGCGCGGCGCTCCGTTTGCTGGAACCGGCGACGATTCCCGTTCTCGATGGCACCCTGCGGATTGACGAGTTCGCCATGCAAGACATCGGCACGCCGCAACGCGCCTGGCTCTTTCGTGGAGAGGTGACGCCCATCTCCATGGAGGCGTTTAGCAAAGCCATGGGGTGGCCCCTGCTCGCGGGAAAATTGGCTGGTCGGATTCCTCAGGTCACATACAAGGACGGCGCGGTCACTATGGATGGGACCCTGCAAGTGGAGGTCTTCAACGGGACGGTGACGGTTGGGAAGTTGCGCTTGGATCAACCGATGACGTTGGTGCCACAACTGACGGCGGATATTGATATCGATCACATCGATATGGAAGCCCTCACCGGCGCGTTTTCGTTCGGGACGATTAAGGGCCGGCTGAGCGGCGGCATTCACGACTTGCTGCTCCAAGACTGGCAGCCGGTCTCCTTCGTCGCGCGGTTCGCGACCCCGTCGGATGACGACTCCTCCCACCGCATCAGCCAGAAAGCCATCGACAACTTGTCGAGTCTCGGCGGCATGAGTGGCGCGTTATCACGCAGCTTCATGCGGGTGTTTGACGAGTTCACCTATGAGCGGCTGGGCATTACCTGTCGTCTCCAACACAACGTGTGTCTGATGGACGGGGTGGAGCCGGCCGAGGAGGGAGGGTACTATATCGTGAAAGGTGGATGGGGGGTTCCGCGCATCAACATTATTGGCCATAGTCGCCGAGTTCATTGGTCCGAACTGCTCGAACGGCTCAAGAACGCGACCCGCGGTGAAGGTCCCGTGGTTCAGTAACGAATCAAGCAAGAGAATGGAGGCATGATGCAACAGATTACACGGATAGGAGTGCTCCTCGCCACGCTCGGTGTTGGCGCGTGCGTCACGATCAACATCTATTTTCCCGCCGCCGCCGCCGAGAAGGTCGCCGACCGGATTATTCAAGATGTGTGGGGTGACCAACCTAGCCCTGGGACCGCGACCCCACCAACCCCAGCACCTGACCGGGGTTCGTTTTTCCTCGACACGACACACGCCGTTCGAGTCACCACGGCGCATCTCCTTGCGACGCTGGTGCCGACCGCCGAGGCGGCGGAACCAGACCTCACGGTGTCCACTCCCGCGATTATGAAACTGACCGCGGCAATGAAAGCGCGGCACGCGAAGTTGGAGCCGTTCTACAAGAGCGGCGCGGTGGGGGTGACGAGTAGCGCGCTCGTCGCCGTCCGTGACGCGCAGGGAATCCCATTGAACCAACGCAACACGGTCACGCAGCTCGTGACGGAAGAGAATAACGACCGGGCCGCGCTCTACCGTGAAATCGCCAAGGCGAACGAGCATCCAGAATGGGAGACGAATATCCGCGACACTTTTGGTCGGCGCTGGATCGCCAACGCGACCACCGGCTGGTGGTATCAAGACAGTAGCGGCGCGTGGAAGCAGAAATAACCGCGCCGTGGACTGAGGAAAATGACGGGTCGCGAGCAGTGAGCAACGAGTGAAAAATGAAGACCAAGGGGTGAGGTTTTAGACGCACAGCCCGAAACCCGAAACCCGAAACCTGGAGAAAGTATGGACTATGGAATTGTTCTGCCACACTTTGGTTCGTTCGCGCGAGAAGACGCCACACAACGAGTGATCGGTGCCGCGGAAGCCGCCGAGTCGCTCGGTTTCAGCACGGTCTGGGTGGTCGATCATGTTGTGTTTCCGGAAAAGCTCGAAGGGTACGCATTCAACCCGCTTGATCCGTTTCTTGAGCCGATGACCGTGCTGGGCGCGCTGGCGCTCAAGACCAAGCGCGTCAAACTTGGCACCGCGGTTCTCGTGCTTCCTTATCGCCATCCACTCTATACCGCGAAAGCGTTGGCGACGGTGGATGTGCTATCTGGTGGGCGGCTGGTCGTCGGTGTTGGTGCCGGGTGGCTTGAAGGGGAGTTCAATGCCTTTGGCGTGCCAATCGCCGAGCGCGGCAGTCGCACCAACGAGACCATCGACATCCTGAAAGCGCTGTGGACGGAAGAGACGCCGAGCTACAACGGCAAGCATTTTCAGTTCGGCAACATCAAGGCGTTGCCGCAACCAATACAGAAGCCGCGCCCACCAATCCTCGTTGGGGGCATGACCAAAGGCGCGCTTCAGCGGGTCGCGCGTCGTGGCGACGGCTGGATCGCGATGGGCAAGGGACCGGACGACATCAAGGCACCGCTCGACACCTTACGTGAACTGACGGTCAAAGCGGGCCGGAGTCCCGACAGTCTGCAAATCAACATGCTGCCGCTCGCGACCCCAAGTCTCGACCAGGTCATCAAGGATATTCCCCGCTATCAAGAACTGGGCGTTCAGCATCTGTATTTATCATTCCGCGCCTGGACAGCGGACTTCGCGCAACTCATGGAACTGATGGCGCGGTTCGCGCATGAAGTGGGAATGAAGTAAAGAAAAGTTGTGAGTTGTGAGTTAAAAGTTGAAAACTGAGGAGACTAACTCATAACTCATAACTCATAACTCATAACTCATAACTCATAACTCATAACTCATAACTCATAACTCATAACTCATAACTCATAACTCATAACTCATAACTCATAACTCATCAAAAGGAGGTGTCCGATGATCCATCCTGAACGTATCGCTCATATCGTGATTAAGGTTCGTGACTTGGAAAAATCACGGGCGTTCTACACCGAGACGCTGGGCATGCAAGTGATGAAGTATGTGCCGGAGATCAAGGGAGTGTTCCTCTCGTTTAATGGTCGTGACCACCACGAAGTGGCGCTCTTCGAGATCGGGAAAAACGCGGAGGGGCCAAAAATGAGTCAGGTCGGCATGCTGCATGTCGCGTTTCGCATGCGCAACGAAGAAGACCTGCGTGCCGCCTATCAGGAGTTGAAGGAAAAAAATGTGCACGTGACCTTCACCGTCAATCACGGCGTCAGCAAAAGCGTGTATTTCCACGATCCCGATGGCAACGAACTCGAAGTCTACGCCGACAACGACATCCCGGAATTGATCGGGACCGTGCCCAATGCGTATCTTGGCATGGAAAAGCTCGAATTCGCGCCGACCGATCCGAGCTTGCAGGAGATGCTGGCGTCGATGCGGCAGTAGGAAAGTAGCCAGTAGGAAAGAAGGGGAGAATGGGCAACGGGAGAATGGGCGACAAAAAGAGCAGGAGTTTCTTCTCCCATTTCTCCGTTTCGCCCACGCTCCCCTTCATTCTTCATCGCCCTCTTTCTTTCCTGAGAGTAGGTTACAAGTGTTCCAGCCACTGCTCAGCTTCCGCGATCCGGGAGAAGAATCGGATATTCACTCCTCTATTCACGGCCACGGTCTCGGCAAACTGCAATGTCTCGGTCTGATGTGCCGGGTTGGTATCAATGTACGCGATACGTTGCACTATGGGCCACACACGAGTCGCGGCTTCCGTGATGATCGAGAAAACGATGCTGGGAGCAAGGCTTGGCCCTCTCAGGTTCTCTTCTATGAGCACGTTGGAACATTGGTGCTCTACACATTTGTCCCGTACCTCAGAGAGATAGTTCGCTACATTTTCAGGAGTATTGTCCCCTGTCACCGTTATATGCAGGTATGCCTCTTTGTTTTCTACACTCAAGACGTATGACATTGCCCTCTCCTTTTTCTTGCCGCCTAACGTCCAAGATCACCGGTGGTTATAGAGCGCAACGGAATTTTCGTCTGATGGAGAGCCTTGTTATGCGCAGTTTGTGTGTGCGCTTGGCTAGTCCTTATCCAGCCCACGGCGATGCAGCTTTTCGCGAAGAACAGGCTGTCGGCGTCACCGGTCTTACCGGTGTGGATGCCCTAGTGGATGCCCTAGATGTTGGTGTCGCTCATGTTGTCTTTCCCTTCCATTCCGTCTCACCCGCCGCTCGAAACTCGCTGTAAGCCCTCAAAGGTGTTGTCGGTGCGATTTCCGCAGAGAACATCTTCGAGTTCCTTAATGCAGAAGTAATAGACGCAGTAGTCCTCGATGCAGAAAACCGGGACGGTACGTGCCACGCCATGTCCCTTGTTCATCACAATTTCCGCTTCCGGGATGCTGGGTGCGTAGCGAGCAGATGAGATGGATGAGTAGACTTTTTCTACGAGATCATTCTTCTCATTTTGCGTCTGAGGGATTTTGATAGGGAAGACGCGATTCTTGAAAGCTTTCCAAAAATCCCGATTGAACCAGCGGTGGAAATCCTCTTGTTTCATCAAGTAACCGGAATACAGCCATTGAGGGCTTCGTGCAGCACGGCTTCCAACAAGCGGCGGCTGTCGGCCTCGGTGATGGTGAGTTGGGCTTCGAGTTGGTCGCATACTGCCATCAGTTCGTCCACCTTGGCGACGATGCGGTGTTGCTCGGCAAGGGGTGGAAGGGGGAAAGGAATCTGTCGGAAGTTTCCAAGGCCGATCCGTAAGAGCGTCATCCCGTGATGATGGACCGCCGCAAAATCCTGGCAAATGGGAGAGTTAAGGTAGTGGAGAGCAAAGCGCGAACACACCTCAGGGTGAACGCTAAATCGATAGCAGTCCGCTTTGACGAGTGCTGGCCCGATACCTTGAGGAACTTCACAGCAACGAACTAGGGGGTCAACCAGACCTGCAACAACTAGGTCCCCTGGCTCAACATGATGCTTTGCAAGGCGTTGGAAGTGCTCTCGGCTGATATAGGAGTGATATTCATCTCGGAATCGACCATGTCCAATATTCTGAAGGCGAATCACACGATAACCTGGTGTCTCGACATAATGAGAGGTCTTTAGATTGGCACCAAAAGGGCCGTCGGTGATCGCGTTATCCGTATGGGCTGCAACTTCATTGACGGTAACCCAGACCCACGACTCCGGTAAGTTGGGCAGAGTTTCTCCTGACTCGTTAGGCTCGTTTTTGACAGATTTCCTTTTTTTCGATGAGTCTTGTGTGATCCTATCGATCAGCTCACTCGCATGTCCGTCACTATCAATCCGCTTGGAAAGATAACCTTGTAAGGCGAGGGTGAGGATGGTTTGGCGCAATTGCTTGATATGTTCTGGGCGGGTGGTGAGGCGTGGCAGGTGGTTGAATACGAAGCGGGCGTGGTTGCGGAAGGCTTCCGGCGTATTGTCTTTTTCTGCATCGGCGGGGGAGTTCAAGAGGTGCAGACTGGCCGCTACCAGCCGGTCGCGGCTTTGCTCGCGCTCGGTTTTCGCCGCCTCCAACTGGTCACACAGCGCCATCAGTTCGCCCACCTTGGCGACGATGCAATGTTGTTCGGCGAGGGGTGGCACAGCGAGCCGCAACTGATAGGCATCTGAACGACTTAGTCCTGGCTTCACTCCCTTACCGAGAGCGCCGAGATCAAGCGTTTCCAGAGTGAAGATTAAAAATCGAACATCGAAATAATCTGGCGGAACTAGAAACTCACCTTACGCAGAGCCTGTGAGTGCGGGCGAGAGGGTTTGTAAGGTGGCGAAAGCGGAGCGGAGCGCATTGACGTAGAGTTTGGACTTCAGGGCAAAATGATTGAGCTTGGTCTGCATCTTTAACCGCTCCAATTTGACAAAGC
>CAMBFS010000010.1 GCA_945865755.1 Klebsiella pneumoniae
AAACCGAGTGAGTTCAAGGGCTACGTGGACACCAACCTGAAGAGGGTGGTTCAGATATCATGACTCTTCATAGTTTCTAACCCATTGGAATGATTCAGTTTAGCAATTCTTAGAAGTTGTTCTCAAAATGAGCGAACGGTAAGTATTAGCTCTCAGCTTTCTGAGTTTTATATTTCTGGCTAACAGCTAACCGCTAAGAGCTAAGAGCCGATAAGGTGTAAAATATGAAATACGTAGTGCTCCAAGGTGACGGGATGGCCGACTGGCCGGTGGCGGAACTGGGCAATAAAACTCCTTTGGAATATGCCCGCACGCCCAACATGGATCGTATCGCTTCATTGGGGCTGTTGGGCATGACGCACACCATCCCCGCAGGTTACCCACCAGGGAGTGATGTCGGGACCATGAGTCTGCTGGGGTATGATCCCAGCCGCTATCACACGGGGCGGTCCCCGATTGAAGCCGCGAGCATGGGAGTCGAACTCGCACCTACCGACATCGCTTTTCGCTGTAACTTGGTCACGCTGGGCACGGATGCCAACGGCACGGAGATCATGGATGATTTCTCCGCCGGTCACATCACCAGCCCGGAAGCGTCTGAGCTGATTCAGACGATCAATCGTGAACTGGGGACATCCGAGCTGTCCTTCTATCCTGGCGTGAGCTACCGCCATCTGCTCGTGTGGCATGGTGGCAAGGAGAAGATGCGGACCACGCCGCCGCATGACATCACCGGCCAAGCGATCGCCGGATGCGTGCCCGCGGGCGAGGGCGGCGAAACGCTGCTGACGCTGATGCAGCGCTCCCGCGCGATTTTGGCCGACCATCCCGTCAATAAGAAGCGGCAAGCGGACGGACATAAACCGGCTTCCTCTATTTGGCTGTGGGGGCAAGGGCGCCGTCCCGCCGTCCCGACGATTCGCGAACGCTTCGGGCTTGAAGGGTCAGTGATCTCCGCCGTTGATTTGGTGCGCGGTCTGGGCGTGTTGGCCGGACTCGAAGTGATTCTGGTGCCGGGCGCGACCGGGTTTCTTGATACCAACTATTTGGGCAAAGGCGAGTATGGCGTGGCATCGCTGAAACGCAAGGATTTTCTCTTTCTTCATGTGGAAGCGCCGGACGAAGCTGGTCACATGGGCTCCGCGGAGAAGAAAGTGCAAGCGCTTGAGGATTTCGATCAGAAAGTGGTGGGGACGATCTTGGCGGGGATGCGCGACCATGACGAATGGCGCATCTTGCTCATGCCGGACCATGCGACGCCCGTGGCGATCAAGACCCATTCCGATGATCCGGTGCCGTTCGCGATCCTCTCCTCCGAGGACCTCAAACGTGGCAACGCGAAAGCCGTGCAGTACAACGAACTGAGCGCGAAGAGTACGGGAGTCGTCGTGCCCGAAGCCTGGCGCATCATGGAACGCTTTATTCGTGGAGAGGCGATTGCCGCCTAACCGAAGGAAGGGACTGTAATGGATCGTAACCTCGCACTCGAAGTGGTCCGTGTGACCGAAGCCGCCGCGCTCGAGTCGGCGCAGTTCATGGGCCGTGGCGACGAAGCCCTCGCGGACGAAACGGCCGCCAAGGCGATGCACAAACTGTTTCCCAACATTGAGTGCAAAGGCCGAGTGGTGATCGGTGAAGGCGAGATTGACTCGGTGCCCATCCTGTATGTCGGTGAAGAGCTGGGCACTGGGCGCGGGCCGGAGCTGGAAATCGCACTGGATGCGTTGGAAGGGGCGACGACCTGCGCGACCGGTGCGCCGAACGCCATGTCGGTGGTGGCGATTGCTGAACATGATGGGTTCTTGCGCTGCCCCCAACATGTCTACATGGAAAAAATCGCGGTGGGTCCGGTCGGGAAGGGCGTGATTAACCTCGATAAACCCATCCGCGAGAACCTCGCGGCTCTGGCTGAAGCCAAAGGCGTGCGCATCGAAAATCTGACGGTCGTACTGCTTGACCGTCCGCGCCATGAGCAAGTCATAGCCGAGATTCGCCAGGCGGGCGCGCGGATTAAACTGATTAGTGACGGCGACCTCGCGGCGGCGCTGGCGACCTCGCGTGAGGATACGGGAATCGACATGCTCGTCGGTACCGGTGGCGCGGCGCAAGGGATTCTCGCGGCGGCGGCGCTGTACTGCATCGGTGGCGATATGCAAGGGCGGTTTCGTCCGCGCAATCAAGAGGAGGCTGGTCAACTGCGCCAGCATGGACTCGAGGACTTTCATAAAAAATTCACCCTAGAGGAGATGGTCAAAGGCAGTGTGATGGTCGCCGCGACCGGGGTCACTTCAGGGGACTATCTCAAGGGCGTGCGTTTCTTTCGCGGGGGCGCGGTCACTTACTCGGTGGTCATGCGCTCGAAGTCCCGCACCATTCGCTTCATGGAAACCACACATCATTTTGACGTGCATCCGGAGTATGAATAATCATGGCTTATGAGAACATTCTTTTTGAGCAAGATGGGCCGGTCGGGATTCTTACCGTCAACCGCCCTAAAAGTCTGAATGCGCTGAATCCGGCGACTGTGCGCGAAATTGGCGCGTGTGTCGAAGCGGTGCGTCAAGACTCATCGATTCGCTGCCTCATTATCACCGGCTCTGGAGATCGGGCTTTCGTGGCCGGGGCGGACATTTCCGCGATGGTGACGATGGGCGTGATTGAGGGCAAAGCCTTTTCCGCGCATGGCTTGGGCGTGATGCGCTCTTTGGAAAACCTGCCGATCCCTGTCATTGCCGCGGTGAATGGGTTCGCGCTTGGTGGCGGGACCGAACTCGCGCTGGCGTGTGACCTGATTATCGCCGCCGATAAAGCGAAGTTTGGTCAGCCGGAAATCAACCTGGGAATCATTCCTGGTTTTGGTGGCACGCAGCGGTTGGCGCGACGCATTGGGTTACCGCGCGCGCGTGAGCTGATTTACAGCGGCGATATGATTGACGCCGAGACTGCGTATCGGTGCGGGCTCGCTAACAAAGTGGTACCGTTGGCGGACCTGATGACGGAAGCCAAGGCGTTGGCGCAAAAACTCGCGACCAAGCCGCCATTCGCTATCCAGCAAGCCAAGGAGGCGATCAACGCGGGGATCGACATGGACTTGGAAAATGGCTGTCGCTTCGAGAATGATGCGTTCGCGCTCTCCTTCGCGACGGAAGACAAGAAGGAAGGCATGACGGCGTTTCTGGAGAAACGACAGGCGAAGTTTGTTGGGCGGTGAGGGAAGGGTGGCCGCGATGATCGAACTGACCGAACAACAAGCGCAAGCGTTGGAAAACATCGAAGCCACTCCGTTGCGCCTCGTGAATCCCCGGACCAAGGAGATGTTCGTCATGCTCCGCGTTGACGAATACGAGCGGCTGACGGAGGAGGGGTATGATGACAGTCCGTGGACGAGGAAAGAGCTGCAAGCCCAGGCATGGGAAGTGAGTCAATCCGCTCACGACACCTGACATCTAGCAAGAAAAGACAAATCATGTCCCAGACCGTGACTCTTCAATTGTCGGATGAAGCGCTCAACTGTTATCAGCGCGGAGCTCTGGCTGCTCGGAAGCCTTTGGCGGAATTTCTTGTTGAGCGTCTGGTTGAAGCAGTTTCTCCCCTCACTGACGATCTCCCGTCTCCTCTTCACCAAGAGTTGGAAGAGCTAGAGCATCTTGATGATGAGACCTTGAGGCGGATTGCGCGCTGCCAGTTGTCACCTGTGGACCAGCGGCGGTATCAACGATTGTTGCTCAAGAATAGCCACGGCACTCTCACGGAACAGGAGAAGGAGGACTTACACAAGATTGGAGAGCAGGCACGCATCCTAAGCTTAAAAGCTGCTCACGCCTCCATGATCTTGAAATGGCGCGGCCAGCGCGTTCCTTTCCCGACGGAGTTGCGACAACCTGAATGACACGGAGACGTATTTCCCAGGCGCTTCGTCCCGTTTCCGAAAACATTTTCTGAAGATACAGTGCCTCAAGGCAGTAGACAGATGGCCCCAAGGAAAGCAAAATTCCAAGAAATATGAAGAATAAAACGTGAAACCTAAAACGTGAAAAAGGCGAAGAACGGTTTCTCACGGTTTACGCCTTACGTTTTAGGTTCTTTTGAGCAAGGGAGGAGTCAATGAACAAACAGGAATGGTTAACGCAGCAGTATCCCAAGGCGGACGAGCGCACGACCCGCTTTTCGACACTGTCCGACATGGAGATCGAGGCGATTTATACTCCCGATGATCAAAATGGCCGGGACCAGGCGCAAGAGATCGGTCTGCCGGGCGAGTATCCCTACACGCGCGGGGTCTACCCCAATATGTATCGCGGCAAGCTGTGGACCATGCGGCAATTCGCGGGGTTCGGCTCACCCGAAGATACCAACCAACGGTTCAAGTTCCTCCTCGCTGAAGGACAAACCGGACTCTCCACCGCGTTCGATATGCCCGTGTTGATGGGCTACGACGCGGATAGCGACCGCTCGCTGGGAGAAGTGGGCCGCGAAGGTGTGTCGGTGTCGAGCCTCGAAGATATGGAGCGGCTCTTCGCTGATATTCCCCTCGATAAAGTCACGACTTCGATGACGGTGAATTGCACCGCGAGCATCATTCTCGCCATGTATTTCGCGATGGCCGAGAAACGCGGCATTCCTCTGGAGAAAGTCGGCGGGACCATTCAGAACGACATGCTCAAGGAATACATCGCTCAGAAAGAGTGGATTTGTCCGCCCGATCCCGCCGTGCGGATCGTGGCCGATATGATCGAGTTCTGCGTCAAGAAAGCCCCACGCTGGCAGGCGGTGTCGATTTCCGGCTACCACATTCGTGAAGCAGGTTCGACCGCCGTGCAAGAACTCGCTTTCACGTTGGCCGACGGCATCGGCTACGTCCAAGCCGCGGTGGATCGTGGTCTTGATGTCGATGAGTTCGCTCCACGGCTCTCGTTCTTCTTCAATTTGCACAGTGATTTCTTGGAAGAGGTGGCCAAGCTGCGGGCCGCGCGCCGTATGTGGGCGAAGATTATGAAAGAGCGCTTCGGCGCGAAAAACCCCAAATCCCTGCTCTTGCGCACTCACGCGCAAACCTCTGGTGCCAGTCTGACCGCGCAGCAACCGTTCAATAACGTCGTGCGCGTCGCGATTCAGGCGTTGGCGGGAGTGATGGGTGGGGTGCAGTCGCTGCATACCAATTCGATGGACGAGACGCTCGCGTTGCCGACTGAACAGGCGGTGATGGTTGCGCTCCGCACGCAGCAAGTGATCGCGGAAGAAAGCGGCGTGACCAACACGATTGATCCATTAGGTGGGAGTTGGGCCATTGAGGCGTTGACGGACAAGATGGAGAACGAGGCCTTTGCCTACATTCACCGTATTGATGAGCTTGGCGGCATCCTGCGAGCCATCGACATCGGCTACCCACAGAAAGAGATCGCCGATGCGGCGTATCGCTATCAGCAGCAGCTTGACGCCAAGGAGAAAGTCATTGTGGGTGTCAACAAATACGTCATTCCGGAAGAGCGGCCGATAGATATTCTGAAGATCGGTCACGATGTGGAAGAGCGGCAAGTGGAGCGGGTGCGCAAGGTGAAGCGCGAGCGTGATAGCGTCGTGGCCCGTGAAAGACTCGGGCGCGTGCATGCCGCGGCTCGCAATGGCGAGAACTTGATGCCGCATTTGATCGAAGCGGTGAAACACAATGTCACGTTGGGTGAAATCTCCGATGTCTATCGTGAGGTGTTCGGCGTGTATCGCGACCCGGCGTGGCTGTGATTACAGGCTGTTAGCTGTTAGCTGTTAGCTGGGAACGGAATCTAGCAAGGGGCTTAATTCCCTTGCTTCGTTTTGCTAACAGCTAACAGCTAATAGCTAATAGCTGTTATCGGAGGACACTGTGTCAGAAGAGAAAATGTTACGGATTCTCGTGGGAAAAGCGGGACTGGATGGCCACGACCGCGGCGCGAAAATCATTGCTCGGGCGTTGCGGGATGCCGGATTTGAAGTGATCTACACTGGGTTGCACCAGACGCCGGACATGATTGCCGAAGCCGCGGTCCAAGAAGATGTTGATGCGATTGGCCTCAGTATCCTGTCTGGTGCCCACATGACGCTCTTTCCAGCGGTGATGAAAGCGCTCAAGGCGCGGGGTGCCGAGGATGTGGCTGTCTTCGGTGGAGGCATCGTCCCACAGGACGACATTGTCGCGCTCAAGCAAGCTGGGGTCAAGGAAATTTTCACGCCAGGCGTCAGCACGCAGGCCATTGTTGAGTGGATTCGTGGCAACGTGCATCCGCGCGAAGGCGTGGCGTAAGGAATGAGGACTGAGGACTCAGGGCTGAGTAAAGGCAATCCGTCTTTGCAGGCTGTATTTTCATTCGGCCCTCGGTTCTCATCGCTCAGATCGAATGATCTGGTAACCGTGGGGTGGGGCCAGCAGCATGACTTGGCGTTTGGGGTAGCTGTAGATCACGTCGAAATTGTTCGTTACATCGCGGCCCAGAACAGAGATGTCGCTACTGGTGGAGTTGGTGAAGACCCCGAACGGGCCATTAACGATCACCTGTTTGCCATCGTGCCGTGCGAAGGCAAGACGAGTCTGAACGAAGACACAATCGACCTTCCCGCCGATGCCACCGAGTTCTGGCGTTTGGACTGCGGGGAGGATGAATGGAGAGAGCAATGAGAGGAAGCTGGCATCAAAAACGGTACGGTCGGCACCAGCGTCAAGAAGAAACGTGACGCTTTGCCAGCTTCCAGCCGGGAGCTGCACGGCGCCGTCGATTACGGGTCGCAGCACCTCGTCGCGGAATAGATGCCAGCGACCGTCAACCCGCATAGATGCGCTCGTAGCGCTCCCGTGGCATGTATTGGACAAAAGGCTCGTCGTCCGGGTGTTTCTCCTTGGCAAGCCGTTGCGCTTCCCCGGCGTTGTCCGCGACAAAGACTTCACCCTCAGACACCGCGAGGTATTGACCGGGAAACTGCTGAAAGAGCGACGCGCCATGCTCAGTCAGCCATTCACCATTCCGCCGGTATTGGGTCATACGCCGGTTGAACTCCGGGTCTTCTGGCCCCTCACTCATAACGAGTTTGTGATTCATGGCAAGACGGTAGCACTTTTCGCCAAGCCTCTCCAGTCATAAAAGTCTCGTAGCCTGGAAGGTCAGGCTCCTGCCACGGACCGACAGGAAAAGAACGTTCCTTCCTTGCTCCCATTTTCTCTGTCGCCGCGCTTCCCCTGCTTCCCCGACTCCTTTTCCGTTTTCCGAGGAACCTCCTCTTTACTGGGTGACAAAATCGCGGCAGACTCTTTTCCAGAAAACGGAGTATCCGATGCGTGTAGAACTCAGTTTACCGGACGAAGTATATCATCGTGCACAACGACTCGCGCAGGTCAGTCATCGGGGTATTACCGATGTCCTCGTGGACACGCTTGCGCTTTCTTTACCTCTGATCGAGTCCGCGGAAGGAGGCACCCCACTCTCCGCACTTTCCGATGCCGAGATCGTGGCATTGACCCATCTCCAATTAGAACCGCGAGATGACCAGCGGTTAAGCGTTTTGTTAGACGAGCAGCAAGGGGGTGAGCTGACCGACCCGCAACGGGCGGAACTCTGGACACTGATGCAACGGTATCAGATAGGACTTTTGCGGAAAGCCCAAGCCCTTCAAGAAGCAGTTCGGCGCGGGTTGCGAAAGCCCTTATCGGCGTGAGTCATGGATACATCTCGGAGGCCGTACGTGCGCGTCTCCGTGAACAGGCACGAGGGCGCTGTGGGTACTGTCTCAGTGTCCAGCAATACGTGCTTGGGCCGCTGGAAATCGATCACCTCATCCCGCGGGCACGTGGCGGGACGGAGACGGAAGAGAACCTCTGGCTCGCGTGTCGGATGTGCAATGGGTTCAAAGGAACACAAACCCACGCACGAGACCCACTCACCGGGCGACGGGCGCGGTTGTTCAATCCGCGTCGTCAACGGTGGACGCGGCACTTTATGTGGACTTTGGAGGGGACACGGATTATCGGCAAAACCGCCTGCGGGACGAGCAACAGTTCTTGCGTTGCAGCTGAACCATGTGATGGCGGTCTTGGTCAGACGTGCATGGGTGGCGGCTGGCTGGCATCCGCCAGTAGACTAGCGGAGAGTTCCCAAATTTGATTCGAGCGATGACATCGGACCAATCCCGTTCACTTCCTCCAGTTCTCCGCTTCCCCTCTTTGCCCTTTCTTTCCCTACAGCCTGTCTTTTCCCATTTCTCCTTGTCCGAAGCTGATCGCTGACGGCTGAAAGCTGAAAGCTGATAGCTTTTTCCCAAACCCTTGCAAAATAACTGTATGTGTTATGGCTCATTCCGCCTTATCGACCTGAGTGGTAGAGGAAGGGGCTGAGCGAAGGGAACGTAACCGCGTAAGGCGTACAAAAGAAAGGGGGGAGCCGTGCACCCTGCTGGCTGGATTACCTGGGCATGGTCACTGACACTTATTCTGGGACTGATGGCAGCCGCCTACGCTAAATCGGACCATGAAACATTGGGACAGTGCTCACGGCGTGGCGTAGGGGCGAAGCATTTGCCAACCGCGTACACACAAGTCGGGCAGCATCATCGCAAATGCTTCGCCCCTACAGGACTGTGCCAATCCCATGTGGCTCGATTTAGTCATCGTTCGTAATCGTGCACACGCCGCGGAAGTCGGGATCAATGATAGTCGCCCCACTGGCGCCGCTCAGATTCACCACGAACGTTTCGTTGGGCTCTACCACGGTGTCGCCGCGCACCGGCACTGGAATCGGCTTGCTCGTCTCGCCGGGCGCGAATGTCAGCTTCCCACTCGTCGCCGTGTAGTCACTGCCCGCCGCCGCACTGCCGTTAGCCGTGGCGTAATTCACCGTCACTGTACCGCTACTCGCGGGCGACAACGTCACCGTAAAGGTCGCCGCCTGACTGCCGAAGTCCCCCTCCGTGACGCTCACGTTGTTAATCCGCAGCACCGGTCCGTCATCGTTGAGAACCGTGCCCACACCTTGACTGTCAAAGATGCTCGCCCCACTGCTATTGCTGAGATTGACGAAGAAGGTCTCGTTGGGCTCCACCACAGTGTCGCCAGTCACATTCACGGTCACTTGCTGCGTCAATAGCCCGCCGGGATTGAACGTCAGCGTCCCGTTCGTGGCCGTGTAGTCGTTAGTCGCCGTCGCACTGCCGTTGGCCGTGACGTAGTGCACCATCACCGGGCCGCTACTCGCGGGCGACAACGTTACTGTAAAGGTGAAGGCGGTCGCACTGCTGTTTCCTTCTCCCCGACTCACATCGTTGACGCGCAGCACCGGCCCGTCGTCGTTGAGAATCAACCCCATGCCTTGCCCATCGGCAATCGTGGCATTGATGGGATTGCTTAAATTGACGAGGAATCCCTCGTTGGGCTCCACTACGGTGTCGCCCGCCACAGGAACCGGAATCGTCTTGCTGGTTTGACCGGGGCTGAAGGTTAGCGTCCCACTCGCCGTCGTGTAATCGCTCCCCGCCGTTGCACCGCCATTGGCCGTCGCATAGTTGACTTTCACCTCCGTAGCGTTCGTCCCCGATAGGGTCACTGTGAACACAAAGTTCGTTATCCCCGTGTTGCCCTCCGCCTTGCTTACATCGCTAATACGCAATGTTGGGAGAATTGTCGTCGTCACACCAGCAATGTCCGGCGCCGTGTTCGCCCCTTGATACGTCGTCGTGCTAATCCGGCTGCTCACTCCTACTCTGCCGCTTCCCGGCGCGGTGTAACTCACGCTGCACGTAAACCCTTGTCCGGTCGTCAGCGTGGTCGGCGTTCCCGTGAAGGTCACCACTCCCGTCCCACTCCCATAGCTTGCCGTTACCCCATTGGTGCAGGTCAGCGTCACGCCACTCAACCCCGCCGTCAACCGCAAGGCGTACCCGACCCCTGCCGCCGTGCCTCGTGTATTGCTGTAACTCACGACGCCCCTGACCGTGCTAGCCGCACCAGCGCTGGCCGGGAATCCACTCACGGTCGTGGTTACATCAGCGGGCACGTATACCAGCCACACGCTCTCGTGCACCAACCCGCTAGCGGCGAAACCGCGCGCACGCACGTACACCGGCTGCCCTCTGGGAATGATGACGCCACTGCGTCGCCATCCTCCGGCGATGCGCGCTCCCACGCCCAGCAGAGTCCACGTCATGCCATCACTGGACCGCTCAAAGATCGCGCGCTGGATTTCCGGGCTACTCCCGCTCCGCAGCCATGTCACCATCGTGCCCGCCGCATTGATCTGTAGATCCTGCAACGCCGCCGCCGGGTTGGTCACCCGTCCGATGCGACTCCGCGGCTGCCCTCCCAGAGTGGTGAAGTCCCCACCGACAAGGATCTTCCCATCCGTCTGCACCGCGAGAGTCGCTATGAGACCAGTCGCGCCCGGGTTGAAGGTGGGGTCGAGACTGCCACTGACAGTGAGCCGCCCGAGGAAATTGCGCGGCTGCCCTCCCAGAGTGGTGAAGTTGCCCCCAACCACAAGCTTGCCATTCGCCTGCATCGCTAAAGCGAGGACGGGGCCGTTCGCACCAGGATTGAACACGAGGTCGAGACTCCCATCAAGATTGAGCCGTCCAATGTTCCTGCGCGGCTGCCCTCCCAGAGTGGTGAAGCTACCCCCGACCACAAGCTTGCCATCCGTCTGCACCGCGAGAGCCGCGATGGGACCATTTGCGCCCAGATTGAACGTGGGATCCAAACTCCCATTAGGATTGAGTCGCCCGATGTTATTGCGCGGCTGGCCTCCCAGCATGCTGAAATTTCCGCCCACCACAAGCTTACCATCCGCCTGCACCAGCAGGGCAAAGACATCTCCAATTACGCCCGGATTGAAGGTGAGGTCCAGGCTGCCATCCGGATTGAGCCGCCCGAGGCGACTGCGTGGCTGCCCTCCCAGCATGGTGAAGCTGCCGCCCACCACAATCTTGCTATCCATCTGCACCGCTAGGGCATTCACCCAACCATTTGCACCCGGATTGAAGGTGGGCTCCAGACTGCCATCAAAACGGAGCCGTCCGAGGTAATTACGCGGTTGTCCCCGCAGGGTGGTGAAGAGGCCGCCGACCACGACTTTGCCATCCGCCTGCACCGCTAGAGCCGCGACAGTGCTATTCGCACCGGGATTGAAGGTGGCGTCGAGACTGCCACTGGCATTGAGCCGCCCAATGTTCCTGCGCGACTGACCTTCCAAGAGGGTGAAACCACCGCCAACAACGATTTTGCCATCCGCCTGCACCGCTAGAGCATTCACCCAATCATTTGCGCTGGGATTGAAGGTGGAATCGAGGCTGCCATTAGCATTGAGCCGCCCAATGTTCTTGCGCGATTGACCTTCCAGGAGGGTGAAACCACCGCCAACAACGATTTTGCCATCCGCCTGCACCGCAAGTCGACCGATGCGACTGCGTGACTGCCCTCCTAGAGTGGAGAAATCCCCAGCCACGAGGATTTTAGGTGATTTCTCGAAATGAATATACCGTTTCTAGGTAGCCTGGATGAAGCGGAGCGGAATCCAGGTTCCGCGCGGGACACCCCGGATTCCGCTCCGCTCCATCCGAGCTACATGGGATAGTCTTTTCCGGAAATCGCCTTACTGTCTGCCTGCACCGCTAAAGCGCGGACCCAATCATTCGCGCCGGGATTGAAGGTGGGATCCAGGCTGCCATCAGCATTAAGTCGACCGATGCGACTGCGTGGCTGCCCTCCTAGAGTGGAGAAATCCCCACCCACGAGGATTTTACTGTCTGCCTGCACCGCCAAAGCGTGGACCCAGCTATTTGTGCTGGGATTGAAGGTGAGATCGAGATTGCCGTCAGTATTGAGTCGACCAAGCCAAATTCGCGGCTGCCCCCCCAGAGTGCTGAAGATGCCGCCTACAAGGATTTTACCGTTCGCCTGCACTGCCAGGGCAATAACATTGCCATTCGGGCTAGGATTGAACCCGTCGTTGGCGGATTGGCCGTAGCTCAACACCGGGAAGGCGAGTAGCAATAGGACGCTCCAGGTCCAGAGCCATCGCTCGGCGTGGTGGCCGTGATGGCGTCCACTGAGCATTCCCCCACGAATGATCGGCAACCGGGACCAGTACGACATGAGGAAGCCCTCCTTTTTAGTCACAGCCCATGCTTCATCTGAACGCTGGACGAGCATGGACGAAAGCTCGCCTCATCGGGAACGGACTAGACGAGCCGTACAACGTTTGTACTCAGTATTTCGCCTTACGCGACGGGGGGAAAAAATGTAACCTCACCAGGATAGAGCAACAACAGATAGCAGATTTGTATTCCGATTACTTGCTGGCCTCGTTCGATGCCACCACGGCCATTGGGCTGAGTCAACTGTCTGTCTCCAGTCCTACGGAGAGCGGCTAAGACCGGAGCCGATTCCATAGGCGAACATTCTTTTCAGAGATTACATATCCACCAAGCCAAAGCTGATAAACAGCGCTTGTTCTACCTGCTTCATCGTCGCTGGCCTGATGGCGCCGAGACGTCGGATAAGACGCTGCTTATCAAGAGACCGGATCTGGTTAAGAAGCACCACGGAATCAACGGTCAATCCTCCTTCCGGCGCTCTGACAAGCACTTCAGTCGGGTAGAGGGTCTCGTTAAACTGAGACGTGATCGCCGCCACAATAGTAATAGGGCTGTGGCGGTTGGCGATATCGTTCTGAAGGATAAGGGCGGGCCGGGTTTTCTTGACCTCGGCTCCGACGGTTGGATCAAAATTGACGAGGTACACCTCGCCACGATGGGGAGAGATTAGACGCGCTGCTTTTGCCATGCTTCGTCATCAATCCCAAACCACTCCTCCGCCAACAGTAAATCGCGCTCCGCGCGCCGGCGTGCTCCTTCGACAATCTGTTTTCTGAGGTTTGCTTTCCCGTAGGTCTCGACGAAATGTCGTACAGCCGCGTCAATAACGCGGCTTCGGTCGCCCTTGGGCGCCACATGATCAAGAAGTCGCAGAGTATCTTCGGGAAGCGTAATGTTGATCCGTTGTCGTGGAGCTGTTGTTCCTTGCTTCATAAGGTGAAGCATACACATAGAAAGTGTGTAGGTCAAAAATCCGCCGAGCTACAATGGGCATCAATCCAATGGCATTCACTTAGGCTGAGACGTCATTGTGAGTCCCCAAGGCTGACCGGTTCGATTTTCTTGTAGTCGTCAACTTGCCGCAGCTCAAAGATTCGATGCAAGTCAAACGACAATTCCTTGGGCAACAACCCGGTATGGACGAATTCGCGGTCGAAGAAACTGATTGCTCCCTGATGCTTGCGTGGGGTTTTGTTGATCGTTTGTAAAAGAGCCAGCACACAATAGAACATCGCGTAGTAAGAACGGTTCACGCTCGAACGACCACTACGTCCAGTGGTGAGAAGCACTTTTGCGTCCGCGAGACTCTCGGTCGCTTGGTCGATCCTCCCACGGACCAGATGCTGGATGTCTTCAGCGCTCATATCGGGACGCCTTCCTCGCGGATGGCTTGCATCAGTAGGGACGAGCGAAACGGGCTGTTTTCCATTTCCTCTTTGGTCACCACGACGGGCACAATCAGCAGACAATCGTCAAACCCTGCTTCCCAAGCGCAACGGCTGATGAGCAGTTGCGTTGGACGGTCAAGCTGTTCAACCACGACGAGTACGTCATAATCGGAGTCCAAGGCAGCGTCACCGCGCGCGCGAGAGCCAAACGGCACGAGCGTGTGAAGCGGTACGCCTCGCTCTCGCAGCAATCTCTTGAAGCGCTCAGGTGATTTCTCGAAATGAATATACCGTTTCTAGGTAGCCTGGATGAAGCGGAGCGGAATCCAGGTTCCGCGCGGGACACCCCGGATTCCGCTCCGCTCCATCCGGGCTACATGGGATAGTCTTTTCCGGAAATCGCCTCAAGTACAAGTTCATCTTGTGTTTTCAGCATACGGTTGGCAGTTTCCTCCAGCACTATACCGATGTCTGTTACACAGGAGCAAGCCGTGGCGCGCCTTGCGCCACGGGTGACTGGTTCACCCGTGCGAACCCCACAACTCGCGCACGGGCAGTACGAAACCGGGCAGTATGGACTCTCCACTGAGCGTGTCCGGGTTCTCTCGGATTTCAACTGGCTGGCCGGGGCGGTAGATGTAGGCTCGGGTATCAAGCGGATCAAGCAACCAGCCTAAGCGCGCCCCATTGTCGAGATACTCCTGCATTTTCTCTTGCAGGTCAGCTAAGCGATCCGTGCGAGAGCGGAGTTCCACGACGAAGTCGGGACACAAGGGCGCAAATTTCTCCCGTTGTTGCTGGGTGAGCGCGGTCCACCGGTCTCGGTCTATCCACGACGCATCCGGTGAGCGAATGGCACCATTCCGTAATGTAAACCCGGCGGACGAATCAAACGCCAGCCCCGTGCCGTCTGCTTTCGTCCAAGCTGTGAGCGCATAAGAAATTTCATTGTTACGCCATCCGGTTTCTGATCCTGCTGGGGGCATGATCTCTAACTCCTGGTGGGCAGTGAGTTCAAAGCGGAAATCGCGGTTCTCCTGGCACAGGAGATCAAACTGTTCTTCGGTCAGCTTGACGCGACGGATATTCAGTCTGAAAGGCACGCCAGAGTCTGTCGCTACTTGGGACATAAACGCTCCTTTGCTACGTCGGCGGTGCGGCTGTTATTGTGAAGCAAAGTGACGTAGCTGGCAAAGACGAAATCCTCTCGTGCTGAGATATCCATCAAGGCAGCAAATCGCTGACCTGAATAATTCCCTGCGGATTGGCGAGCGGCGTGACCGTGTCGACTGTGAGGTATTGTGCACTGGTACGATAGCCGTACCCATACGGTTCCCCTGGCATCGGGACGGGGTCGCGGAACACTTCGAGCTGGTGGTCGCGCAGATTGACCACCCAGTAGTCGGGCACGCCCGCGCTGGCGTAGAGACTGGCTTTTTCACCACGATCAAATCGTATTGTTGATTCAGCGACTTCGACCACGAGCAGTGCCGTGGTTGGGTGTGCTTTTGCGTAATCACGGGCGCTGCCAGGGACGACGGCGATGTCAGGTTCGGGTTGGGACGAAGGACTGACATCCAGTGGACCTTGTACTCGTATGGCATATCCAGTGGGAAAAATAGAGCGAAGAGCATCCTCCACTAAGCTCAGCGCTGTAAAGTGCGGACTATTTTGTGGGGGCATGGTGACGATCCTTCCTCCAATCAACTCAACTCGTTCTTCGGGATGGAAGACCCCAGCGTCGGCCATTTTGTAATACTCCTCGCGTGTCCACAGGCGAGGAGTGGGCGCGATTCCGATAGCGTGCGCGGTATTCATGGTGCTCCTCTCCGCTCCCGACATTTACCCCAACACCTCGGCGTATGCGGTCGGTTCAAATCCCACCAGCAATTTCTTGCCTTTGCGCAGGGTAGGGGCTCGTAAGTTGCCCGAAGGTCCCATCAACACGGCGAGCAGGTCGTCGCGACTGGGTTTGTCCTTGGCGAGGTTGAAGCGCACGACTTTCTTGCCTTTCGCCGCGATCACTTCGGACACTTCTTCTGTCAACTTCAACGCGGCCTCGGCGCCGAAACGCTCTTTGCGGGCATCGACGATGGTCTTGGCCGTAATTCCTTTTCGCGCAAGAAACTCTTGCGTTTTGCCACAGGTCACTCACCCAGGGCGGTGATAATACCAATCGACGGTCTGTGCCATGATTCCTTTTCCTCCTCGTTACACTTTTTTTCGTAAACTATTCGTGACGATCCACTCGTAGCCGTCCACCAGAGCCATCCAGGCCGAAGCGAGCAGGTCACGAGACGTGCGCATGGTGCTCCATTGGTGACGCCCATCGCTAAATTTCTGTACCGAGACGACCTCCGCCGCCGTGCCCTCGCCGCCACGGTGCGTATACGACTCCATGACGCGCACCCCTTCAAGAAAGGGGAAATGTTTGCTCAGGACCCGTTGCAAAGCGTTATCCAGCGCGTTGACGCCGCCCACGCCTTGCGCCGCTCCGAAGTCCTCGGCGCCGTCAATCTCTACGACAACAAGCGCATCAATGGCCGTGCGCCCTTCCCACTGTTCATCCACCACCCGCCAGCGCACGATGCGAAAGGGCGGAGTGTAGAGCGCATTGTTGCGCCACCGTTCCACTTCTTGTGAGGCCCGCGGGGCGGTGGCCGCGTCGAAAAATTCGCTCGGTGGTATCCGCTGTTCAGCCATTATGTCCTCCACTTTGCTTCGTCAGGCGCACTCGTGGTGTGCCGTTTATCCAAGCATCGGTTGGTGGTGGTGAAGAGTTTAATCCTCGGTCAGCGTATCCCAGTGAATATCCCAAAACTGAGGAAGCGGAGCGGCAAACTCAAAATGCCCGCCGAAACACTCGAAGCTCGGCTTATGGGACAACCGTTCGCGAATCAGGTGGAGAAAGTCTTCCACCGTTTGGTTCTGAGGACTGCCCAGATCGACCTGACGCTGTTGTCCACACTTTTTACAATGAATCTCAACGTGCATGATGCTCCTCAATCACTTTTCGGGATCATAGCGCTAAGCGAACGACAACCACAATATCTGGTAGAGCCCGCCGTTCGCTTGTCAAATCGGTAGGGGTTTGTTAAGAGAAGCCATGCAAGTGACCACTGTCTAACGTAGGCACGGAAAGCCCGTCTCTCTCTGTGTGTAGAAAGATGGGCTTTTTTGTACCTGGACTATACGAGGTGCATGAATATGCTTCCCACGGTGATTCCTGAAGGGCTGACTTTCGATGATGTGTTGCTCGTTCCCGCGGCCTCCGACTTCATGCCCAAGGATGCCGACGTGACGACGCTGCTGACCCGCTCCCTGGTGCTCAATCTTCCCTTGATTAGCGCGGCGATGGATACGGTGACCGAGGCGCGCACGGCCATTACGATGGCCCAAGCGGGTGGCCTTGGCATAATTCACCGTAACCTCAGCATCCCCATTCAGGCGGCGGAAGTCGCGAAGGTCAAGAAGTTCGAGAGTGGGATGATTACCGACCCGATCACTATCTCACCGGACATTTCCATCGCCGAGGCGCGCAGCATCATGGAGCGCTACCACATCTCTGGGCTTCCGGTCACGAAAGATGAGGTCCTGGTCGGAATTCTGACCAACCGTGACCTCCGATTCGAGAAGCGTCCAGACCGGAAGGTGTCCGAGGTGATGACCAAAGACCGATTAGTGACCGCGCGGCCTGGAGTGAGTCTCGACGAAGCCAAGGAGATGCTCCACCAGCATCGGATCGAAAAATTGCTGGTAGTCGATGAGCGGATGCGATTGAAAGGGTTGATTACCGTCAAGGATATGCGCAAGACCCTCCAATATCCCAATGCCTGCAAGGATGACCGTGGCAGTTTACGGGTTGGGGCGGCGGTCGGTACGGGTGACGACCGCGAGGCGCGCGCTGAGGCGCTCGTGAACGCTGGAGCCGATGTGTTGGTGATCGATACCGCCCACGGTCATTCCGCGAGCGTGATTGAAACTATTCGTGCGTTGAAACTGGCGTTTCCAAAAATTGACGTGGTGGCTGGAAATGTCGCTACCAGCGAGGGAACCGCGGCACTGATCGAGGCAGGAGCGGATGGCATTAAAGTCGGTATGGGGCCGGCGTCGATTTGCACGACACGTGTCGTGTCGGGTGTTGGCGTGCCGCAACTGACCGCAATTTCCGACAGTGTGCGGGTCGCGTCCGCTGCTGGGGTGCCGGTGATTGCTGATGGAGGCATTCGGTTTTCCGGTGACTTCGTCAAAGCGCTGGCCGCGGGTGCTCATGTCGCCATGATTGGCAGTCTGTTCGCCGGGACGGAAGAGAGTCCTGGCGAAACCATTCTCTATCAAGGACGCACGTACAAACTGTATCGCGGCATGGGGTCACTCGAAGCGATGCGCGAGCGCGAAGGCAGCCGCAACCGTTATTTTCAAGATGACGAGGAGAGCGCGGGAAAACTCGTGCCTGAAGGTATTGAAGGACGGGTGCCATACAAAGGCAGCCTCGTGGGCGTGATTGACCAGATGATCGGGGGCCTCAAGGCGGGGATGGGCTATACCGGGTGTCGGACATTGGCCGAACTCCGCACGAAAGCCAAGTTCGTGCGGGTGACCTCCGCGGGCCTGCGCGAGAACCATGTGCACGACGTGATTATCACGAAGGAAGCGCCGAATTATCGAATGGAGTAGGGGAAAAAGTAGTCAGTAGCCAGCATAGGAAAGAGCGTGCTTCTCTCCTTTTACTGACGCCTGAATGATGACTACTCTCTTCCCTACTTCCCTACTTCCCTACTTCCCTACTTCCCTACTGACTACTGACTACTGACTACTGACTACTGACTACTGACTACTGGAATTATGCTTCTGATTCTCGACTTTGGCAGCCAATACACGCAACTGATCGCCCGCCGGGTGCGGGAGGCGCACGTCTATTGCGAAATTCATCCCTATAACGTCTCGCTTGACCGCATCCGCCAACTCCAACCCGAAGGCATCATCCTCTCCGGTGGACCCGCCAGCGTGTATGCCAAGGATGCCCCCATGCTTGATGCGCGGGTGCTTGATGTACCCGTGCCCTTCTTGGGGATCTGCTATGGCATGAATGTCCTGCACCAATTGGCGGGCGGTGTCGTTGGTAGAGCTGACCGCCGTGAGTTTGGCTCCGCGCAATTGGTGGTCGATGAGAATAGCGACTTGTTCGCGGGCTTCGCGCCTGGTTCGGAAACGCGCGTGTGGATGAGTCATGGCGATACCATGGAGTCGCTGCCGAGCGGCTGGCGGATTCTCGCGCATTCCGCGAACTCGCCCCTCGCCGCTGGCCGTGATGCGTCAGGCCGGTTTTTCGGTTTGCAGTTTCACCCCGAAGTCGTCCACAGCGAACGCGGGCTTGATGTCCTCAAGAATTTTCTTTTCCGTATCTGCCACTGTGAACCGAACTGGACGATGGAAGGGTTCATCGAACGGGAGACGCAATACATTCGCCAACGCGTGGGGAAGCAGCATGTCGTTTGTGGGCTCAGCGGTGGTGTTGATTCCGCCGTCGTCGCGCTGCTGATTCACCGGGCGATTGGGCAACAACTGACCTGCGTGTTTGTCGATAATGGCCTGCTGCGGCACCAAGAAGCGGCACAGGTCGAGGCGGTCTTCTCCAAGCTCGGCTTGAACCTCCGCTGTGTCGATGCCTCGAAGCAATTTCTCGACAAGCTTGCGAACGTCGAGGACCCCGAACAAAAGCGCCGCATCATCGGTCACACGTTTATCGAAGTATTTGACGAAGCGGCCAAGACGATTCCCGACGTGCAATTCTTGGCGCAAGGAACGCTGTATCCCGATGTCATTGAGTCGGTCTCATTCAAGGGGCCGTCGGCGACCATCAAGTCTCATCACAACGTTGGCGGGCTGCCGGAACGGATGCGGATGGCGCTGATCGAACCGCTGCGCGAATTGTTCAAGGATGAGGCGCGCGTCATTGGTCGGCTGCTTGGTTTGCCCGCCGAGATCGTCAATCGCCAACCATTTCCTGGTCCGGGATTAGCCATTCGCATTATTGGTTCGGTGGACACGGAACGGTTAGCCGTGTTGCGCGCGGCGGATGCGATCGTGGATGACGAAATACGGAAGGCTGGTCTCTATGATCGGGTATGGCAAGCCTTCGCGGTGCTGCTCCCGGTGAAGACAGTGGGGGTGATGGGCGACGAGCGGACCTACGAAGATGTGCTGGCGATTCGCGCGGTTGAAAGCGTCGATGGCATGACCGCCGACTGGGCGCATTTGCCTTACGATTTACTCGGTCGCATGGCAACCCGCATCGTCAACGAAGTACGTGGGGTGAACCGGGTGGTGTACGACATTTCGTCGAAGCCACCGGCGACCATTGAGTGGGAATAGCCTATTGCCTATGGCTCGCTACGCTCTATGGCCTATGGCGTGCTCCCGGCGGTCGCTCTCATCAAGGTTGACGATCAAAATCGGTAATGGGCGCGAGGTGGCTTCCAGGTTCCCTCCCGGCTGGGAGAGGGCTAGGGTGGGGGGGATCAAGTGACCTTTCCTTTTGTGTTTGTCAAAATTCATTAGCTTATGGTTAGGCAGCAACCACATATCTGAATGTACTGGGACAAGGAGGTTGGGATGAAATACCAAGTGGCACTCCACCAATCGGAAGAAGGCTTCAGTGTTTGGGTTCCCGGGCTGCCCGGATGCGTCTCGCAAGGGGCAACGGAAGAGGCCGCGCTAGAGAACATTGCCGATGCCATCCAAGAGTACTTGGCGGTGGTGATGGCACAATGTGAAGGAGCGGAACTGCGCGAAATCGAGGTTGCGGTGTAACCATGCCGCAACTCGCGGGCGTCAACCATCTCGCCGCGGTCCGGGCACTAGAAAAGGCGGGGTTCCACATCGCACGGCAAGGTAAACATATCGTGATGACGGACGGGAAGCGGACAGTGACCATTCCCCGCCACAACCCGGTGAACGCCTATACGATGGGTCGGATTATTGAGGATGTGGGTCTGACGATTGCCGATTTTCGCAAGCTGCTTTAATCGGCAGTGGAGCCTAACCCACCGCGCCATAAGCCATAAGCCGAAGGAAAGACGATGAGCTTCGTTCACTTACATTTACATACGCAATACAGCCTGCTCGACGGCGCGAATAAGGTGAAGAATCTGATGCCGCGGGTGAGCGCCTACGGCATGCCGGCGGTGGCGATGACCGATCATGGCAATATGTTCGGGGCCATCGATTTTTATCGCTCCGCCGAACAGGCTGGCATCAAGCCGATTATTGGCTGTGAAATGTATCTGGCCCCCAAAAGCCGCCACGATCGCGCCATCGTGCGGAGCGACGACTACGAAGGCGGCGGCAACTTTCACCTGATCCTGCTGGCGATGAACCTCGACGGCTATCGCAACCTCTGCCGCCTCGTCAGCGCTGGATTCATCGAAGGCTTCTATCACAAACCCCGCGTCGATAAGGAACTGCTGCGCGAACTCAATAAAGGCATTATCGCGCTCTCTGGCTGCCTCAGCGGTGAACTCGCCCGCGCCATGCTCGCCGGCAAGGAACAGCTCGCTCGCGACGTGGTCGCCGAGTACGCGGCCATTTTTGATGATCGCTTCTATATTGAGGTGCAAGCCAACCACTTGCCCGAACAGGAAAAGATCAACCCCGCGCTCATCGAAATCGCCCGTGAATTCTCATTGCCGCTGGTGGCGACTAACGACTGTCACTATCTGACCGCCGATGATGCCGAGGCCCACGAAGTGCTGCTCGCGGTGCAGAGCGGCAAGGTGTGGTCCGATGAAAAACGCTGGCGCTTTGGCACCGATCAGCTCTATGTGAAATCCACACAAGAGATGGAAGCCGATTTCGCGCATTGCCCGCAAGCCATTAGCAATACGCTGGAGGTCGCCAACCGCTGCAATCTTGAGCTGTCGTTCGGCAACTTTTACTTCCCCGTCTTCGCCGTGCCGCCAGAGGACACGCTGGAAGAGACGTTGCGCAAGAAAGCCTACGCCGGTTTGGAGGATCGCTTCGCGCAAATCCAGGCGCATACCCCGGATTGGAATGAGGAGAAAGCGCAACAGTATAAAGACCGGCTCGACTTCGAGCTGCAAGTCATCGAGAAGATGGGCTTTTCTGGGTACTTTCTCATCGTCGCCGATTTTATCGGGTACGCCAAATCCCAGAAGATTCCGGTTGGTCCTGGGCGCGGGTCCGCCGCGGGATGCCTCGTGGCGTATTCCACCCGGATCACTGATGTCGATCCCTTGCGCTATAACTTGCTGTTCGAGCGCTTCTTGAATCCCGGACGTAAGAGCATGCCGGATATCGACGTCGATTTCTGTTTCGAGCGCCGCGACGAAGTGATCCGGTATATCAAGGAAAAATACGGTGCCGACAAGGTCGCGCAGATCATCACCTTTGGGACGCTCAAGGGCAAGCAGGCGATCAAGGATGTTGGGCGCGTGTTGGAGTTCCCGTATGCCGATACTGGACGCATCGCCAAGATGTATCCCGCGCCGAAGCAAGGGAAGGATTTTCCGCTTGAGGCCGCTTTGGAGATGGAGCCACGCCTGCGTGAGATTCGTGATCGTGGCGACCGCGAGAAAAAACTGTTCGACTACGCCCTGAAACTTGAAGGGCTGTTACGCCACGCCTCGAAGCACGCGGCGGGCATCGTCATTTCCCCCACGCCCTTGGTCGAACATCTGCCCCTCTTTGTCGATAAGGAAGGCAATGTCCTCACCCAATACGCCGGCCCGGAAGTCGATACCATCGGGCTGATTAAGTTTGACTTCCTCGGCCTCAAAACGTTGACCCTGCTCGACGATGCCATCAAGCGGATCAAAAAGAGCCGCGACGTGGATATTGACCTCGGCACGTTGCGCATTGATGACCGGTTGACGTATCAGAAGCTCACCCGAGGTGACACCGTCGGCGTCTTTCAGATGGAAGGCAGCGGGATACGCAAGCTCATCACGCAACTCAAGCCGAGTTGTTTCGAGGACATCGTCGCCGTGATCGCCCTCTTTCGTCCAGGGCCGTTGGACAGTGGGGCCGCCGAACAATTTATCCGCCGCAAAAATGGCAAGGACCAGATTTCGTATCCGCACCCCTTGCTCGGCCCGGTGTTGCGCGAAACCTACGGGGTGACGATTTACCAAGAGCAGGTCATGCAGATCGCCCAGGTGTTGGCGGGCTACTCACTTGAGGACGCCGATAACTTGCGCCGGGCGATGGGCAAGAAAAAGAAAGAGGTGATGCAGGAAGAGCGCGCCCGCTTTATGAGCGGCGCGGCCAAGCAGAAAATCGCCGACAAACTCGCTGGCGAGATTTTCGATGCCATGGAGACCTTCGCCGCTTATGGCTTCAACAAATGTTTGCCAGGCTGGGCCACGGTGGTCGATGCACGTAACGGACAACGGGTGAAGATCGCTGACATTGTCTCAGGCCGCACCCCAGATGTGTGGGTGCCGTCGTTTGACGAGGAGACTTTGCGGATAGTCGCGCGCCCCGTAACGGGCGCTTTTCGTAGCGGCCATGTTCCTGTCTATCGCATGACCACCGAAACTGGCCGGGTGTTGCCCGCCACCGCGAACCATCCCGTGTACACACCGTCTGGGTGGAAGGATGTGGGCGACATCCAACCCGGAGATTATGTCGCGCTGCCGCGC
This sequence comes from Klebsiella pneumoniae, assembly GCA_945865755.1. Taxonomy (GTDB): domain Bacteria; phylum Desulfobacterota; class Binatia; order Bin18; family Bin18; genus JABFSC01. The sequence goes on from CAMBFS010000010.1 coordinate 23,156, forward strand.
ACGCTGCCCTACACGCCGTCCGGTCGTCTGGAAGAGCATGAACTGGTCGTGCTGGGATACGCCTTGAGCGAAGGGAATCTTTGCCACCCCAGCAGCTTTTATGTTTATTCGACCGCGGACGACGAGATCGCCGATTATGTCTCGCATTTGGAGCGGTTCGCGAACACGGTAGCGGTGGTGGATCGTTCCAAAGCCGCCGCGTCGGTCTACGCCAAGCGCGCGGATCGCCGCGAGTCGTCTGGCGCGGTGACGTTCTTGCGTGACGTAGGGCTGATGGGAAAAACCGCGACGGAGAAGTGCATTCCCGATGTCGTCTACACGCTCGCACCAGAGCAGCTCGCGCTGCTCCTGGGCCGTCTGTGGACAGGGGACGGAGGCATTCATCCGCCGACGCGACTGGTTTCGTATGCGACCTCCTCGCGCACACTCGCTCAGGATGTGCAACATCTGCTGCTGAGACTTGGTCTGATGAGCCGTGTCCATGCGAAGACGTTCCGTTATCGCGGAGAAATGCGCGCGGGATACGCGGTGAACCTGCTGGGCGGGGCCGAGGCGATTCGCCGCTTCGCGACACTTATTGGTCCGCACCTCATTGGCAAGCGGCGGCGCGACCTCGACGAGTTGCTCCGGACCATGGACGCGGAGCCCGCTTGCTCCACGAAGGACATTGTGCCACTCGGCATGCTCGCGCTGATCGCGGGTGAAGTTCAGCAGGCCGCTCACCAGCAAGGGCTAGGGACGCACACGTTTCTTGCGCGACATGGCGTCTCCTCCGGTATTTTGCGGCCAAACGCGACCAAGCGTGGCCTCGCGCGGCGGACCGTGGCGACGTTGGCGCGGATCACGCGGAGTGTCGTGCTTGCCCGCTATGCCCAGTCCGACATTTATTGGGACCGTGTGGTCTCCGTGGAGCAGGGGGAAGCCGAGGAGGTGTACGACCTCTCCGTTCAAGGGACGCATACGTTCGTGGCCGAAGATGTGATTGTTCACAACTCGCATGCCGCTGCTTACGCGCTCATCTCCTATCAAACCGCCTATCTCAAGGCGCATTATCCCCAGGAGTTCATGGCCGCGCTGATGAGCATCGAAATGGGGGACCCGAATAAAGCCTACAAGAATATCGCCGAGTGTCGGATGCAGAACATCGAAGTACTGCCGCCGGATGTCAATGAAAGCGATGAAGACTTTACGGTAACCGGCTCCCATATCCGCTTCGGACTCGGCGCGGTGAAAGGGGTGGGCTCGAAAGCGATTGAAGTGATTCACGCCGCGCGCAACGAGGGCTCGTTTCAATCGTTGCACGAGTTCTGTACCCGCGTGCGTGGGTCGCAGGTGAACAAGCGGGTCATGGAAAGTCTGGTGAAATGTGGCGCGCTCGACTCGTTCAAGGCTCCGCGCGCGCGGCTGTTCGCCGGTCTTGAAGACACCATGAAATGGGCGGAGCAAAAAGCGAAGGGCGACCACAACGCGGCGCAATTGGGCTTGTTTGCCAGCCTCAGCAACCAGAATAGTGACGGCCATCCGGAACTGCCTAACGTCGAAGAATGGCCGGATACCGACAAGTTGCGCAATGAACGCGAGACCCTGGGCTTTTTTATTACCGGTCATCCACTCGATAAATATGTGGGGCGCTTGCATGGCGTGGTGTCACTCTCCACCGACAACCTGAAAAATCGCACCCATCAAGAGAAGGTCCGGCTGGCGGGGGTCATCCACTCGCTGGCCCTCAAGAACAACAAGAAAGGGGACCGCTATGCGACGTTCACGCTGGAGGATAAGGAAGGCGTCGTCGAAGTGATTGTGTGGCCCGAAGCCTACAAGAAACATGAAGCGACGATCCACGCGGACCAGCCGGTGTGCCTGCGTGGGGCGCTGGATATTGATGACGAGCGTTGCCAAATCATCGCCGACGAGGTCGTGCCGTTGGAATCGGTGGCGACGAACGAAGTGCAACAGGTGCATATTCAAGTGCCCGCCGATGTCACCACGAAAGAGGACTTGGTTGCGCTCAAGGATGTTCTGGCGCAACATACCGGAGGCTGCCAAACCTTTTTACACCTGATGCGTCCAGATTATACGGAAACGGTCATCGCCCTCCCGAATGCCTTGAATGTCGCTCCAACACGGTCGATGCTCCTGGCTGTCGAACGATTGTTTGGCAATGGCATGACCTCGTTTCGATAGGAGACTATGAGTCGTCGCAGAGATTTTACTTCGCTTGAACATGCCACTGGCTACGACCTGCGGCCAAAACTCGAACGAGTCCTGCTCGTTGGGGTTGAGTGGCCCCGCGCGGACAAACGGGGCGTGAAAGGGTCCCAGGATTGGACCGATGACTCGCTTGAGGAGCTGGCGCGGCTGAGCGAAACGTCCGGCTTGGAAGTCGCCGGTTCCATCGTGCAACCGGTGCGCGATAACGTGAATCCCGCCACTTTTATTGGCTCCGGTAAAGTGATCGAGGTCAAGGAGCTGTTGGACTCCACCTGCGCGCAGGCGGTCATTTTTGATGACGATCTCTCTCCGGCGCAACAACGCAATCTGGAAAAAGCCTTCGGTCTGAAGGTGATCGACCGCAGTCAATTGATTCTCGACATTTTCGCCCAACGGGCGCAGAGTCTGGCCGGGAAACTGCAAGTCGAGTTGGCGCAACTGGAATATCTGCGGCCACGACTGACGCGCCAATGGACGCACTTGTCCCGCCTCGGTGGTGGCGTCGGCACCCGCGGTCCCGGTGAGACCCAGCTTGAAGTGGACCGTCGTCGCATCCGCGAACGCATTGCGATGCTCCGTCTCCGTCTCAAGGATGTGGAGCGCACCCGGGCCTTGCAGCGACACGAGCGCGCGCGCGTGCCGTTTCCCTGTGTGGCGTTGGTTGGCTACACCAACGCGGGCAAATCCACACTGATGAATGCCCTGACGCATGCGGGTGTGTTGGTCGAGGACAAACTCTTCGCCACGCTGGACCCGACTAGCCGTCGTCTCGATTTACCGGATGGCAGTCCGGTGATGCTCATTGATACGGTGGGCTTTATTAACAAACTGCCCCATCAACTGGTCGATGCCTTCAAGAGCACGCTGGAAGAGGTCCGCACGGCGGACCTCTTGCTCCATGTTATTGATGCCACGCATCCGCACTGGGAAGAGCAGAAGGCGGTTGTCGAGCAGGTGCTGACCGATATTGGCGCGGGCGAGAAACCGACGATGTTGGTCTTCAATAAACTGGATCGCCTCACGCGCGCGGACGATGTGGTCTATCCCTGGGAAGACGTGGACCGCACGGAGCAGGAGCCCCATCCCTTGCGCGATGGCGACAGCGCGCCGACGAGTTTTGGTATCGCCGCGCTGACGGGAAAAGGGTTGCCCTCGTTGCTGAGTGGCATCGCGCGGTGGTTGGAGAAAGAGCAGGAAGTGGTGCATTGTGAGCTGCCGCTGACCGAGGGCAACCTGGTGGCCTGGTTACACAGGAGTGGCAACGTGGTAGAAGAGGCGTACTCAGAGACGGCGGTGAATGTCACCGTCCGCGTCTCCAGTAAAGTCGCTGGCCAGTTACGCAAACGGCTCGCGGCCCTCACCCTCGGTTAACTGGTGGGCGGCGCGTGAGCGGAACGGACCGTTTTGATTTCTTCTGCCATCCTCAATCTCCCCAACTTGATCACGATGCTGCGGATTGGCGCGATTCCGCTGTTTCTCATCTTGTTGACCGATAAAGAGTATACCAACGCCCTGATCGTCTTCGCGATCGCGGCGGCGACGGACTCTCTGGATGGCGGGATCGCGCGGCTCACCAACTCGCGCACCGTGTTGGGCTCGTACATTGATCCGCTGGCCGACAAGCTCCTCCTCGTGAGCTCATTCTTGATTTTGACCTACCTGGGATTCATTCCGCACTGGCTGGCCATTCTGGTCATCAGTCGAGATGTGATTATCCTTGGCGGGTTTCTGGTCTTATTTATGATTACCGGACGGTCCATTGTGATCCGTCCGACCTTTGTGGGTAAAGCGAGTACGTTTTGCCAGTTACTGGTGGTCACGCAAACGTTGGTGGCCTTACATAATCCGCAGTGGCGCATTCCGTGGTTATGGGGATCAACGCTAACGGTGGCTGGGGCAGCCACCGTGGTGTCGGGGTTGCAATACCTTGTGCGTGCGGTGCAGTGGGCGAACCTGCAATATGAAGAGCCACCGCTCGAATTGCCGGAGCAAGAAGCCCACCGCGACGGCCAGTCAGAGGAACGGCCAGAAGAACGACGGCGCCATTCCGCCTAGCGGCGTGAATTTTTTACTTGAGGGATTCCGACAGGGTTGCTATATGGATGCTGCCTGTTCGGTTCGCGGGACGCGGCGCGTGCGACGGAAGAAGGGTGGATTGTGATTCGGGTGTTTCCTCATATTGAAAATGCCAAGCTGATGAGCTTGTACCACAAAGGGGTGGAAGGGCAGTGGTCAGCGGCCCAACTTGATTGGGAGCATCCGCTTGGCCTTGATCGCCAAGCGCAACAAGCGCTCGGCCATGTGCTGACGCCGGTCTATCTGGGCGAGCAGACGGCGATGGTGGGGGCCAGCTCCGTGATTCCCCAGTTCTTCGCCGCCCGCCAGACCGAAGCGCAATTGTATCTTGCCACGTTTCTTCTTGATGAAGCGCGCCATTTCGAGATTCTGACTCAGTTCTACCACAAGATGAACCAACGCCCCTTGGAGGTGCGTGATCTGAAGGAAATTTTTCGCTACCAAGCCCGCCTGTTCAAATCGCAGGACCGGATCGAATGGCTGTGGGGCATCTTGCTGAGCGACATTTTCGCCCGCCATTTTTATAATACCCTGAAGACGCTCCATCCCGGCTCCCTCTTCGCGCATATCGCGAGCCGTATCGTGCGAGACGAAGTCCGGCACTTAGCGTTCGCCGAGTTGTTCCTGGGGGAAGTCCTGCAACAACAACCCGAACGCGCACCGTCTTTTCTGAAGATGCGTGACGATCTGTTGGGGCTGATGAGCGCGATGTCCCGCGGTCTCAAGGACCAATGCGCGACGATTGGATTGGATGGCGTCCTGTTGATCGCCACGGTCGCGGACGACATCGAGAAAAAAGCGCGCCGGCTCCATCTCCATGAACCAGAGGCCGAGCTGGAGCAGGATGTCGCCGAGTGAAGACTGACCGCGCCGCGCGTCCTTCCCTGCCGCACTGGCCACGGGCCAATCGTCCCGAGGCCATCACTCAACGACAAGACCACCTGCGTCATCTCGCGCATTGGGACGAGTCCCATCATCACGTGCTGTCCTGGCCAGTGGCCGCCGACACGTTAGCCAATTTTCAAGAATGTCTGACTGGTCATACCGTGCTTCCGGTTGGCGTGGTCGGGCCGCTTTCCATCAATCTCGGTCACTATCAGCTTGATGATGCTGGTGAGGTGCAAGAGCAGGGACGGGATACTGACCAGGTGTTTGTCCCATTGGCGCATACCGAAGGCGGGCTCTCGGCGTCGGTGCAACGGGGCGTGAGCGCGGTTGCCCTCGCGGGTGGCATTCGCACCACCGTCCTCGCCGATCGTATGACGCGCGACTCCTGTTTTGTGTTTCAGACCACGGCGGAAGCGGTACAGTTGGCGCGGTGGATCGCCGACAACGGCGCGCGGATGTCCACGTGGCTGCGTGATCCGGCGAATCCGTTGCGGCACCCGGGAGAAGGGCAGGGGGCGTCAGCGAATCCCGTGTTGCTCAGCGCGCATGCGGTGCTGCGGGGGGTGGATACGCATGTCATTGGCCCGATGTGTCATGTGTTGTATCGCTTCACGACGGGTGATGCCTGTGGTCCCAATATGATGACGCGCAATGCGTATGCGTTGAATCATCAATTCGTGTTGGCGCGGTTCCCAGCCGAGACCGGCGTCACGCCACTCCACGTCTTTCTCGAAACCAATATGGGGGGCGACAAGAAGCCCAGCTATGCGTTCTTCCAATTTCCTGGGCATGGCAAGGTCGTGCTCGCGGAAGCGACGATTCCAGCCCCGGTGCTGCGACGAGTCTTGCATGTCACGGCGGATGAAGTCGTGGCCTTGGAACACACGGGGTTACATGGCGCGCATGCCAGTGGCATGCAGTCGTTCGCCTTTACTCCGGCGTCGGCGGTCGCGGCGATCTTCGCGGCCACGGGGCAGGACTTAGGCATGGTGGGAACGAGCAGCATGGCGCAAGCGTCGGCGACACGGGTAGGGGAGGGGATTCATCTGGCGATCCGCTTCTCTGGATTGGAAGTGGGCACGGTTGGTGGAGGCACCAGCCTGCCGCATGCGCAAGCGTATCTCCAATTGCTGGACTGTCTGGGACCGGGGAAAGTCTATCGTTTCGCGCAGATCATCGCGGCGACGGCGTTGTGTCTTGAACTGTCAGCGGCGGCGAGCATGGCGACGACGGGCAGCCATAATTTTCTACAAGCGCATTTGGAACATGGGGGCATGCGGTGAAAAAGAAGCGTATGGCGTATGGCTCGTTCGCGATGCGTACTCTATGGCGCATGGTTCTGACCATAAGCCATTTGCTATAAAGCGACCGCAGGGAGCGAGCCATACGCCTTATGAATGCTGTCCGTCTCATCGTGAACCCAGTTTCTGGCCGAGGGCGTGGCGCGCGAGTGGCCGAGCAGGTCAGTCGCATGTTGCACGACCGTGGCCTCCCGCACGAACTCTGTCTGAGCCAGTCTCCGGCGGACCCCACGGAACTCGCGCGAGAAGCGGTACGCAATCGTGCCGACCTTGTGGTTGGCATTGGTGGCGATGGACTCATCAATCAGATCGCCACTGAACTCGTCGGCAGCGAGACCACGCTAGGCATTATTCCCGTGGGCGTCGGGAATGATTTCGCTCGCGGCTTAGGGATTCCGCTTGGTGTTGAAGAGGCATGCGCCGTGGTGGCGCAAGGGCGGCAGCAGCGTGTCGATGTGGGCAAGGTCAACGAGCGCTACTTCTTCTCGGTCGCGGTGATGGGACTGGCCGCGCAGGTGAACCGTCGGGCCAATCGCTTTCAACGCGCGCGCGTCAGTGCGCTGTATTCGGCGTTGACCGTTGCTTCGGTCTTGTTGGACACGCCGCAGTCGTTCACGCTGGAGTACGATGGACAGACCCGTCGCTGTTACAGTTGGCTGATTGCCGTGGCGAACACATGGAGCTGCGGGCGTGGCATGGCCTTAGTGCCAGCGGCGCGTGCGGATGATGGTGTGCTTGATGCGTGTCTGGTCAACGGGATGGGCAAAATGGAATTGTTGTACACCTTCCCGCGCGTCTTTCGTGGTCGCCATATTTACCATACGGGGATCGATACCCTGCGGGGACGAACGATGACCATTAGCGCTGACACCGCGTGTGATCTCTACGCCGATGGCGAGCGTATGGGCCCACTGCCAGCGGTGCTGACCGCGGTTCCGCGGGCATTGAAGGTCGTGGTGCCTTTCTAGTTTGACACGTAGCCTGCTGTAACTCATAACTCATAACCGAGGTGTGAAGAAAATGGCTTTGCCAGAAACGCCACGAACGATTACCTTTGTTCCAGAGATGTTCGCGCGGATGGATGACAGCGAAGACACGCTCTTCTACGCCGCGCCGCGTAAAGTCGTGCACATTGATGAACCGGCGATTCGCGCGGCTGGACAGATGATCGCGGCGACATTCGCGCCGAACGGTGTCCTGCTCGACCTGATGAGCAGTTGGCGCTCTCATTTGCCGAAGGGCTTTGTCAAACAGAAACTCGTCGGCTTAGGACTCAACGCCGATGAGATGGCCGACAATCCCGACTTGGATGAATATGTCGTGCACAACGTGAATGCCGACCCACGGCTTCCCTTTGCCGACGCCTCGTTCGACGGGGTGGTGATTACCGTGTCGATTCAGTACCTCACGCACCCGATCGGGATATTCGCCGAGGTGCGCCGGATACTGAAAGAGGGCGCTCCTTTTCTGGTGTTGTTCTCGAACCGTATGTTCCCGACAAAAGCGGTGCGCGTGTGGCAATCGCTGCATGATGGCCAACGGGCCAGACTCATCGAAGCGTATTTCCAAGAGGCCGGAGGATATGAGGAGGTGGTGTTCACCGATGCCAGTCCTCAGACTGGCATTACCGATCCCCTCTACGCGGTGTGCGCGCGGAAGCAATAGGGCGGCAAGGAGACGACGCGCAAATTGACCGCGTGGTAAGGTGTGGCCGACCATTTTGCCGATCCTAGTGCTCATGCGGCAAATGAGGTCGATATTCCTCCTGCCCTCACTTCATGTGCTAATCGACATTCTGCAACAACTCCAACGTCGTCCCATCGGGATCACGGAAGTACACGGCTTTCACTTTATAGTCGTCAGTCTCGAACAGTTGTGGAGCGGAATAAAACCGCACCCCGTGCGCGCGCAGTTCCTTATAGGTTTGCTCGATATCCTTCACCCAAAAGGCGACTTCAGTGATACCTGGATTCGCCACGCCGGCATAGGGTTCTCCCTTGGCAATGGGCTCAACGAAATGAAGCAACTCAATGGGGGGACTCTTTCTGTCATCCGGGCTGCGGAGATACACCGCGCGCAGTGTGACGTTGTCTTCGCCAATAAGGATGTCGGCTTCCTCTCCCGCGAACGTCACATCGCCAATAACTTTCAAGCCAAGCAGGTCACGATAGAAGTGAATCGCCTTGTCCATATCACGAACCGTAATGCCAATATGCGCGACTGCTCCAAGCATGTGAGTCTCCTTTTCCTTTCTCCGCGTGCGCAGGCTGACCGCTGTCTTACCACGCACTCAGGAATATAAGTTGATTTTCTATTTCCTCAACGGAAACACGGGCGATGATTTTCAATAATCGCCTCATCTGTTCCCCTACGCTGTAGCGTTGTTGCGCGGCCAGAATGACGCCCGCGTGGCGTTTGCCTTGAGCCAAGTAGTCGGTGTGAAGACGCTGATAATCCCCAACATTAAAAGAATAGAGCGATCGCCCTTGCGCGGTAGCGAGCTCCAAATGCTCAAGGTCAGCCCGACGGATCATCCGCTGCTCAAGGGCGGTCGTCACGTCCACACCACGGATGCGGAGGGCATGAACCACATCCGCATCCATCGTGTCTTCGTCAAAATATAACCGGATCGTCATCAGGCGATTTGTCTTTCTTGCGCGTATGCTCGTTCGAGACGATCCGCTATTGCTTCATCCGCCGTGATGTCGGCCTCAATTTGCTCCTGGTTGGCGTGATAATACGCCAGAGCCGCATGAACTTGCGCTTCGTTCAGATGCCCATAACGACGCACGATCTCTTCCGGGCCATGGCCCAGCTTGTACCAGATTGCGATACGGTGAACCGAAATGCCCGTTCCGGCAATACACGGCCGTCCCTGTCGTATGTCAGGGGAGGTCACAATCAGAGAGTCTATATCCGTACTCATACACACGCTCGTTTCACGACTAGCATCGGGAATCATCTCCACGCAGTCCTCGTCAATCATGCGCTGGCCGACTATCCGGCTTCACCTTGCGCTCCTTGAATAACCACTTGCCGTTCACTTTTTCCATGCGATCTTCGTAGCGCCCGGAGATCACGAGTTCCGTCTTGTTCTCACTCGCATGGGTCATCAGCAAATAACACTCGCCGGTCGCGTGATTGCCTTCGACATTGACTAAGACATTCATCACACAATGTCGCGGTTGGTAGTTGCCCGTCCAGGTACGGTATTTCTCGGTGAACTGTTTCAGCGCTGTCTCGCCCTGCCACCGCCCAAGGATCGGACTGTCGAACACACCGTCCTCCGTGAAAGTCGCCACCCAATCGTCGTAGCGGCCTGAGTCGATGTACAAACAATATCGTGTGACCAAGTCACGCAGCTCGTCCTTCTCTTCCAAAATACTCGCCATGAGATTGCTCCTTCTTGTTGATGTGGTTGTTTATTATTGATCGTTGAGGCGGAAATCAACCCGCTGTTCTCGCCCATCTCGTTGTACCCGCAAAGTCACGGTCGCGCCTTGCTCCTTGCTCAAGTGGTGACGAAACTCCGCGACATCATGCACCGCTTCGCCCTCCACCGCGGTAATCACGTCCCCACGTCGCAGAGAGTCCTCTCCCGCGCGCGACTCCGCGCTTGCCACGAGCACCCCACCACGCTCCGGCAAGTCGAAATGGGCCGCGAGTTCGGTCGTCAGATTCTGAATCGTCACTCCAGAGATCGTCGTGCTCGCCTCGGACTCCGTCACCGCGGCCATTTCCGTGGGTGGCGAGGCATCAAAGAGCGCTTTGGCCACATAGATCGGTCGGTGAAAGCGCAACGCCAACGCGATCGCGTCACTGGGGCGACTGTCGATGTCGAGGGGGGTCCCTTTCTGCACCAGATGAATATGCGCGTAGTACGTACTGTTCTTGAGTTCACTAACGACGACCTTCTCGAACTCGACACCGACCTGCTCAATGATGGTCTTCATCAGGTCATGCGTCATTGGCCGTGGCAACACCGCGCCCTCCAGTTGGAGGTGAATGGCTTGCGCCTCGGGCACCCCGACCCAAATAGGGATCGCTTTGGATTTGTCTTTATTCCGGAGAATAACCACTGGAGAGTTCAGCATGGGATCAAAGCCGACGCCTTGGACTTCGACCTGGATAGTCGCCTCTTCGCGCGCCCGCGAGGTCGCTTGGCACGCGGTCACCATCGCCACGGACACAGTCACTCCCCAAAGGAGGAGTTTTCTAAAAGAGACAAGTCGGAAGTGTGACGGTCGCGACATGGCGTGAGTACGCATACATCCCTCCGGTGACGTGATTTGTGGCTAGTCTATTTCCTTTCGCGGAGTCTTACTAGTATAATTCGCGACATGGAGAAAATGATTGCCCCTGATCGGCTACAGCCTTTTTTCCTCGAATGCGCCCGTCGTAGCTTTCACGAACTGGGCCTGCATGACCCACCCATCATCGAATACGTCGCCGATGTCCTCACCACCTTCGCTCGCTCGGATCAGCTCTATCGTTTCCAGACGCCAAGCGGGAAGCGATTGGAAAGCGTCGTCGAGATACTGAGCACCGCCCTGGCCCCAACGCCCGATACGCGGCTCCCCGTCCAACGCGAGCGCGAACTGCGTAAGTACGTGGGCGATTACGCGCTCTTCATGAGTGGACTCTTCCGCACCACGATCGACCGACGTGGCGTGCTTGATTACTACTTCCAGGAAGGACGGCGTTCCTATTGGAAAGTGTCGGAACTCGATTTGACGCTGTACCAAACCGGCTTCCTCCTGTTTCAAGAGTTATCGAAGAATTTCGAGTATTATTCCGGCGCCCTTGATTATATGCGGAAGGCGTATTTCACGCCCATGCCTGGCGAGGACCCATTCCACCAGTTCCTGCGGAACGTCGAAGGCTGGATGAAGGCATCGTTATCCGACAACTAGACTCCCCCGCTGCCGTACCCCTTTCCCACACATGGAAAGTCACCGCAAGCGACACCTCCCCGCGGCTGGATGCGTTCCTGCAAGCGTGTCTCCCAGCCGTGGCGAAACGCGAGATTATTGAGTGGATCGCGGCGGGGCGCGTCCGTCTGAACGCGAAGCCAGGAAAAAAGGGGAACCGTCTCCACGGTGGAGATCAGGTCAGTGTGATTGCTCCCGTTTCTTTGGTCGCCAATCTCCAGCTCGCCATTCCCGTCCTTTTCACCGACGAAGCGCTCCTCATCCTCGATAAGCCCGCCGGTCTACCGAGCATTGCCTTACGACACGATGAGACCGACACGGTGCCCAACTTTCTCCTCGCGCATTTCCCAGAGACAACAACCGCGAGTCCACGTCCGCTTGAAGCTGGAGTGGTGCATCGTCTTGATACCTCGACCTCTGGACTGTTGGTCGTGGCGCGCACCCCGCATGCCTACACGGCACTTCGTGAGGCATTCCACCGTCACACGGTGGACAAGCAGTATTGCGCGCTCGTGGAGGGACAGGTGCGCCACAAAGGCCAACGCGAGTCGTGGCTCACGCCGGAAGGAAAACGGGGACAACGGATGCGTGAGGGAAGTCCGGGAGAAGGGCAGCGAGCCTGCACGATGTACGCGCCGCTAGAATCGTTCCCACGACACACGCTGTTGCGCATCACGATTCCGACCGGAGTGAGACATCAAATCCGGGTGCAAATCGCCGCGTTAGGGCATCCGATTGTTGGCGATGTGCGCTATGGAAGCATGGAGCACGACGCGCGCTTATGTCTCCATGCCACGGCGCTCGCGTTCACGCATCCGTTGACAGGTAAGCGGGTGCGGGTTGAGAGTCCGTTGCCGGAAGATTTTCAGGCGGTGCGGAAGCGAATGACAGGATGAGAATGAAGTTCTCGACACGTACGAATTTTGTTAGGGCTCAATCGCCTTTTTCAGATATTGCCCAACTCGTCCATACGCATTGCCCTCAACTCCAAGCGCGGTTTGATGCTCGATATCCCAAGATTCGCCCAATTTACTTGTCCATCGGCCAGCGGGTAATTGGCGAGCTATGTGCGTGGGGGTCCCTTGAGCATTGAGATATATGACCAGTTTCACGTACCCAGCCTCGGGCACGCCGTCTTCACAAGGGTCATAGCCAAGAGTTTGAAACGCCCGGGTAAAACTATCGAGGGTCTCGATGCGAGGAACACCAATGGGCCAGTACGCATCAGGATGGGGCCACCACCACCTTTCGGTATCATTGGCCGCCCATGCGATGCAATTGTACGTATCGGTCGAATCGCTGGTGATCAGGTACGGTTCGTCTTTGAGATTGAGGGATTCTCGTTCTAGCGATTCCCGTGCTTCCATATTTTATCTAGAGGAAACGGTTTTTCTTCCCCCATTGAAGCCACGCTTCCGTCATTTTCTTCACATGCCCAGCGTCTTGCGCATCGACAGGGTCCTCTTCAGTAATCGCTCGTAGAGCCCAGAACCAGTGCCCTCCTCGGTCTTGCATCTCTCGCAAGACCAAGGGGACCACGGCTGGCCCCATGCCAATAATTTTCTGATAGGAGGGATGCAGCACCCGTTCAGTTGAGGAAGAGATGAACAGAGTTTCTTCACGCCACTGCTTGACTAACCGACGGAATTTCTGCTCTAGCAGAGTCGCAGGAGGGAGAGCCGGCGACTCTGGCAATGCGGTGAGTGTTGTCACTAGGGAGTCTCCGTCCCGTGAAGTGGTTGCTGTTGCGAGAATTCACGGCCCCCCTAGCATTCCGACTTCACCATTGCTGAAGTCGGAAATGCTAGGGGGCCGATCACGCCGCCGCTTGGGGATTTTTGCCTTTGATCTTAGAACAGGCGGTACACTGATTCACGATGTTGTCGGGATCTTCTATAAGCCCTTCATCCAGGTTGTGGCAAATTTTCTTGCAGACGGAACAGATGAAGTAGACGCCCTCAACCGTCTTATTGATACGCTCACGGTTGAGGACGCGGCCCTTGAGTTTGTCGATGCGGATGCCCAGGAGTTCCTCGTAGCGTTTCTTGATCTTCTTGCGCCCCGCTTCGTCTTTTGGTAGCTCCTCGTCGCCTGCTTCGTCCGTATGATCCTCGTCGAACAGGTTGGGGTCTTTTTTACCGGTCTCTTTCTTCCGTGTCCTCGGCATGAGCAGCGTCTCCCAAGGGTTAGCGCGTGCGACTGAGGTGCTCAGGATTCTTATCGCACACCCAGAAAAATCCCTTCATCTCGCCAAATCCGGTGTATTGCACCACCTTGCTATCGCCCCCACACAAGGGACATAAACGTTTCGCCCGCAACGCAGCCGCTTTTTGCGCGGTTTTTGCTTTTTCAGCCACAGCTTTCCTCCAATCGAATAGTGTTCAATGAAATGTCGGTAGGTACGGTACCCGCACAGGTGCGGTTCGCCCGTGAAAAGTGCGCCCAGGATAGGGAGGATGCTTTCCACTGTCAAGGGTTCTTGTCGGCCCGGAACCCACGTGGTACGGTTCGCCCCTTCGCACCACTCAACCCGTAGGTACCATATCCATAATGACTGACCGCACAACTCTTCAGGCCGGTGAATCGGTCCTGTTTATCGACGTGAAGGAACGCGAATATCTGCGCGCCCTCAAGCCCGGGGGTCGTATCTCCCTTCACGGCGGTACGCTCCAGGCGGAGCAAATCATCGGCTTGCCTGAAGGCAGTCGCATCCGCACCTCCAACAATATGCCCTACTGGGTGTTTCGACCGACCTACGCCCATCTCATCCCGAACCTGCCACGCCGAGCCCAAGTCATTTATCCCAAGGATACCGCGATCATGCTGCTGTGGGGCGATATTTTCCCTGGAGCCTCGGTGGTGGAGATTGGCGCGGGTCCTGGCTCCCTGGCGATCGCCCTTCTCCGCGCCATTGGACCAACCGGCACCCTCGTGACCATTGAGAATCGCGAAGACCATTGCGCGATGGCCCGCGAAAATGTGGCGCGCTTCTTTGGCGAGGCACCGAACTGGACCTTACAGCTTGGCGACGCCTACGAAGGCATCGAGCCACGGAATGTGGATCGGTTGTTGATGGATGTCCCCGAACCGTGGCGTGTGCTGCCGCACGCGGCGCTCGCCCTGCGACCAGGTGGGGTGTTGGTCGGCTATAGTCCGACAGTGATTCAAGTCAAATCACTGGTCGATGCCCTGCGCGCGTCCTCTACGTTCACGGCGATTGAGATACTCGAAACGCTGCTGCGCCCGTGGCACATGAAGGACCTCTCCGCCCGGCCCGAACATCGCATGATCGCGCATACGGGGTTTCTGGTGTTCGCCCGTCGCACCGCCGTGCAACCGTCGTTGACGGAACCGTCATTGACAGAACCGTCTGTGACAGCGCCGTCAACAACAGACCTGTCAGAGACCGACTTGTCAGAGACTGACCTGTCAGAAACCGAGCCGTTAGAGCTGGAGCCGTCGCCAGAGGACACCCTTCAGCCTCCGCCCGCTGAGCCCGAATAACGAGGAGCACCAGCCCGTGTCGCGCCGCATCATTCACCTGGACATGGATGCGTTCTATGCGGCCATCGAGCAACGCGACTTTCCCGAGTTGCGCGGCAAACCCATCATTGTTGGTGGCGACCGCGTGCGTGGCGTCGTCGCCACGGCGTCTTATGAAGCGCGTCCGTATGGCGTTCATTCCGCCATGCCAATGGCGAAAGCGCTCAAGCTCTGTCCACAGGCGATTGTCGTGCCGCCACGCCGAGCACGCTACGTCGAAGCCTCGCAACATATTTTTACCATTCTGCGGTCGTTCTCCCCGCTCGTCGAACCGCTGTCTCTTGACGAAGCGTTTCTCGATGTCACCGCGAGTGAACAGTTGTTCGGTCCCGCCGCCACCATCGCCCAACAGATCAAAACGCGGATCACACAGGAAACCCAGCTCACGGCCTCGGCGGGGATTGCCTCCACGAAGTTCGTGGCCAAAATCGCCAGTGACCTCAAGAAGCCCGATGGCCTCGTTGAAGTCTCGGACGAGCAGGTCTTGAGCTTTTTGCATCCCCTTCCCGTCACGCGCTTGTGGGGAGTGGGCACCGTCACTGCTCGCACCCTCGGCACTCTTGGCATTACGACCATTGGCGACCTAGCGCGGCTCAGCCGGGAATCGTTGGTCAAACGCTTTGGTAGCAATGGCGAACATTTCTTCCAACTCGCGCATGGCATTGATCCACGGCCAGTTGATCCCAACCAAGAAGTCAAATCGATTGGCGAAGAGGAAACCTTCGCGCAAGACCTGGAGCATGATAGCGATGTGCACCCTGCGCTACTCCGCTACGCGCAGACGGTCGCGCACCGTCTGCGCGCGCGTGGACTCGCGGGACGCACGGTGACCGTCAAGATCAGATTGGCGGAACGGCTTGAGGATGGGCGCTATCGGATGTACACGCGGAGCCACACTTTGTCCGCGCCGACCAGTGACGCGCAAGCAATCTATCGCATCGCGCTCTCGCTCTATGCCCAAGTGCCGCGTCACGGACTCAAGGTCCGGCTCGCGGGTATCTATGCCAGCAGCCTGGAATCCGAACGCAACGCGGCTCAATTGTCCTTGTTCGCGCCGCCCACGATCCAGAGTGATAAACGTCGCCAGCTCGGCCAGCTCCTGGACCAACTCAGCTCGCGTTACGGAGAAAACGTGATCCGGTTAGGTGAAACTCCAACCACGGCGCGACCATCGCAGCGGGACCCCGGCTCATTTCGCAAGGAAGAGCTGATTGATCCGTTGACGACGTCGAAGAAAGAAGGTCGCTAAGGAAGAACCACGGCAGATCAGCTCGTGACCGTCGTGCCATCAAATCGTGTCAGCGAGAAGCCCACGAACTCTTCATTGACCGTCTCCCGCCAATCCGCCAGTAAGCGGAGCGCGACCGCCTCACCGAGCTTCATGCCCTCGATGCCATCCGAGCGCCAATGCACGCCCGCCGTGTCGCGGCCCAAGGAGATGTTGCTCGCCAGTTTGTTTAGCTCTCCACCAACCGTGAGCGGCTCTCCACTATACGGCAGCAGCGACAACCTATCGGCACTGGCGACCACCGGATTCGGGATCACAAACGTTTCCTTGAAAAAGGCCTTGAGCACCGTGACACACGCGCCCGCGATCGTGGCATGCCCAGCCGGATACGCCGGATGCGTCGGGCTTCCTTCGGGATACCCCATCGGCAATAGGTAACTCCCGAATTCCTCAAAGCTCCGCGCCACCACGGGTGAGTTAAGTATCTCTTGGGAGATGGGATAAGGAGTCATAAAACAATAAACTACCGGATTGAGATTGTCAGAGACACTAAGAGTGAGGAATTTTCGCAGAATAACAAAGGGGAATGTCGGAGCATGGATTCGCGGCAAGTTGCTCCATGATGAGAAAAATTACCCCAAAAGACGTAAGG
>CAMBFS010000011.1 GCA_945865755.1 Klebsiella pneumoniae
CATGAAACGAGTGAGTTCAAGGACTATGTGGACACCAACCTGAAGAGGGTAGTTCTGATAGAACCACGCCCTATCGTTTCTAACCCATTGGAATAACTCAGTTTAGCAATTCTTAGAAGTTGTTCTCAAAATGAGCGAACGGTAAGTCTTAGCTCTTAGCTTTTAGCAAAGAAGACTTATTCTTTCTGCCTGGCTAAAAGCTAATAGCCAATAGCTAATAGCTATTTGTGAGGTTCCCATGCCTAGCGCTTCTACAACAATCATTGATGAAATCTGTGAGTATGCGTTGTCCGTTGCCGCCGAGGTGCCGTGGCTCAATGAGCCGCTGACTCGTGGGCGGGGCAAGGCGTATCTGCTGCAACATATTCCTCGGAACCGCTTGTATAGTGGCGTCACGCGACCAGCCTGGCTCAGTCGTTGTCCCGACCTCGCGGTGGTGCGGAAGACCATTAGCCAAATGCGTGAGGAGTTGGTCTTCGACGACCGCATCGCGCAGCCACACACGTCGATCTTGTGGCAGATGGGACGGAATATCGGCTTGACCGATGAGCAGATGAACAACGTGAAGCTCGAGCCGCTGGTCGAGGTGGCGTTCACGGTCTGGGACAACATCGCTCGCACGCGTCATTGGATCGCTGGCTGGCTGGCCACGTCCGTCGATGAATTCATTATCTCGACGATGCCCAAGCATAATTTCCAGGCGGAGGCGTGGAAACGCGCGTTCAACTTGAACGATGAGCAAGTCTTCTTTTTCTCGTATCACACGAAAGCCGATGACGATCACGCTGGGCGGCGTGTATGGGACCCGATCACCCGCCACGTGCATGACGAGAAAACGCGACAAGAGATTCTTGACGGCATGAAGCTCGCCTTGACGGCGTTGCGGTTGTTCTATCAGGGGATTTGTGAGCTGGGGGATCGGTTGGATAGGAATGAGCAACAAAGGAGAACCACATGAACTGGCAAGAAGTCTGTGAACATCCGAGCCTGCGAAATCTACCCTTTAAGATCGAACTCAACGAAAGAGGGGAGGTCGTCATGGCCCCAGTTAAGGTGGTGCATTCCGCTTATCAGGGAGAACTCAGCTTTCTGCTCCGCTCCCAGCGGCAAGGGGGCAAGGTGCTAGCGGAATGCGCGATTCATACTCCCAAAGGCACCAAAGTCGCCGATGTCGCCTGGGCTTCGGACGCGCGCTTTGCGACAATCAGAAATGAGACGGAATGTTCAATTGCCCCCGAAGTCTGTATTGAAGTGCTTTCTCTCAGTAACACGGATGACGAGATCGCCGAGAAACGACAATTGTACTTTGACCAGGGCGCGCAAGAAGTATGGATTTGTCATGGCGATGGCGTCATCCACTTCTACGATGCCGAGGGAAGGCGTGAACAGTCAGTGCTCTTTCCCGACTTCCCCCGGCACGTCGATATTTAACACGGTCTACAATTTCGCTTGCGGATAGTAGGCTTTGCTGCCTAACGCATCGACCGCCGCCCAGAATTCAGGGCCTGACGCATTCCCCACCGCCTCTAGTTCCAACCGCTGTCGTCGGAAATTCCAGCTCTCGGGCCGTAACCGTTGTGCTTCATCGAAGTAGCGCTTCGCGTCTTGGTGGTGTCCTTGTTGATAGAGATACTGCCCAAGCCGAAAATGCGCCGTCGCGATGGCGTCGTTATCGGTCGGTCCCTGCATGCGAGCGCGGACCTCTTCCGGCGCGAGCGCATACGGACTCGCGTCTCCTTTCGTGGCCCAATCGCGAATCGCATCGATATACGTTGTACGGACTTTCTTGCCAGCTTCGGCGACGTCGGGTGACATTTGCCACGTGGTGCGGTCCATCGTGCGGAAGCCGTCACTCGATCCCGCCGACTCCACCGGACGCACGATGCGGCCTTGTTCATTGATCCACACCGCTTGCGGCACGTTCACCATATTGTACAGCTCGGCGACGAGATGCTTCTCGTCAATCAAGCACGGGTAGGTTGGGGTCGCGGCCTTCGCGCTGAGCCGATCTTCCCAGCCCATGATGTCGAGCAGTTCCTTTGGGAGTTGCGCGGAAGCGGGACGAATCCAGTCCTTGACCGCCGGAACGCCGCCGGTGTCAAAGGCCACGGAGATGATGATGAAATTCTTGTCCTGGAGTTCCGCGTAGAGAGCCTGCCACACTGGCAGGTCGAAGCGGCAGCCTCACCACGAGGCCCAGGAGACCAAGAGCACCTTCTTGCCGCGATACTGCGAAAGTGAATGCGCGCGGCCATCAAGGTCGGGGAGTGTAAAGTCGGGCGCTTGCAAGGAGGCAAGTGCTTGGCCACGAGCACCAGCGGCTTCGCCAAAAAACCAGACGCCATGCGTGTCGTCGTGAACAATGGGTTGTCCTTGCGATTGGGCAAGGGCGGTGAGGTTGAACTGCTGCCCCTGCGCGCGGACAAACTCGGCTTCTCGTCCGACCGGAATGGGAACGCAGACATCGTTGAGACACGCGCCTTGCGGCTTGAGTTCCCAGCCCGTGGCTGTGCGCAGGTCCGCCAGCGAGAGCCACAGGTTGTTCCCTTCCGCCGTGGCTCTGGCGACCGGAGACGAGCGGTCTCCATACAGAATAGTGACAGGCATACATGCCCTCCTCAGAAGTGAGATTGAAGAGCGCAGATGGTACGCCGTGGGTTGTGCCTTGGCAACGGAGTGACAGACTTACAGCGGCGCGTTTGCTCTCTATAATGCCCGGCATGACAATGCTCCGCATACAACACCCCCTCGAAGGCTTCCGTATTCTCGATCTCTCCCGTGTGCTGGCTGGTCCGTATTGCACGATGATGCTTGGCGACCTCGGCGCCGAGGTCATCAAAGTGGAACGTCCCGGAGTCGGCGACGACACCCGTGCCTGGGGACCGCCGTTCGCGGAGGGGGAGAGTGCGTATTATCTGTGCGCCAACCGCAACAAGAAAAGCATCACCGTCAACCTCAAGTCGCCCGCCGGGCAAGAGATTATCCGCCAGCTCGCGCGGACCAGTGACGTGCTGGTCGAGAACTATAAAGTCGGCGAGCTGGCCGCGCTGGGACTGGGATACGACGACCTGAAGCCGCTCAACCCTGGCTTGGTGTACTGTTCCATCACCGGCTATGGGCAGACCGGCCCAGACAAAGACCTCCCTGGCTATGATTTTGTCATTCAGGGGCGTGGTGGGGTGATGAGCATTACCGGGGAACCCGACGGCGAGCCGATGAAGGTCGGTGTCGCGGTGGTGGACATCACTGCTGGTTTGTATGCCGCCAACGCGATCCAAGCCGCGCTACTCGCGCGGAGCAAGACCGGCAGAGGCCAGGCGATTGATATTGCCTTGCTGGATGCTCAGGTGGCCTGGCTCGCGAACGTGGGGAGCAATTACCTGGTCTCTGGCGATGCCCCGAGTCGGTTCGGCAATGCGCATCCGACCATCGTGCCGTATCAGTCGTTTCGCGCGCGCGATGGGTTTTTCTGTCTCGCCGTGGGCAATGACGGGCAGTGGCAAAAGTTGTGCGCCCTCCTGAACCAGCCGGAGCTTGCGCAGGACCCTCGGTTCACGACCAATCCCGCGCGCGTGCAGCATCGAGAAATACTCGTGCCGCTGTTGCAAGCACTCTTTCATGCACAGGAGATCGATTTCTGGCTGGAGGAAATCGCCGGTGCGGGGATTCCGTGCGGTCCGGTGCAAACGATTGACCAAGTGTTTACCGATCCCCAGGTGCTCGCGCGCGACATGATCTGGATGATGCCCCATCCCACTGCTGGTGAGGTGTCTCTCGTCGGTTCCCCGCTGAAGCTTTCGGAGACGCCAGTGGCGGCGCGCTTGCCTCCGCCGCTGCTTGGTGAGCATACTGCCGAGGTGCTGACAACAATGCTTGGCTATACCACTGATGACATCACCCGGTTGCGGACCGAGAACGCAATCTAAAAAAGGAGGCCGTCATGGAGATGTTACTGGCGAATCCCGCGTTTCGTGTGTACGCGTTGTGCGTGGCCGTGCTTGGCGTGAAGATGCTGGCATCCGCCGCCTACACGGGGAAGAGCAGACAAAAGTTCGGTGGCTTCATCAATCCAGAAGATGCGACAACCTTTGGCGCTTCTGGGGCGGTGGCGGGCTCAGTGGAAGCGCCGGAAGTCGCGCATGCCCTGCGCATTCAGCGCAATGACTTGGAAAACATTCCGCTCTTCTTCGCCGTTGGTTTGGTCTATGTCCTCAGCGGTGCGTCTCTGACCGGAGCCCTTATCCTCTGTGGGCTCTTCACGGTTGCCCGCGTCGCGCACACCTTCGCCTACGTGAATCATTTGCAACCCGCGCGCGCCATTTGCTTTGGCATTGGCGCGGTGTCCACGCTCCTGATGATCTTGCGCGTCATCTGGAATGTCCTCTGACTTTTCGTCCTCACTGGTCTCTTTCCCGTCGATAGAATGCCACGTCCGCGCAAGGGGAGGTCGATTTCTTCGCTTCCGCCCGGAGGGTGCTTGAAAATCCCAAGAGCTAGGAATATGTCCCCATATCGACTTCATGCCACGGCCCTGAATGAATGTAACGTTAAGGAGTGAAGGAGGATTTTTATGGATATTGATCCAAGCATACTGTGGGTGATCGTAATTCTTGTCGCGACCGCTGCTGGCGGTGGACTCCTGCTCTGGTTTACCAAACCAAAGAAAAAGGGCTGAGACCTTCATGCTGACCCAGTAAAGGGTATTGCTCGGAGACCTGACCATGTGCGTGGATGCCATGCGTGGCGGCCTTGTTATGGTCAGTTTGGTTCCTCAAGCTCGCGGAATACCCCCTTGACAGTTTCTCCAAACCAAGGGCTATACCGTGGCCCCGGTCGAGGATATTCGTGGTCTCTTGAACAGCGGATGTTCCACAACGGGAAGCGCAAGCAACTACAACCCAGAGATACCAAAGGGAGGGTCTTATGGCAGATGAAAAACCACCGGTTCGAACGTATGAGGAACTCTATCAAGGGAAAGAAGCCCTCTATCGACTTGGAGAAAACCTGATCAAAAACCGTATCCCGGTCGTTATTCTTATCTCCATCTTTACCTCCATCATGGCGTATTTCAGTCTCCAACTGGAAATGACCACCGCCTTCAACGACCTCCTGCCGTATCGACATCCATTCGTGTAGGTCCATTTTAAGTTCGCCGATCAGTTTGGCGGTGCCAACAACATCAACATCATGCTGAAAGCCGAGAAGGGGGATGTCTTCACCAAGGAGATCCTCAAGAAGGTCTTCGACATGACGCAGGCCGTCGATCGGATCGCCGGCGTGAACCACGATCAGATCGCCTCGATTGGCCATCGCACGACACGCTATCTCACCGTGTTAGGTGGGACGATCGCCACGCCGCCCGTGATGCGGCGCCCGCCGAAAACCGACGAAGAAGTCGAGGACATCAAAAAGATTTGTTACAACACCGAGTCGATCTACGGGCAGCTTGTGTCACTCAACGGCCAAGCGCTCCTGATCAAAGCGAACTTTATCGAAGGGCGGATCGACTATCGGCGCATCTTTGATGAGGTCCAACGGACCGTCGTCGATCCGTTTTCCACCGCGGAACACACCATCTGGATCGCTGGCGAGCCGCAACTCTATGGCTGGATTTACCGGTACGCGAATGAAGTGTACGCCGTTTTCATCGGTGCGACTCTCCTCTTCGCGGGCGCCCCGCCAGGGGAGACCTCCCGGTTCCTTGATCCGAGCTACACGACCTCGCATGTCACCTTTTATGCCCGCAATCATCAGGGGGATAACGTGGCCCGCATGATCGCCAATGCGCGGGAATTCGTGGAAAAGAATCCGATGGAAAAGGCGGATTTTCGCCTTGCTGGTGGACTCATTGGCGTCACCGGGGCAGCGAATGAAGAGATTCTGAAGAATGATATTCTGATGCAGGTGCTCGGCTTTGGGACGATGTTCATCATCATCATGTTTACCTACCGCTCGGCGGTCGCGGCGTTGGTGATGATGGTGACCATGTTTCTGGCCAACGGAATCGTCAACGCTTATATGGGATACCGGAACATCGGGATCAATCTCCAATCGTTACCGATTGTAACGGTCGGTCTGGGATTCGGGATTGACTACGGGGTGTATCTCGTCAGTCGGGCGGTGGAAGAGTACCAAGGCGATATAAAGGAAGCCATGCGCATTGGGATTGCCACCGCTGGCAAGGCGGTGAGTTTCACCGCGTTGACCCTGTCGCTCGGAGCCGCCTGTTGGATCTTCTCTAGCATTCGCTTCTGTTCCGAGATGGGATTATTACTGGCCTTGTGGATGATGATCAGTTGGCTCGGCTCCTGCACGCTCGTGCCAGCGATTATTGTTCTGCTCAAACCCAAGTTCTTCCTCCGCGCCGTGGAAGAAGGCATTGTTGGATAGATAACCCGCGAAGAGCACATCCTCGTCATTGGCGAGCCCGCCCAGTTCGCCCCTCGCCAATGACGTGCTCCGCGGTTTGCAGTCCCACTCCTGGTGGGTCTTCGCGGGCAATCCCGTCCTACGAGACCGTTCCGTCTTTCCGTTGGAAAAAGGTCGCGACGATGACCGCCAGGGTGCCGATCATGGCGATCCCAGCGGCACAGAGATACATCGTGGTGAAGTCCGTCCGTTCCAACACCTGCCCTAGTCCGATGGCACTCACCCCCACCCCGATGTCAAAGGCCATCATCAGCGTGGCCAAGGCGGGGCCACGATCATGTGCGGTCGAGCGGTCAACGACTAACGCCATGATCGACGGATGGACCGCGCCGAACCCAATCCCTTGAAGAACGGCGGCGGATAAAAGACCAGACATGGAAGTGGAGTAGGCGAGGACGACCATCGACAGCGCCAAAAAGAACATGCCCGGAATAATAATCGCGGCGCGCCCGAAGCGGTCGGATAAGCGCCCAGACACTGGACGAAGGACCACCACGACAACTGAGTACACGACAAAGAATAACCCGACATTGCCGAGCTTATGTTTTTGTACGAACAACGGGAGAAATGAGACCACCGTCCCGAAGGTCATGGTCATGCACATGGCAAGAAAGCCAGGGAAGAGGGCGACACGGCTGAACAGCGCCGGACGTGCGAGCGCTTGTCCCTCGTGTGGAGGATGACGAATTGGCTCATGGAGAAATTGCACCAACACGAAACTCAACAGTCCGAGCAGTGAGGCGAGCCAAAACAATCCATCGAACCCGATGTCGTCGATTAAGGCGATCCCGAGCGCTGGGCCAATCGCCATGGAGAGGTTCATCGCCATGCCGTAATAGCCCATCGCCTCGCCTCGGCGTGCAGCCGGAGCATTGTCGGCGACGTAGACACTGCCCGCGGTCGTATAGATGGCGATGCCAATCCCGTGCAGAAAACGCAGAGCGAACATCACGGGAACCGTGGCCGCGAAGGTATAGAGCGCTGGTGCGACCCAATAGATCAGCGCGCCAATGCGCAGTCCAGTTTTGCGGCTCCAGAGGTCAACGATGCGACCAGAGAGCGGGCGAGTGAGCACGGCGGAGATGGCGAAGGCACCCATAATCAAGCCGACTTGAGACTCGGCTCCATGCAGCTCGTTGACAACGAAGAGCGGCAAGACGGCGAACAGCAGGAACATGCTGCCGGAGAACAGGAAGGTGCTGGAGCATATTATTAAAAAATCCCGCGTGAAGAGTTCGCTCGGAGTTGAAGCGGCAGGCTGTGGCGGGGGCGATTGGAGCGGCAATGGCCGTGCAGGGTGTGACACTGCGGGCGAGTGTAGCGGGCAGGGTTCGGGGTGACAAGGGACTGGAAGAAGACCTCTTGATTGCGTTTCTTTCCGTCCCTATGCTGCGGCGGCAATTCCTGAGAGGTGAAGAGCGATGTCTGACGAAATGAGTTTAGAACACATAGAGCAATTAGTCGTGCAATTGCCGCCGAGTGCGCGGCTGAAATTGATGGCGCACATCTGTGAGCAACTCAGTGCTATACCGCTGGTGAACAGTACTGAGGAGGCGGCGCGGCGAGAACGGTTAGCGCGGGTGGACGCCTGGCTCACGGAATGCGATGTGGTGGCGGCCTCTATTGAGGGAGAATTTGATGCGGCTGAGGACCTCCGACAAATACGCGAGGAGCGAACCAACCACTTATGAGTGAACGCTGCGTTGATGCCAGTGTGATTGTGAAATTAGCCCTCAAAGGAGAACGCTATCGTGACAAAGCGCGCTGGTTGGTGCGTGAGTCCGTGCGGGAGGGCATCAATTTGATTGCCCCACCGTTGTTCATTAGCGAAGTGGACTCGGCGATTCGCAAGCGAGTATATGAGGGGAGATTGAGTCGAGAAGATGCGCTGAAGGCGTATGCGGTTCTTGACCGCGCACCTGTCCAGATAGCGTCACATCCACAGTTACGGCAACGCGCACGGGAGGTCGCTGAACAGTTCAATCAACGTGCGGTGTACGATGCACCCTATGCCGCGCTTGCGGAACTCCGTGGGTGTGAATTCTGGACAGCGGACAAGATGTTTTATGATGACGTGAAAGCGAGTTTGGTATTCGTCAGATATCTTGTCGATTATGCGGGATAACTTCCTACCGCCAGATTTTGGACGTTGACCCTCGGACATGAGATTTTTTAGGCTGAGAGCCGAGAGCCTACTCGACTTTTTTCGACTTCTTTACGTTTTACATATTTACGGTTTACGTTTTACGCCGCCTTCCGTTTGACCCCATTCCTTGCCCACCCCGCTGGCAGTTTGGGCCGCACCGGCGGCGCTAGTCCGGTTTCTTCCTTGCACCGCGCCAGCAATTGCTCAAGCGGTGGGCCAAAATCAAATGTCTGAATCGGGCCGCGCTCTTTCGCCAATTTCTCACGCAGTGCTGTGGTGGCCGCTTCATCAACTTGCTCGGCCTGCTCGTTGAGCACCACACCGTAATCACGCCGCGCTTTTTCCAAAGAGACGAGTTCACGCGCGACATCAAGCCGCACTTTTTCTGTTTCACGGAGTAAGGGATCGCCCCAGCCACCGCCGCCCGCGGTTTGGAAAATGAGTTGGTCGCCAGGCTCGACTTTGACCTGGTCACATTTGGAGGGCAGCACCGTGCGGGTGCCGTCCGCGCGGATGAGAATTTTCGTGGACCGCATCGCGGGTTTGCCACCGAGAATGCCCCACGGTGGCGTGAGCCAGCGATCATCGTGGATGCCGACGTCCCCTGATTCGAGGAAGGTGTACCATTTGTCGATTCCGTTGCCGCCGCGATGGAGGCCCGCGCCGCCGGAGTCGATGACCGTGGCATACCGATCAACCCGCATCGGACAGAAGTTCTCCAGATACTCCGTCGGAATGTTGGTGAACAACGGCCACCACGAGTGTCCATCCATGCCATCGCCAATCGGACGACCAGGAATGCCGCCGTAGCTAATCTCCATGATGAAGAAGAACTTGCCGTGCTTATCCGTGCCACTGTAGAGCAAGTGCGGGCTCGTGCCGTAGCCAGCCGCCGTGGTCAATTCTGGACTCTTCTGTCCCAGGCACCCGCTCATCACATCGAACAGCCGTGCGAGCGCATGCGTGCGGCAGCCGAGTGGAGCGGGAAATTTCGGATGCAACAGCGACCCATCTGGCAGGCGCGCTTCAATCAGCGGATAGAAGCCGTCGTTAAACAAAATCTGCGGGTCGTACACCATGATGAGGTAGACGCCGATGAACATCTTGAACATGCCTTCGTTCAGGTAGAAGTTGATCGGCCCGACTGCTTGGGGGTCAGTGCCGGTCCAGTCGAAGACCGCCTTTTCGCCTTCTCGCCAGATCGTCAGTTTCATCTTGAACGGGCCGTTGCCCAAACCGTCGTCATCGACATAGTCCTCAAAGGATTGGGGCTCGGTGGAGATATTGCGTTGAATGAGCGTCCGCACGGCGCGGTAGGTCCGGTCGAGGAGCGCCTGACAGGCGGCGAGGTAGGTGTCACGGCCAAAGCGTTGGCACAACTCCATCACGCGTTGTTCGGCGGTGCGACAGCCGGCGACAATGCCCATGAGGTCGGAACGGTTCATTACTGGAATCCGCACGTTATTGAGAATGAGGTTCAAGACATCGTCGTTGAGTTTCCCCTGCTCAAACAGTTTGACTGGCGGAATGCGCAGACCTTCACCAAAGATTGATGTGGCATTGGTGGGAAACGAGCCGGGCAGGGGACCGCCCACGTCCATTTGGTGGCCGAACATCGACACCCATCCAATCACTTCGTCACCATCGAAGACTGGCATGAGTACGAGGAAGTCATTGATATGCGAGATCGCGCCGCCGCAGAGGTAGGGATCATTCAACAAGATCACATCTCCCGGGTAGAGTGGGCGATCAAAGCTGTCCATCATCTCGCGGATATACGAACCGAACTGCCCGACCACCATGCGGCC
Source organism: Klebsiella pneumoniae (assembly GCA_945865755.1). Classification (GTDB taxonomy): domain Bacteria; phylum Desulfobacterota; class Binatia; order Bin18; family Bin18; genus JABFSC01. Next base: position 10,384 of record CAMBFS010000011.1, read on the forward strand.
AGTGGGATCACAGATCATCGGGAATTCGTCATGTTGTTCGCGAATCACCGGTGACATGGCGGTGCGATAGAGCACCGCATCCATCTCGTAGCGATAGTTCTTGAGCGCGCTTTCGATGATGTCGAGGGTGACGGGATCGACATCAATCTGGGGGATCGTGGCGATTTTGACGTTACGCATGGTGAATTCCTTTCTCGTTCAACCGGATGTGGAAAATTTTCGTCGGCATACAACCGTGCCATGTCCTATGCCGCCTCGTTCTCTTGAATCTGCCGAGCGATTTCCTCCTGATGAGAACGAATATACGCCCACGCATTGACCAAATCCTCAGGGCGGAGCGCGGGATAGGCGCGGAGCAAATCGGCTTCCGTTGCCCCTTGGCGTCGGTACTGTTCTAACACCCAGACCGGAATCCGAGTCCGCATGATGCACGGCACCCCGCCGCAAACGTCAGGGATACTTTCAATCCCGAGAATGGCATCCCCTAACTCACGTGCGACTTGCTGAAGGAGTTGGGCTTTTTCCGTGCGCGTGAGTGTGGGCAACAGCTTTTCAACTTCTTGCAAGCCGCTCATCTTTTACGCTCCCGGTCGAATCAAGATATTAAAGTACCGATCCACCTCACCCGTAAACCCAGGCAAGACCACGGTGGTGGAATCCATTTCCGTGACAATCGCCGGGCCGGTCAAACGATTCCCAGGCTGGAGTTTGCCGCGATCATAAATCGGCGTGGACAGAAACTTGCCGTCGAAATAGATGCTGTGCTCATCGGCCTGCGCTGGTTTGGCGGAGGCCCCCGCCAGATCGGCTTCCGGCAACTTGAGCGATGCGCCCTGGCCCAGAGCCACTGCACGCAGATTGACAATCTCACATTCAGCATCCAACCGGAAACTATAGAGTTGTTCGTGCAAGGCGTGAAATTTATCGGCTAACACGGCGGTGCCGTGTGTTTGCAGGTCGGCCAACGTCGTCGTGATCGGCAAATCGTATCCTTGGCGGAAGTAGCGCATGTCAGCATTGTACAAGACCTGCTGTCGATTGCGTGGAATACCTTCGCGTTCGAGCCAGCCCGTCGCTTCATTGCCCAGGTCTTGCAGAATCTTCACGACTTCGGTGACAGCAAGTTGATCAAGTGTGCGCAGCACCGTGCGCGCGAATTCTTCACGATACGCACACCCGACATCCCCCGCCGCACAGAGAATCCCTGGGGCAGGTGGAACAATAACCGGAAACGAGCCAATTAACTTGGCGACGGCATTGGCATGCAGCGGCCCGGCACCACCAAAGGCAACGAGCGCGAAGTTGCGTGGGTCATAGCCACGCTGGACAGATACCAAGCGGAGCGCGCCGTACATGTTTTCATTGACAATATCGAGAATCCCTTGCGCCGCGCGGTAGACATCCAAGCCGAGCTTATGACCGATGCGTTCGACTGCATCCTTGGCGGCATCTTCATCCAGCATCATCTCGCCACCCAGCAAACGCGGCGGCAAATGTCCAAGGACCACGTTGGCATCCGTGACCGTGGCCTCGGTGCCGCCTTTGCGATAACAGGCTGGTCCCGGAGCGGCCCCGGCGCTTTGCGGACCAACTCGCAGGGCATTGGTGATTTCCGGTACATGGGCAATTGAGCCGCCACCGGCACCGATACTGCGCACATCAACGGACGGTACTTTAATCGGGAAATAACCCAACGTCGTTTCTCGTGCGATGGTCTGGTTGCCGTCCTGACACAGCGCCACGTCAGTTGACGTGCCACCCATGTCGAGCGTGAGGATATTCGGGAACCCGGCTTTGGTCGCGATAAACAACGCCCCAGCCACGCCGCCCGCTGGACCAGACATGACGGCGTACACGGGCCGTTCTTGCGCCATGCGTAAGGTCATTAGTCCGGCATCCGAGCGCAGAATGTTGACTTCCGCTTTGAGTCCATGCGCGGCGAGTTGATCGGCGAAATTTTTCATGTACAGGGCGACTTTCGGGCGCACATACGAATTCATCACCGCCGTCAGTGCTCGTTCGTATTCGCGGAACTCCGGCAGCACTTCGGCTGAGGCGGTGATGGGCAGAGTGGGAAACATCTCTTGCGCGATGGCTTTGGCCCGTTTTTCGTGCACCGGATTGGCGTAGGAGTTGATGAACGCAATCGTGATCGCTTCGACGCCGCGCGCCACTAGGGCTTGGATGTCCTTGCGCAGCGCCTCTTCATCAAGTGGTTGAACAATATCCCCGTGCGTGCCAATCCGTTCCTTGGCCTCGCGGGTGTTCTCCAGACCTGCTGGAGGATCCGGTTTGACCATGATGATCCACCCGGCTAATGGGCCCGGCGTCCACGAGCGCGCGAGGTGGAGAATTTGCTTGAAGCCTTGCGTTGTTATGAGCCCGACTTTCGCCCCTTTGCCTTCCAGGACGGCATTGGTGGCGACCGTGGTGCCGTGCATGATGTGAGAAATCTCACCCGGCGAGATGCCGGCCGCGCGACAGACTTTGTCGATACCCGCGAGCACGCCGACCGAGGGATCAGCCGGGGTCGAGGGCGTTTTGGCACGGACGAGCCGGCCACTGCTTTCCTCCACGAGGATTAAATCGGTAAAGGTTCCGCCAACATCGACACCAAGTTTATAGGTCATAGGCGAAGGGTTCTCTCTTTCGGTGAGATGGGTTCGGCAAGAGCAGTGGGATTATGGAGGCTCAGGGGAAGGGCGTCAACGTCTACCGTTTGAATTCCCCTCCGTCCAATATCGTAACCTATATGACGAATAGGAATTCGCCACTTTCTCAACACAAGCCGTTGGTCCGAGATAATGTTCTCGTCTAAAACGTTCATGCTGGTGTTGATCCGATAACAAACTCGTCCGCGTGCTTCAGCAATGCCTTGGCAGCTAATTGGACGGCCTCAGCAATTGCCTCTTCGGTAATAGCCCCCCCCATTCTTCAATTATCGTCTCCCAGGCCAATCCATCCGCTACCTGTTCCAGCACATCGGCAACGAAAATGCGGGTTCCACGAAATGTCAGTTTTCCGTGACAGACGCGGGGGTCAGCCACAATGTAACGTCCTAAGAGGTTAGGAAGGGGTACGCGATTTTTTCATAGAAGAAATTCCTGTTCACGTTGGGTCATGCTCTCACTCTCTTCTTTTAAGTTAATCCGCTGCTGCCTGCTGCCGCTGCCGCCAATACTCAATGATGCCCGGCAGGATCGACACGAAAATGATGCCCAGGATTACTAAGGTAAAGTTCTCCTTCACAATGGGCAGATTGCCAAAGACATAGCCAGCGAAGACGCACACGGTGACCCACACAACAGCGCCGATGACGTTGTAGCTCGCGAACTTGCCGTAGGTCATGCTCCCGACTCCGGCGACGAACGGCGCAAAGGTGCGCACGATGGGGACGAAGCGCGCGATGATAATCGTTTTGCCCCCGTATTTTTCGTAGAACTGATGGGTGCGCTCGAGATACTCTTTCTTGAAAATCCGACTGTCTTCTTGCGCGAAGACTTTCGGCCCCATGAAGTGGCCGACGGTATAGTTGACGGCATCGCCGAGTATCGCCGCCACGATCAAAAGGACCAGCAGCCAAGTCATATCCAGCGCGCCACTCGCGGCGAATGTACCAGCCGCGAACAGCAGCGAATCGCCTGGCAGGATAGGGGTGACGATCAATCCGGTTTCACAAAAGATAATGATGAACAGGATGAGATACGTCCATACTCCGTAATCACGGATGACGGCATTGAGATGGGTATCGAGGTGAAGAAAGAGGTCGATAAAATTTGTGATGAATTCCACGAGAAATCCTTACTGTCTGGAGAAAGGTCCAAAGTCCAAAGTCTAACGTCTTTCTACTGACTACTGACTACTGACTACTGACTGCGGTCATGGGCAATGCCTCCGAGCATACGAGTGATGTTCTTGAAGCACTCCTTGATTTCAGACGCAAGTGCGGAGCAAGAGGTTGAAAATAAGGCGGGTGGCAAGAGTAGAGAAAAGGCGAGGCGCGTGCTAAGTAGAGACCGCGAAACCAACCATAATGTTACACGCGCGACACATCGTGACTTTCCTTCTGTTGCTGCTGGCGGCCTGTGGCCAGCGTCCGACCAAGCCGCTTGTGTTGACCGAGCAAGTGGGCGAGTTGCCCGTGCAATTTAGTGCTCCGGACTGTCAGATTCCAGTGTTAGCCGCTCCACCTGGGCAACCATACGAGGTGATTGCCCAGGTGAAATCGTATGGCAACCCTGGCACCGACATCGCGGAGATGCGGACCCTCCTGCATCGTGAAGCCTGTACGATTGGTGCCCAAGCCGTGATTGTTCAACCTCTCAAAGAAGGAGCATTCACGGACGAGGTCTCCGCGACGCATCTCGGCTACAGCAACACCCGCGACTATACGAGTACCGCTGAGTATGCTTTTCAGATGATTGGCCTGGCGATTCGCTACAAATGATGGTGTGGAGGGAGGGCGGTTTCTTCTCAGACTCCAGCCTTCAACACCAAAAGAGGGGAAGGAAGATTTATGATGCAGGGGGCGGATCGGGAGATGCGGAAACGAGGCGGAAGGCTTGCGATGTTACTCGCGCTGAGCGTGACACTGGTGTCCACGCACGCGCTGGCCGCGGACGAGCCGGGACTTATTCCGAGCTTGCGAGATATGGCCGTGCACGGCTATGTCGATAACTTTTCCATTCTTCGCACGGATACCTTTGTCGAGGATTATCACATCGCCAGTTCTCGCTACCGTGCGAGCGTGCAACTCTCCGGTCCGCTGCGTATACTGCGGGAGACGGTTAGCCGTTTCGAGTACTTCATCGAACTCCGACCAGAGTACGAGTCGATCTACGACCTGGGGGACCGTTTCGGCACTGGCCGTGATGTGGGAACGAAAGCGGTCTCTGGCCGGACGCGGTCTCCACGAGGAGCGAACGCGACACTCCTGCGCACCCTCTTTGGAAATAACAGTTTGCATGGATTCGCGGAATTGTGGCCGATCAATAACGCGCTCTTTCCCTATAACCTGGTGCCAGGGTCGAAGTACAACGTGCCTGGTCGCCGGCGCGACTCACGTTCGCGCGCCTACTATGGTCTCGACGCTAGTCAGAATGATCTGCGTTTTGGCATGATCCGTGAGACCAACATGGATCTGTACTATCCCGTGCGTGAGGCATACGCGGACCTGTTCTTCGATGGATTTGGGGGACGGAACTGGTTGCGTATCGGCAAACAACAACATGTGTGGGGCAAGGCGGACTTCTTTCGTCTCCAAGATATCGTCAACCCGGTCAACTTTGGGGATCACTTCTTTATTGACCCATTTGATGACACCCGCGTCCCGCTGTGGTCGGCGTTGTTCGAGCATCGCTTTGGTCAAGTCGGCCCCTTGAAAGATCTGGCTGGGAGCGTGGTGTGGGTTTTCGACCGACATACCCCGGTCGGATTCGGCCATCCCGCGCAGCCGTGGGCGATTGGGTTTGGTCGTACCCTTGACGCTTTTGCCTTTGGGAACGACCTGTTGGGGCAAGCGCTCTTCCCTGGCCGTAATGATGTGAATGTGGGGCTGTATAAGAATCGCGCGCCAGCCTGGAATCTCGACAATAGTGGGATCGGCATGCGGTGGGAAGCCACGGTTGGCAACTTCCGTCTTCAGCTTACTGACTGGTTTGCATTTCAAGACGTGCTGTCGCCTGGGTGGGATCGGATTAACGTGCTTGAAGGGGTTCCCGGCTGCGCGGAAGTGCTGCCCGCGGTTGACCCCAATAATCCTCGCGGTCCAGGAGGAGAGACGGTGCAGTCCACTCTGGGTCCCGTCCGTATCAACGTGAAGCCGAAGCACATCAACATGCGCGCCTCTTCCAATCCCAGAGTCCAGACCGCGAAGAAAGTGTTTCGCGCCGCGCCTTACCTCAATGCCTGTGGGGTCGGGGGCTCGCTGGCCGCCAAGTATCGGAAACAAAATACCCTGGGCTTTTCCCTTGATTGGTTTGAGCCCACCACCGGATTTGTCATTCGCTCGGAGTTGTCGTGGACGGCGAATGCCTTACTGACCGACACCACGAAGCCAGACAACTGGGCGGATGGGAACATCTATCGCTGGGTGATCGGCGTTGACCGTCCCACCCTCATTCGCTGGCTGAACCCAACCCGCAGTTTCCTCTTGAGTGTCCAGGCGTTTGGGACCCATATTCCTGACGTGCATGCGGGTCGCTATGGGAACCCCAGCGGTGCCAACGATAACTTCATCTTCACCTTCTTCGTCCAGAACCAGTTCATGCGCGACCAACTCATCTATTTCCTCTTTGGCACGTTCGGCACCACTGGGGTTGATGGCACGCTAGGTGGCAATGCTGAGTATTTGATTACCAACAACTGGTCGGTGCAACTCGGGATCACGGCTTTTCTCGGGAGCCGACGGGAACACGACCTCAGCACGTTCGCCAACTTTACTACCGATGGACGACCCTTTAGTGAAAGCGGTTACGGGATCGGCCACATGCAGGCTGGCGGATCGGAGCGCAACCAGATGAACGAATTCTGGGGCCGTTTCCGCTATCGGTTCTAGAGGAATCTCTTGAGGAAGAATCACCCAACTAACCAATCACTCCTTCATTAGGCATGAAACTCTCTCCGCAGGCAACCATTATTGCTCCCGAGAAATTGCGTGACTATGCACTGAATCCCGCCAATCCCGACGGCGAACCAAAGGCCCGATTTCTTGCTGAAATGGGCTATGAGCAACAGAACTGGCCGAGACTTGAAGTCGATTTACGGACGCAGCATCTTGCTCAGGAAGCTCGACCAGGAAAAAGGTCCATGTACGGTGAGAAATATGAAATTGTTGCGCCTCTCGTTGGCCCCAATGGGAACACGCGCTGGCTGCGGTCGATTTGGATGCTGCGTAATGGGGAGTCCGTCGCACGGTTTATAACCCTTATCCCGGAGAAACAACCATGACTTTTCCGCTATTTTCTCGCGTGATTTTGCTTGAAGATGTGCAAGACACCAATCTCGTCGTTGGCGACCTGGGGACTATTGTTGAGCACCATCCCGCGACGCATGAATATCCCGAAGGATACGAGGTGGAGTTTTTCGCGGGTAATGGGGACACGCTTGCCGTTGTCTCTGTTCCCGCGACCGCGCTGCGTCCTGTCACGCGCAACGATCTTCTCCATGTACGCCAAGTCGCGGCGGCATAATGAAACCTTATGCGATTTCTCGAAATGACTATCCCGTTTCTGGGTAGCCTGGATGAAGCGGAGCGGAATCCAGGCTCCGCGCGGGGCACCCCGGATTCCGCTCCGCTCCATCCGGGCTACATGGGATAATTTTTTCTGGAAATCGCCTTAGACCTTGGACTTTGGACCCTGGACCGTTCGTATCAGGAGCCTGGTATTGGAAGACTCAGACACGTTACTTTCGCACATCGCGGTTGAGACCTCGACGTTCCGCGTCGGGGCGCATGACTACCATGTCCGTTCGCTCCGTGACCGCCAACAATTTTGGGATGGCGATCATTGCTCCGCCGAAGCCGGGATTTCGTCCGCATCCTGGCCACTCTTTGGGGTGGTCTGGCCGTCCGGGCGCGCGCTCGCGGAAGAGATGTGCGAGTTTCCAATCGCAGGGAAGCGTATCTTAGAGGTGGGCTGTGGGATCGGCCTGTGTAGTATGGTTTTGCAACAGCGCGGGGCGGACATCACCGCTAGCGATTATCATCCAGTGGCGGAAGAGTTCTTGCGCCACAATACGGACCTGAACGGTCTCTCACCTATTCACTTTCAGCAGGCCCCGTGGGCGGGTCCGAATCCTGAGCTGGGCCGTTTCGATCTGATTGTGGGCAGCGACCTGCTGTATGAACGCGGCCATCCAGCGCTGCTTGCCGCGTTCCTGGCGTGCCATACTAATCCCATCGCGCAGGTCATTCTCACTGATCCTGGGCGAACTTACTGCGGGCAATTCAGCACCAAGATGGCCGCCCAAGGATATACCCGCACGGAACGACGACGGCATTTTATCGGGTCCGAACTCCTCACGTCCCGAGGCCGCATTCTGAACTTCATTCGCGGCGAAGTTTGATGACGCGGATGGTGACCACACCGGAGGAAACCATGTCCACTCATACGAATCTCGAAAAATGGGAAGCGCACGTTGTCGGTGAGTTCGTGACCAAAGATGTCGAACAAGCGCTGGCGACGATGGTCGAGGACGCGTCCGTCATGCACATGCCGACGCGCTCAGGCGGGCAGGGGAAGGCGGCACTGCGGGCGTACTATCGGGATATGTTCATTCCGTCGATTCCCTCGGAGTGGCAACACACCATGACCAATCGCGTCGTGACCGAGAACACCATCGTCGAAGAGGCAACCGTGCGCTTACATCATACGAAACAGATGGAGTGGTTCTTGCCGGGCGTGCCGCCAACCAATCAGTGGATTGACGTGGAGTTGGTGATTGTCATCGAATTTCGGGATGGCAAGATGGCGACTGAGCGCATCTATTGGGACCAAGCGGCGGTGTTGCGGCAGATTGGCAAGTTGTAGGGTGCGTTGCGCCAGGTCCGAGTTTCGGGTTCCGAGTTCCCTGCGGCTTTCCGCTCCACGGACTCCGAACGCTAAAGTCCGAACTCAATAGCTGTTGTCGGATGTGTACAACTGGTTCACTGAGGGGTTTGAGACCAAGGACTTGCAAGAGGCAAGCGCGTTGTTGAAAAAACTGGAGGAAAAGGCAGTACTACGCTTATGTGAGTTTAATTTTTAGGCTAATTTTAGCTCCATGATTAAACTGAACATTCATGAAGCAAAGACGCATCTTTCGCGCTATCTCAAGCACTTGGAAGCTGGAGAAACTATTCTCCTGTGCCGACACAACGTCCCCATCGCTGAGATTCGTTCCTTGCCTCCGCAACGCACCACCCCTCGGCCTCTCGGTACGGCAAAGGGCAAGGTAAAGGTGCCGCCCGAGTTCTTTGAGCCGCTGCCCGAAGAGATCCTCCGGGCTTTTGAGGGACAGGGGTTATGAGGGTGCTAGTGGATACCTGCACGTTCCTGTGGATGGCCGATGATGCCCCAGAGCTGTCCGCCCAAGCACGCGCTATCGTCACGGACCCGAACAATGAGGTGTATCTGAGCGCCGCCTCGGTATGGGAAATCGCGATCAAGTATGCACTTGGGAAACTCCCCTTGCCCGAACTCCCGCGCCAGTTTGTTCCCGCGCAGCGAACGCTGCTTGGGCTCACGGCGCTCCCGATCGAAGAAGCTGCCGTGTTAGCCCTGGATCGTCTGCCAGCGCTTCATCGAGATCCGTTTGACCGGATATTGATCTGTCAAGCACTCACTCATGGTTTGGTGATCGTCAGTCCTGATCCGCGGATTCAGCAGTATCCGATATCGAGCTTGTGGTAGCAGCGATTGCGGGTTGCTGAGCACTCCAGTCCATGAACGAGGGTAGCGTGTTCCGAGAACAGACGATGTACATTGGCTGGAAACGCTATAGCTTCAGGGCCATTGATGATACGGATGAAAAGCCGAACGAGTAAGGGAACAACATTCACCAGAGGAGGAAGAAGATGCGACGATGGACAATCGGAGTGATGGCCACGGTGACAATACTGACCAGTAGTGTCGCATGGGCGGAGGGGCCGGGGCAGAAGTGGGGGACGCGCTACAAAGGCACGGTGGCGAGTGTGGGACCCGGCAAATTGATGGTGTCGCTCGCGGCACCCGCGGCAACGACCGCGACGCGGGCGACCTCAGCGGCAATGATCGGTAGCACGCGGATATTCGACATCCCCGCCGATGCGCGTATTTCGTGTCGTGGGCGGGCGTGCACGTTGGCGGAATTGACGCCAGGAACGCCGATCAAGGTGAAAACCGCACAGCGAGGCGGGACCACGGTCGTGACCGAGATCCGAACTCTGAGACAGCAAAACGCGCGGCCAGGCTGTGGCCCGTCCACGGGCGGATGAGCAGGAAAAATCCGCGAGTGGCAACATTATGAGGGATGAGGAGGGGAGAACGCCGATGATTCGACAACAACGACGGGCGCACGCACGGGCGCAACGAAAAGCGGACCGACACACGGGCCAGCGAGTATCGTCAGGGATGGTGCTCGCTTCCGGGGTGGCATTGTCGCTGGGGATGGGGCTGGCCAGCCAACCGGTGGAGGCCGCCTCTTTCACGGTCATAAATCTGAATGATGACGGAGCCGGCAGTTTGCGGCAGGCTATCGTGGACGCCAATAGTGCGGCTGGGACGGATACGATCAGGTTTCAGGAGGGATTGACCGGGACAATCCCCCTGACGACCGGGCAACTCGAGATTACTGATTCGCTGGACCTCGAAGGGCCGGGAGCAGCGACGATCACGGTGAGCGGCAACAATGCCTCGAAAGTGTTCTATATCTACAGTGCGACGGCGGAGCTTGATGTCTCGATCTCGGGGCTGACGATTACTGGAGGGAATGACCAGATTGGCGCGGGCATTTTTAATGCCAACGAAAACCTCACGCTTGACAGTGTGACGATCACGAGCAATACCGCGACGAATGGTGGCGGTGGGATTTGGGCAAGTGGAAACCCCGAGGCCCCCGTGATGGACCTCACCATCCTGAATTCGACGATTTCCGGTAATACGGCCGGCACCTCTGGCGGTGGAATCTACATTGGGGATACCGGTGGACCGCTGCTCATCCAGAACACGGTGATTTCCGGGAACACCGCGATTGGTGGTGCTGGTGGCGGGGTGTTCTTTTACTCTCCCGACAACAACACGACAATTGAGGATTCCACGATTTCAGGCAATACGTCGCAGACCGGGGGAGGGGGTATTTTCCTCTACTTCGCGGACGCCGGGACGCATACTATTCGGCGGACGACCATCTCCGGGAACACGACCGGGACCGGAGGAGGAGGGGCTCTTTTTGATGCGCCATTCAACAATCCCGTTGTGCTGGAAAATAGCACGATCTCTGGCAACACCGTCACGGCCTGTGATGGAGGTGGCGTCTTTTTCGGTTACGCGACCGCGAGTGCGGTGCGACATACGACGGTCGCCAGCAATTCGGCGACGGGGACCGGTGGGGGAATCGTGGCGCACATTGGCTCTGTGACTCTTGACCATACGATTGTCGCGGACAATACCGTCGGTGGTGTCGGCGACGATTTGGGAACCCCGCTTTCCCCGAGCGGAAGGTTCATCGCGATTTTCAGTCTGATTGAAGCCCCAGGAACGGCGGATATTATCATCGACACCGACGGGAATGCCCTTAACGTGGACCCGCAGCTCGGCAAATTGGCCAATAATGGTGGCCCTACGCTGACACACCTCCCGGCGAACGCGAGTCCCGCCGTGAATACTGGCAATCCCAGCATTGCCGCGCCACCCAGCACCGATCAACGTGGGCTCACCCGCATTGTGGGCACCGCGATTGATATAGGTGCGGTCGAGACGGTTGTGGTGCCGGTGATGTTGCAGGGGTTTGAGGTGGAGTGAGGACCGCTGAGGCAAGAATCGGAGAATCGGAGAATCGGAGATTCGGAGATTCGGGGAGGGGGAGCACTATGCGGTTAGCGGTCGAGTTCGTGAAAATCCCCGTCTGTTTCGACGTGTCACGCCTGACGTGTGAAGTCTCACAGTTCGCGGAAGCGGAATGGCTCCCCCATCCGCAAGGCCATCCCGGCAATTCCGCGATTCCGCTGGTCGCCGCGCATGGCGATCCCAGCAACAATGCGACGAAAGGGCCGATGCTGCCCACCCCCGCGCTCGACCGCTGTCCCTATCTACGTCAGGTACTCGCCTCCTTTCAGACCGTCATCGGGCGTACCCGCCTCATGCGACTGGATGCCAACGCCGAAGCCACGCCCCATGTGGACACCAATTATTACTGGTTCCAGCGGGTGCGCGTGCATGTGCCGATCCTCACGGCCCCTACCGTCCAGTTTATTTGTGGTGGCCGCTCGCTGTCCATGGCGGCGGGAGAAGCCTGGATTTTTGATACCTGGAAACCGCATAACGTCCTCAACCCCAACGCGACCCAACGGGTCCACCTGGTGGCCGACTCCGTGGGGTCCGCCGCCTTTTGGGAGCTGGTCGCGCGGGGTGAGTCTCCTGGTGCCATGTCGGCGCAGGTCCCGGTGGCCCCCCGATATGTGCCATTCCTGCCCGATACGCACCCGGACCTCTTGCTCGAACGAGTCAATCAACCCGGAGTGATGTCCCCGTGGGAACAGACCTCGCTACTGACCGTACTCCTCAATGATCTGGCCACGAGCGGAGACCCCCAACATCCATTGATTGCCGAATTGCGGCAGGTGCTGACACGGTTCCAACAGGACTGGCGCGCGCTGTGGGCCCGGTATGGTGAAGCCGCCGAGGGGTGGCCCGCATACCAGACACTCCTGCGAGCATTGGACGGACAGTTGCCGCGCTTCGAGCAACGTTTCCCCTTGCCCAATCGCTCCGACGCGGTGGAGATCATTCGCCAGATGGTGATCCGTCCCGCGCTCAATCCTGATTTGCGCGTCACCCCCGTGCCAAGAGCAGTGCTCGCCACTGTCCCTGAGCGACCCGTACCCCCGACGACGGCCAGCACGCCCGCTCCCGCGCGGGTACCATCCGCCCATTCCCGTATTGCGCACCCGATTTTTATTGTGTCGCCCCCGCGGTCCGGCAGCTCGTTGCTCTTCGAGACCCTCGCGCAGTCGCCGACGGTGTATACGATTGGCAAGGAGAGCCATGCGTTGATTGAAGGGCTCCCGCAACTGCATCCCGCGCATCGTGAGTTCTCGTCCAACCGTCTGACGGCGGCGGACGCGGATATCGACACGGCGGAGCAACTGCGCGCCACTTTTCTCGCGCGGATGTATGATCGCGACGGCCAGGCCCCGGACCCCCGGATGGCCGGTGTCCGGTTCCTGGAAAAAACCCCCAAGAATGCGCTGCGCGTTCCGTTCTTTCAGGCCATCTTTCCCGATGCGGTTTTCATCTATCTCTACCGCGACCCCCGCGAGGAAATTAGTAGCATGATGGAGGCGTGGCGGTCAGGACGCTTTGTGATGTATCCGCATTTGCCGGGGTGGTCCGGGTTGCCGTGGTCGTTAGTGCTGGTGCCAGGGTGGCGGGAGATGATCGGCAAGCCCTTGGCGGAGATTGTCGCGCGGCAGTGGGCGACGACCACGCAGGTGCTGCTGGATGACCTCGAACGTCTCCCCCCGGAGCAGTGGTGCGTGGCGAGCTATGATCGCCTGGTGTCGGACCCACAAACCGAAGTCGAGCGGCTCTGTGATTTTGTGCACATCGCGTGGGACCGGCACCTCACCGCCCCCTTACCGTTGGCGCGTCATACCCTGACGCCGCCTGACCCCGATAAATGGCGACGGAACGAAGTGGTGTTGACGGAGGTGCTACCGCTGGTGGCGGATGTCGCCGCTCGTGCGCGGGACTTCTTTGCCCGTATCCCAGTGGCCATGCCCATCCGTCGGGTTGCGCTTCCTCCTCCATCGGTACACACGCCGCCGAGCGCCTCTCCCGCGGTGTCCCAGCCGCCGCCTTCCACGGCAGAACAGGCTCATCCGTTTCGCAGTAGCTATACCGCGAGTGTCCCGGAGCTGTTGCGGCGGCTGCACAGCTCATTACTGGTGTCCACTTACCAAAGTGGTCATGTCATCACCGTGCGCGCGGATGGTGGTCAGTTGAATACGCATTTTCGCGATTTTCAGAGTCCGATGGGGATGGCGGTGGGGCCTCAGTATCTGGCCATCGGCACGCAGCACCATGTGTGGGAGTATCGCAACCAGCCCGCCGTGGCGCGGAAGCTTGATCCCCCGGGCAAGCATGATGCCTGCTTTCTGCTGCGGGCCGCGCATGTGACTGGGGACATTCGTATCCACGAACTTGCCTTTGCCGAGCAGACACTCTGGCTCGTCAACACGCGGTTCTCGTGTCTGTGCACGTTGGATGGGGCGCATAGTTTTGTCCCGCGCTGGCGACCGCGGTTTGTGTCCCACTTGGCGGCGGAAGATCGGTGTCACCTCAACGGTATGGCGGTGATCGACCAGCGCGTGCGCTTCGTGACCGCGCTGGGGCAGACGAATACGCCGAACGGCTGGCGCGAACGGAAAGCGAGCGGCGGGTGTGTCATTGATGTCGAATCCGGGGAAATCGTGGTGGCTGGGCTCTCCATGCCACACTCACCGCGCTGGTATGACGGGCGCTTGTGGGTTCTCGAATCTGGCAAGGGGACCTTGGCGACGCTGGATATTGATTCGGGTCGCATGCACACGGTCGCGGAATTGCCGGGCTTCACTCGTGGTTTGGCGTTCGCTGGACAGTATGCGTTCATCGGCCTCTCCCAGGTGCGGGAGAGTGTGTTTGGCGGGATTCCGTTGACCGAGCGGTTGCGGGAGCGTGCGTGTGGGGTGTGGGTGGTCAATATCCAGAGCGGGAACATCGTCGGCTTTGTCCGGTTCGCCGACGCGATTCAAGAGATTTTCGATATTCAACTCTTGGCGGGTCTACGGTTTCCTGACTTGAGTGACCCGAACGGTGAGCTGATTGGCGGTGCGTATGTGTTGCCAGCGGCGGCGTTGGCTGAGGTGTGGCAGGGCATGAGTGGTGCCGGTGACGTGGCAAGGGTTTGAGGTGGTAAGGCGATTATTTCACGCAGAGACGCAGAGACGCGGAGGAGGACCAGAATGTTGCTTCGGTGTTTCGTCCGCAATCCGCAATTCTTGCGGTGCTGGCCAATCCACCGCAAACCCGCTAGAACATCCCACGAATCGGGGCGAGGCTCCCTCGCTCCGTGCCAGTACGTAAGGAGGCCCCCGTGAAATTCAATCTCTTCATCCTGCCCACGATTCCCGGAACCTACGAGGAGCGCGAACGACTGCGTCCCATTGGTCGGAACAACGACAAGTATCAACAGATGCTCCAAGAAGTGCGCGACATCGCCCAGATCGCCGAGGACATCGGCTTCGACGCGATGGCCACCACGGAGCATCACTTCCACTCCGAAGGCTACGAGGCGTCGGTAGCGCCCTTGATGCTCTACACCGACCTCGCGGCCCGCACCAAACGCATTAAGTTCGCCTCTCTGGGACTGGTGCTCCCCACCTGGGACCCGCTCCGCGTCGCCGAAGAGATCGCCGTTCTCGATCATCTTACCAAAGGCCGCTTCATCGCGGGTTTTGCGCGTGGGTATCAAGATCGCTGGACCAACGTGCTGGGGCAACACTATCACGTGAGCGGCACGCCGATGGACGGCTCGGAAGTCGATACGCATAACCGCGCGGTGTTCGAGGAAGTCTTCAAGATCATGAAAATGGCGTGGACCCAAGAGTCGGTCCGGTATCAAGGCAAATACTATGAAATTCCCACTCCCTATGACGAGGGCATTCGTCGCTGGCCGGTGGCGAAGAACTGGACCGCGAAATACGGCGCGCGGGGTGAAGTCGATGAAAATGGTACGGTGCAACGGATCTGCGTGATCCCCAAGCCGTACACGCTGCCACATCCGCCGATTTGGCAACCGTTCTCGGTGAGTGAAAAGACCATTCGTTGGTGCGCCACGGAGAACATCGTGCCGTGGATTCTGGTCTCGCATCCGCCTTCGTTTCGACAACTTTGCGAAGCGTACCGCGATGAAGCCATCAAAGCCGGACGGCAGGTCGAAATCGGCCAGAGTGTCGGCGCGTTCCGCTCCGTGCACCTCGGTAACTCCTACACCGAGGCGTACTCGCTCGGTGCCCATGCCCAAGGGACGGGGTTTATTGAATACTTCTCCGGCTTCGGTTTCTTTGAGGCCTATCGGTACCCTGGTGAAACGACGCCGGTGCCGCATACCTTTGAGCGGATGGTGGAAGCGAAGTACGCGTTGGTCGGCACGGTCGATGACATCCGACGCGAGATTGAGGCGTTGCGGAAAAATACCAATCTCGAATGGTTCGGCTGGTACTTCGACCAAGGACTGCTGCCGTGGGACGAGGCCCGGCGTCAACTCGATATGTTCGCGAAGGTGATCCCGGAGTTTAAGGACTGAGAAGGACCGGGGACCGAGGACTGGAGACCGGAGAGGGCTGCGGACTGAGTGGACGAAATATGTAGTAGGGTTCCATCTTTCTTCCGAAAGTTCCCTCCCTGGATTGGCAATGGCATTAAGTTAAGAAACCGTGTCATTGCGAGCAGCGAAGCAATCTTTGTTTTGTTGGAGATTGCTTCGTCGTCCGACTCCTCGCAATGACAGTCTCCCCCATAACTTCATGCCATTGCCCGGATGGGAGAGGGCTAGGGTGAGGGGGATCAAATGACGGCTCCTTATTAACGCGCGGCTTGATACTGATTAAAGGGCGTGCCCCTCCCACGGCGCGCCCTTTGTGTTTCCGTAAGGTCATCATTATGAAAATTCTTCTGACTGGGGCGAAAGGCCAACTCGGACAGGCGCTGCAACAGGCGCTGACCGCGCATGCGGTGACCCTGCTCGACCACGGTCAGCTTGACATCACCAAGCTGACCAACGTGCGCGATGCGATCTATGCCATGTATCCCGATGTGGTCATCAACGCGGCGGCCTACAACAATGTCGATGGCGCGGAGAGTGACCCGCTGTCCGCTTATCGCGGCAATGCGCTGGGGCCACGCAATCTCGCCGTCGCGACAGCGGCAGCGGGTATCCCCCTGCTGCATGTGTCGAGCGATTATGTGTTCGATGGGACCAGCACGCGGCCCTATCACGAATTTGATCGCCCTCAGCCAGTCTCTGTGTATGCCGCGAGCAAGCTCGCGGGTGAAGACGCGGTGCGGGAACTGAACCCGAAACATTACCTCGTGCGCACCGCCTGGCTCTATTCCGCCGTGGGCAAGAATTTCGCGAAAACTATTTGCGCGCTCGCGCAGCAACAGTCCGAAGTGCGCGTGGTGAAGGATCAAGTTGGCTCACCTACCTATGTGCCGCACCTCGCGACCGCGATCGCGACGTTGATTTCGACCCAGGCTTTTGGCACCTATCATCTGGCGAATCAGGGAGCCGCGAGTTGGTATGATCTGACCTGTGCCTTGTATCGCGAGCGTGGGATCACCACCCCGGTGCAGCCCATTACCACCCCGGAATTCCCCCGCCCGGCGCAACGACCCGCCTATTCCGTGCTGACGACGATCCAGGACCCGACCATTCTGCTGCCGGCGTGGGAAGAGGGGGTGGTGGCGTTTGCCAAAGCCGTGAGTGAAGGGAAAGGAGCAGCCTAAGAGCGTGGAGGCGGGCTATGCCAAAACTCTTTCACTACTGGTTCCGGCGCGAAACCGTCGTCCGCGCGGTCAAGATGGCCGCGATCGTTGGGCCGATTCTCACGGTGATTAACCAGGGCGACGTGCTCCTCAGTGGGCAGTATTCGCCGCGCGTCTTTCTCAAGATCATCCTCACCTTTCTTGTTCCGTATAGTGTCTCCTCATTTTCCTCGGCGTTGACCTATATGGAACGGGAACAACAGGAAAGGAAGTAAAGTGGAGCACCGCCCGCAAGGCACCTTTCGCCGGGAACTCGGCTTACTCGACGCCAGCGCGCTTGTCGCTGGCTCCATGATTGGTTCCGGCATCTTTATTGTCTCGGCGGATGTTGCCCGTACCGTCGGCTCGCCCGGCTGGTTGCTCTTGCTGTGGGGCCTTAATGCGGTGATTACCGTGCTCGGCGCGTTATCCTACGGAGAGCTGGCGGCGATGATGCCCCGCGCCGGGGGGCAGTACGTCTATCTGCGCGAAGCCTACTCGCCACTGTGGGGGTTTCTGTATGGCTGGACCTTGTTCCTCGTCATTCAGACCGGGACCATCGCCGCCGTCGCTGTCGCCTTCGCGAAATTTCTTGGCGTGCTGGTGCCGTGGGTGTCCGCTCAGCAGGTCCTGGTGCAGCTTGGCCCGGTGACGCTTTCCACGCAACGCCTGGTGGCCATCGCGGTTATCGTGCTGCTGAGCTGGTCCAATAGTCGGGGTATCCGCGAAGGCAAACTCGTCCAGAATGTCTTCACCACCGCGAAAGTGGTCGGGCTCCTCGCGCTCATTGGCTTGGGGCTGTTTGTCGCGAATAGCGCGGAAGCGCGGGCGGCGAACTTTGATAATTTCTGGGGCGACACCTCGCTGTCGCTCGGGTTCCTGATGTTGGCGGGTGGGGCGATGGTCGGCCCGCTGTTTTCGTCCGATGCCTGGAACAATATCACTTTCGCTTCAAGTGAAATCAAAAACCCACACCGCACGTTGCCACTGAGCTTGTTGGGCGGGACCGGGGTGGTGATGGCGCTCTATCTGCTCATCAATCTCGCCTATCTGTCCATGCTGCCGCTGGTGGGGGTGGCCGACGGTACCACGGTGGTGGCCCGCGGCATTCAGTATGCGTCCGAGGACCGGGTGGCGACGGCGGCGGCCTCGGTGGTGTTTGGTCCCAGTGCCGCGTCGATCATGGCGGTGGTGATCATGGTGAGCACCTTCGGCTGTCTCAATGGCCTCATTCTGTCTGGTCCCCGTCTCTACTATGCGATGGCGCGGGACCGTCTCTTCTTCGCGCGTACCGGGGTGCTCAATGCGGGTGGGGTGCCCGCCGGTGGACTCTGGCTTCAGGCGCTGTGGGCCTCGGTGCTGACGTTGTCCGGGACCTACGGCAATCTGCTCGATTATGTGGTCTTCGCCGCGCTGCTCTTTTACGTGCTGACGGTGATCGGCCTCTTTATCCTGCGACGGACGCAACCGGAGGCGGAGCGACCATACCGCGTGCATGGCTATCCGTGGGTCCCCGGCCTCTACGTGGTGATGGCCTCGATCATTATGATTGACCTGTTATTCGTGAAGCCCGCCTACACCTGGCCGGGGTTATTGATCGTGTTGACGGGGGTCCCGGTGTACCTGTTCTGGCAACGGCGGGCGGAGGTGGTCATCATCACTGCGTGACGCACGGCTTCAAGAGCAAACTCTCGGCCGTATCCTCCCAAAACAGGAGGATCCTGAGAAGAGATGCAATTGACCCCCGCTGCTCCTTCATAAGAACCTTGCCCCCGGCCGGGCCAATAGGGTAAATACCCCATAATTGTAGCGAAATTCCCTACTTACTTAAGTTGTCGAGTTCGTTTGTCGATAGGCATCACAACTACAAGAGCAGCGTGAGGATGCGCCGCGGCGTTGGTGCGCGGTGATCACTTAGTGAGGATACAATTTATATGATACGCCCAGAACAGATGGTTCCTCTCTTCTTAGAAGCATGTCCAGGGCTTCAGCCCTCCTGGACTCGCTATGTTGTCCAGACGATGAACAGTAAGAGCCCGCCCGCGCAGCAAAACCCGGTATTCGAGGTTGTGTTTCCCTATCTCCTCGGTCATGTGAAGCGCAACTATTTCAAGGAAATCCCCGCTGCCTGCGCGGTGATGGAAACGCTACTGAGTGAAGGAGATGAGGATACTCGGATATTAGTAGAGACTGATATTCTGATCCCTCTTCAGACGTCCGTCGCGCGGTTGCCTCAAAGCGCGGCGATGCTGGAACAAGGACTGGGCCCACGTGCGCAGATGGTGTGGCAGGTCATTGAACGCGTCACTGAAGAAGAGGAGCAGGTGCAAGAAGAGCAAGGCGGACAGCACCTGTGGGCCGTGCCTGGGTTCTCCTTTGAGGAGGCTCGACCTCTCTATGCGTCGTTCGCCCTGATTGGCGGAGCGCCTCTGACCTACATGGGAGGGGGAGGTGGGGGAATGACCTTCCGCAGCGTATTCCCCTTTTTATTGATCTGGATTGGTCTCAGCATTGCCGAGAGGTTCCAGCGACAACAATTACTGACCAAGGCGCGGGAGCAAGAATCCGCCAGCGACGATGCTTCCCAGAGCGATGCTCCCGATCGATTCATGATTCAGCAAGTGCGGACACTTCTTGATCGGGCAATGGGTCTTCTTTTCGTACTGGGCCTTCCGATTGTTCTTTCCGCGGTGTTGGGGCACAGAATTTTTCTGGATTCCTCCCTGCTTGATGCGCTCATCCTTGCGGTCGGAATCGCGGTGGTCGTTGCCGTTGTGTTCCGGGATCGTTTGTGGAAGCATGCCAAGGCGCAAGCAACTGAGTTGTTTGTGGCTGACCACGGCCATGCTGTTGGTTGATCAGTGCAAGATGACCATCGCAATGCTAAGCACCTTCGATCCCCCTCACCCGATGTGAAAGAAAGATGCGCCTCCTTGAACTCGATCATTTCGGCCTTGACGTTGTGGACCTCGCTCGGGCGGAGCGGTTTTATACGGAAGTTCTCGGTCTCACGGTGGGGCAACGCTTTGGACATCATCAAGTGCTGCTGCATTGTGGGAGTCACATGCTCGCGCTGTTCGAGCGTCGCGACCTGCCACCGCGAGTTACGGATCGCATCGACAATCCGTTAGGGCAGGGACATCACGCTTTCAAGGTCAGCACCGCTGATTTCCTCACCGCACGAGAAAAGTTCTCAGCCAGTGGAGTGCCGACTTATGGCCCGATTGACTGGGGCGATCACGACTGTCTCTATTTTCTTGATCCCGACGGCAATCTGCTCGAAATCGTGACCTACCGCTAACCGCAACCCCTGGACTTTAGACCTTGGACCTTAGACTTGAGACCTTGGACCAGCGAGTTGCGTCCTTGTCGGGCTGTGGTAGGCGTGCTAGAGACCGAGAAGTCAACGAAGTCAATAGTTTTCATTATGTAACCACACGATCAGAGGGAGGGCGTTATGCTACAAGCCACAGTTCTTCGGGTGAATCTCAGCACCGGACATATTCGCAAGGAAGCAGTTCCGGAACAGATCATACGAAACTTCGTCGGTGGACGTGGAGTAGGGACCAAGCTGGTCATGGACAACATGGATCCCAAGATTGATGCCTTCGATCCGCGGAACCCGTTGGTCTTCGCGACCGGGCCAGTCACCGGGACGTATGGGCCGACTGGTGGACGATACATGGTCATCACGAAGTCACCACTGACTGATGGGATTGCCTGCTCGAACTCTGGTGGCTACTGGGGTCCCGCGCTCCGCTATGCCGGGTACGAGTACCTGATGGTTGAGGGCGCGGCGAAGGAACCGGTGTATCTCTATATCCATAACGATAAGGTTGAAATCCGCAGCGCCAAACATCTGTGGGGCAAGATTGTTGACGATACCGAAAACATAATTCGCGATGAGACCCACCCTGAAGCGCGGGTCGCGTTGATCGGACCCGGCGGTGAGAACCGCGCCCGCACGGCGTGTGTGATGAATGACAAAGGACGCGCGGCGGGTCGCTCTGGTGTCGGCGCGGTGATGGGCGCGAAGAACCTCAAAGCCGTGGCCGTGCTGGGCACACTCGGTCTGAAGATCGCCAACGGCGAGGCGTTTAAGGCCGCGGCCCTCAAAGGGCGCGACAAACTGATGGCCGGCGCGACGACAGCCGGACTCACCATGCTCGGCACGGCGGGCACCGTGTCGTACATGAATACCGTCGGGATGTTGCCCACCAACAATTTTCAGATGGGCGTCTTTCATGGAGCCGCGAAAGTGGATGGCACGGTCGTCAAGTCGGATTTTATGACCCGTAACCGTGGTTGTCATAGCTGCATGATCCACTGTGGCCGGGTGACCAAAATTACCGGGCATGGCCGATTCGATGGACGTGGGGAAGGGCCGGAATACGAAACCATCTTTGGCGTTGGCTCCGACTGTGGTGTGGATAATCTGGCCGCCGTTATCAAGGCAAACTATCTGTGTAATGAGTTCGGGCTTGATACGCTTGAGGCTGGCATTGCTATCGCCACGGCGATGGAGCTGGCCGAAAAGGGCTACATCCCCGAAAGCGATATTGGCTTCAAGCTGCAATTTGGCGATGACAACGCGCTGGTTGATCTCTTGGAAGCCCAAGCCCACCGCAAAGGTGTGATCGGTCACTGGTTAGCGGAAGGGGGCTACCGATTGGCGCAGCACTACGGGCACCCAGAACTGTTCATGGGCTCCAAGAAGCAAGGATTCGCGGCGTATGATCCACGCGGCTCGATTGGCATGGGACTCGCCTACGCGACCTCGAATCGCGGCGCGTGCCACTTACGCGGCTACACCGTGTCGCTCGAACATTTTGGCAATCCGATCAAACTTGATCCTTTCACTCCGAAGGACAAGCCGTACTGGCTGTCGATCCTGCAAAACACCACGTCCTTCGTGGATGCGGCGGGTATCTGCTTGTTCTCGACGTTTGACATGAGTCCCGGCGAAGATGTGGTGCCGATGGTGAACGAAATCTTCGGCGAGAAAATCGCGAACAGCCCAGAAGACATGTTGAAGATCGGCGAGCGTATCTGGAACTTAGAGCGGCTCTTCAACAACGCGGCGGGGATGACGCGCGCGGATGACAGCCTGCCGCCGCGTATCACGTCCGAACCGCTCACCGTGGGTGCGAGCGCCGGGCATGTGGTCGATCTCCAACCGATGCTGGATGAATACTATCAACTGCGCGGCTGGGACACGCAGGGACGCCCGACCGCCGCGAAGATGCAAGAGTTGGGACTCGCGTAACCGATAAGGAAAGGGGGGAAAAGGGAAAAAGGGGAGGACTATTTCTTTTCCCCCGTTTCCCCTCTTCCCCCCTTTCCCGGTTCCCCCCCCGCCCCCTCCCTCCACCCGTGCCCCGCTACATCGCCGCCATCGACCAAGGGACCACGAGCACTCGCTTCATGGTCTTTGATCGAATGGGCACGTTGATCGCTTCGGATCAACGCGAACACCAACAGATATATCCACACGCCGGATGGGTCGAACATGATCCGTTGCAAATCTGGCAACGGGTTCAAGAAGTCATTATCGGCGCGCTCGAGAAAAGCCGCATTGCTCCCGCGGACCTTGCCGCCGTTGGCGTGACGAACCAACGTGAAACCACGGTGGTGTGGCACCGCGCGACTGGAGAGCCGCTTGGCAACGCCATTGTCTGGCAAGACACCCGCACCGCCGATCTGTGTCAGCAGGTACGTGCTCAAGGCCATGAGGCGCTGTTCCGCGCGAGGACGGGCTTGCCGGTGGCGACCTATTTCTCTGGCCCGAAGCTGAAGTGGATACTCGATCAGGTGCCTGGCGCGGCGGCGCGGGCGCGCAACGGCGAGCTGCTGTTTGGCACCATCGATTCGTGGATTATCTGGAACCTCACCGGTGGCGCGCGGGGTGGAGTGCATATCACCGATGTGTCGAACGCGAGTCGTACGCTGCTGATGGACCTGGAGACGCTGGACTGGGATGATGACCTGCTGGGGCTGCTCGACATTCCGCGTCATATCTTGCCGGTGATTCGCTCATCGAGTGAGGTGTATGCGTCGGCGCGTGGGGTGTTGGATGGGGTGCCGGTCGCCAGTGCGCTGGGGGATCAGCAAGCGGCGTTGTTTGGGCAGACCTGTTTCACGCCCGGCGAGGCGAAAAATACGTATGGCACAGGCTGTTTCATGCTGATGAACACTGGCCAGCGGATGGTGCCTTCAGGAGCGGGGCTGCTGACGACGGTGGCTTATCAATTGGGGCGAGAGCGTCCGGTGTATGCGCTGGAAGGCTCCATCGCCGTGGCGGGGGCATTGGTGCAATGGCTGCGCGATAATTTGGGGGTGATCGCCCAGGCCGCGGATATTGAGACGCTGGCACGCACGGTCGAGGATAACGGTGGTGTATTCTTCGTGCCCGCGTTTTCTGGATTGTTCGCGCCGTATTGGAAGAGTGATGCGCGTGGCGTGATCGTCGGGCTTACCGGCTATGCGAACAAAGGACACATCGCACGTGCCGCGTTAGAGGCGACGGCGTTCCAAACCCGCGAGGTGCTGGAGGCCATGAATGCCGATGCGGGGATACCGCTCACGACGCTCAAAGT
This sequence comes from Klebsiella pneumoniae, assembly GCA_945865755.1. GTDB lineage: Bacteria > Desulfobacterota > Binatia > Bin18 > Bin18 > JABFSC01. The sequence goes on from CAMBFS010000011.1 coordinate 34,223, forward strand.
AGATGGCGGCATGGTACGAAACGAACTGCTGATGCAATTCCAGGCTGACATGCTCGGCGTGCCGGTGATTCGTCCAACGTTCACGGAAACGACCGCACTTGGTGCCGCGTATGCCGCTGGGCTCGCGGTGGGCTTTTGGAGTGGACTCGACGAGTTACGCGCGAACTGGGGACAAGACAAAGTGTGGACTCCGACGATGTCAGCCCCCGTGCGCGAGAAGCAGTATCACGACTGGAAACGGGCGGTGACACGGACGTTTGGCTGGGTGGAGTAGGGGGGCTCGCACCTCTCCCCCTTTTCGAGTTTGCGGGATACTGGGTGACTTTCGAGAAAGATAATCCCGTGGCGTGACTGAAGTAGACTGGGATTCCCGTTGGTCATCCCAGCCTACTTGGCTGCTTGGCTCCTCGAAGGTCACACCACCCCTTCCTCCTGCCAGCGCGCTACCTCTTTCGCGTCGTGTCCCAATAGCTCGCAGTAAACCTCCTGGTTATGCTCTCCAGGTCGCGGAATGGGGCCGATAGCACCAGGAGTCTCGGAGAACTTCACGGTCAGACCAGGGACAAACGTGCGCCCGGTCTCTTGGTCCTCGATCTCGACGAGCATCTGCCGTTCCTTCAGATGCGGGTCATGCGCGGCTTGGGCAATCGAGTGCACCGGAGCGACCGGCACCTCGGCCTGTTCGAGAATAGCAACGATCTCCGCCACCGTTTTCTCCCGTGCCCATTCTGTGACGAGCGTATTGATGACCTCAGTATTGGTCGCGCGGGCGGGAATGGTGGCGAAGCGCGGGTCTTGTAGCAACTCTTCATGCCCGATCGCGCGACAAAACTTGCCCCACATATCCTGCGGAACCGCCAGGATGTACACCCAGCCATCTTTGGCAAGGTACGCATTGGCTGGCGCGATCCCGCCGGGTTGATTGCCGCGCCGTTGGGGTTCGTTCCCAGTCAACAGGTAATTCGAGATGGGAATCTCCATCAAGGTGTAGCCGGTATCGAGTAAACTCACATCGAGTGCTTGTCCTTGTCCAGTCAAGTCGCGTCGATGCAGAGCCGCGAGCGCGCCGATCGTGGCATGCAATGAGGTGATGCGGTCAATGATCGGGGAATTGGTCAGAATGGGCGGACCATCGGGAAAGCCAGTGAAGCTCATCAGGCCAGACATCGCCTGTCCGATGGGATCATACGCGGGTCGATGCTTGTACGGGCCATATTGCCCAAAGCCGGACACGTTAATGAGGATCAGTCGCGGATTGAGAGTCTTTAAGGTCTCGTAGCCGAAACCCATCGCGTCCATCACGCCCGGACGGAAGTTTTGCAAGAGCATATCGAACTTCGGAACCAGCTCGCGCAGCAGCGCCTTGCCCTGTTCGCTGCGCATATTGAGGGTAATGCTCTTCTTGCCACGGTTATATGACCCCCAATAGACCCGGCCCAACCCGCGCGATTCGTCTCCACCTGGAGCTTCCACCTTGACGACTTCCGCGCCGAGATCGCTGAGAATCATGGCGCATCGGGGGCCCGCCTGGTACCGCCCTAAATCCAGCACGCGAATTCCATCTAAGCATCCAGCCATTTGCGTCTCCTTTCTATGGTGTCGGTGACGGGTTCTCCAAGTCAAGGATCGACAGGAGCCGACCATAGCCGATAAAGAGGCCCGTCAGCATACCGAGTTCAAGAATCTCCGCCGCCGTGAATTCGCGGCGCAAACCACGAAAAAAGTCGTCGTCAATCGCATGATGATTGAGCGCCATGCGTTCGGCGAATCGCAATGCGAGCTTCTCGCGCGCGGAGAACTGGGGCGTATTGGCGAAATCCGCCAGCGCCATCACGATTTCATCCGTCACCCCTTCCTGCACAGCCTGTGCAGTGCGTGAGCGCTGTCAGGTGCGGCACTCATTCAGTTGGGCAATTTTGAGACGCACCAATTCCTTGAGCCGACTATCGAGCAGCCCGTTGAGACGAGTGGGAATGTAGAACCGATAGAATGCCTTGCTCAACTCCGGGTTTTGCCCCATGACTTGAAACACGGCTGGGTTAAAGTCGGGACACGCGCGTTCAAAGGCTTCCAGCGTATCGCGAAGTTCTGGGTCGAGGTGGTCGCGCGGAACCAGGTCCAGGCGTGCCATAAGCAACCCTCCTTTGCCGTTGTGTTACTACAGCTTGTGGGGCGGCGGCAAGGGTGACGGCACGAAGTTCGCGAGTTTCGAGTTCCCTTGAGCGGAAAGGATGATGGAAAAGGGAGGTTGTTGGCTGTTGTCGGGAGCCGGGGATTTCACAACCCCGGCTGCAAACGATTTTAGAGCTCAATGCGATAGAGTTTGGCCGCGTTCTCGGAAATGATCTTTCGCGTCACGTCGCTGGGCACCTCGGCGAAGTCTCTTTCAATGACCTTGAGGGAATTGGGCCAGGTGGAGTCCGCATACAGCTCATGGTGAAGATCGGTAGCGGCACGAATCGGTCCTTGACGGAATTCATTATTCTGACCAGAATAGTCAAATTACGCTACCCCGAAAGGAAATCCCATGAAGACGGCCTCCGTTTCAACATTGAAAGCTTCGCTCAGTGAATACTTGAGACAAGTCAAGGCGGGAGAGGAAGTGCTCGTGACCGAGCATGGGCGACCGGTGGCGAAACTGACGCCAGCGAATACCTCCGAGGCTTTGCCGGAGTATCTGCGCGCCATGGAGAAACAGGGGCTGGTCAAGCGTGGAGTCAAAAAATTGCCCGCGGGGTTTTGGGATTTGCCACGACCCAAAGACCCAAAGGGATTGGTCCTGAAAGCGGTGCTCCGGGAAAGAGAGGAAGGGTGGTGAAGTTTTGGGATACTTCGGCGATTGTTCCCCTCTGTGTGGATGAACCGTCTTCGGCACTGGTCAAGGCCCTTCTTCAGGAAGACCCCGTGCTCGTCGTGTGGTGGGCGACACGGACCGAATGCGTTTCGGCTTTCATGCGGCAAATCCGCGAGCGCGGTCTCCGTGCAGTGGGGGAACGGCAGGCCCGGGAGGTGCTTGAAATCCTGGCGAAAACTTGGATTGAGGTCCAGCCCAGCGCCATGCTACGAAGAACCGCGGAGCGGCTGTTGGCGGTGCATCCGTTGCGAGCCGCTGATGCGATGCAACTGGCGGCGGCACTACAGTGGTGTCGAAGACAACCGACAGACCAGGGTTTTGTCTCCTTCGATAATCGCTTACGCGACGCCGCGTACAAAGAAGGGTTTCGTCTCTCACCCACCGAACCGCGCTAGGACGGTTTTCATGAGGAGCCGCACCTCTCAACCCCACCTTCACATAACTGCGCCGGATCAATCCGGCTTTTGAGCCCCATTTATGGGGCGTTGTGGTGTAGCCCGGCGACTTCAGCGCCGGGGCTCTCCTTCGTTGACGGCACGCACAACTCGTCTCCCTTCAGGGAGTCGAGCTGCTCAGGCCCGATCAGGCTCACGGGAACGGTAGCGCCGTGGAAGCCGAGGCACCTCCGGCGTCGAACACCCTCAACGTGATCGTACCGGTTGATCCGAACCCGTACTCCCACTGCGCGATCGGAGGGGTGCGGATGAGGTCCGGGTTGCCCGGCTCGAAGCTGAAGTCCCATTCGTAGCGTACAACGCCGCCGGTGCTGCAGCTCGCATTGAGGTCGATAATCTGCGACGGGATGTTGTTGGTGTACGTGAAACACGAGATGGGCCCGCCTCCAGTGACGGTCAGGGTGGTGCTCGCAGACGCATTTCCGCCCGCGCCATCATTGACCACGACCGTGTACGTCGTCGTCGCGCCCGGAGTCGCGACCGGGTTCGCGAGCCTGTTGTCGTTGAGGCTTGTAGACGGGCTCCACGAATAGCGGTACGGAAGCGTTCCGCCTTGCACGTTTGCTTGGAGTTGGGACGAATTGCCCGCGGTGATTGATGCTGGCGTCGCGGTTGCGCCTAGTACCAAGTTCACGGTGACGGTGACGGATGCGGTTGCATTCCCTCCCGATGCGTCGGTTGCGGTGACATTGTAGATGGTGGTGATCGTCGGGCTCGCGACCGGATTCGCGATGTCGATTTGGCTGAGCGTGCTGACAGGAAGCCAAACAAACGTATACGGTGGAATGCCGCCGGACGGAGTCGCGAGCAACTGCGAGCTCTCTCCGGGGTTGATCGTCGGCGGCGTTGCGCTCGCGGCGATACTGAATGAATTGCCGGTGGTGATGCGGATGATGCCTGTGCCGAACAACCTGACCCCTTGTGTCAAGTCTGTGTACAAGTAATTAACGGGCTGGTTCTGGACTATCGCGACGTCCGCCGTCGCGCAGATCTCCCGCTCGGTCCGTATTATTCCAAAAGGGCTCGTACGAATCGTCTTAACCCAGATCCCTGTTGGCTCGTCGCGGAGCCGGAAACCACCGGTGTTGGGCCATGAACCACCGCAAGGGTTACTGATCATCTCGCACGTTCCCGGCGCAACGGTCACAGCCGAGGTACGGCAATCTGGCTGTTCCGCGCCCGGCGGTGCGATAAACAGGAACCAGAAGTTGAGGATGTTGATGTCGCAGGCCGTCAGACTCCCCATCATAAGTAGGGCCAAGCCGCGCCGGAGGAGCCGACACCATTGGTAGGGTTTCATGGTACGCATGGCTGCCTCCTAATCATCATTGTGTTTATCGTGCTCATCATCATCATCATCATCATCATCATCGTCCTCCGCCTGCGCCATGAGCATGAGGAGCACAGGGTGGGTCGCGAACTTCTGGAGCACGCTGGAGCGGGACTGTGGGCACGTGGCCTGCTCCTTCGTCAAGCGCACGCCCGACACTTTGATCAGCTCGCCGCCGCTCACCAGCGGGCCGCACAGGCCGGTGACGGTGGCGCTCCACTGACCTGAGCCGAGGAGGGTGTCCCCGCTACGCTCGACGGTCATCTGCAAGGCGCCTTTGATGCGGCACAAGCCCTCGCGAAATTGAGACGTGCAACGGACCGCGAGGCGATGGCCCAAGACCTTCCCGGTGCAGTCCGCCTGGTCATCGAACAGGTGCAAGCCCACGGGCTCCTGCGCGCAGATGACATTGGTGATCTCATCGACCGCGCCAATGTTGTGGGTGGCGGCGTCCTGGTAGGTGGTAGTGATTTCCCACTGTCCAGCCCAACTGGCTGGCAGACGGAGGTCCCTATGTTTGTCCCGTTCATCGTGGTCCCGGGTCTCATCCTTTCGCCCCTGCCCGTCCTTGGCCGTCAGGGCCGGTGGTGCAAGGGTGAGCAGGCCCACGGCCGATAGCCGCGATGAGGAACCCTCTAGAGCGGCTTTTAATTGAGCTTGGTCTCTTTTCCATTTCTCTACCCTCCTTGGCGTGGAAACGTACCCAGAGGATAGTAGGGAGACCATAGAAAAACTGTGTAAGTTGCGTGTAATACTGAGCGCACTGCTGGACAAGCCAGCAGTGGCACCCGATAGCGCACTGCTGGACAAGCCAGCAGTGGCACCCAATAAGCCAAATCGGTAAGTTATACTCATGCTTCGCTCATTTCTTAAAGCACTTTTGAGAATTGACAACTGAGGATCATACGAAAAGGTCATTCTGATCAAGAATCGCACTGAAAAATTATGAAACGAGTGAGTTCAAGGACTATGTGGACACCAACCTGAAGAGGGTAGTT
>CAMBFS010000012.1 GCA_945865755.1 Klebsiella pneumoniae
CAGTTGGGCGATTTCTTGGTCGATGGCGTTGATTTCAGCCTGTAAGTCTTCTCTGTTCAAAGTCCATAAAGTGTGTGTGTTTAGCGGCTATTTGTCAAGATATTTTGGCGATTTTTCGGGTTGCCTTGGAATTTAAAGTAGATACCTTCACCCGATGCGTGGTGGTGGGAGAGCAGACCCACACCGCGCCGTTGTGAGGGAAAAACCAGATTTCCGCCGCTTTGCCGAACTGGCCATCCTTGCGTTCGCTTTGGATGTAGACGTACTTGCTGCTGTCGAGCGTCTTTTGCTGTTCGGCTGAAAGTGGAGCGCCCTGGGCTGGGGTGATCAAGCCACTCACCCCAATCACCAAAGCCGCGAAAAACACTATCCATTGATGGCGTTGCATCATCATCCTCCTTGTCTCGTGGGAGAGAATTGTTCATTACACTATCGTTGACTACTGCCCTGCTGGTGCACTGACGGTGATCGACTTGATCGTCACCTCTTCAGTCGGCACGTCGGAGTGCGGTCCTTTACGACCAGTTTGGACACGCTCGATTTTCTGGACAATGTCGAGTCCTTCGGTGACCTTGCCGAACACGCAATAGCCAAAGCCTTGGGCCGTTTCGCTCTGGAAATTGAGGAAGTCATTGTTCTTGGCGTTAATGAAGAACTGCGCGGTCGCGCTATGCGGATCATTGGTGCGCGCCATCGCCAGGGTGCCCAACTCATTCTTGAGGCCGTTGGACGCTTCATTCTTGACCGGCGCTTTCGTGGACTTCTGCTGCATGTCTGGCGTCATGCCGCCCCCCTGCACCATGAAGCCGGGAATCACGCGATGAAAAATCGTGCCGTCGTAAAATTTGTCATTCACATAAGCTAGAAAATTCTTGACCGTCTCCGGCGCTTCCTTGTCGTAGAGGGCGACTTTGATGTCCCCCATCGACGTTGAGATAGTAACCACGGAACCTCCTTTCGGTTCAGGGTTGGTTGCCCCTGAACAACTCGGTAATGTTAAAAAAATAGCTGCGATGACAGGAAGGATTTTCGCTACATTCCGCATCATAATTCCTCGCTCCATGAAAAGTGTCGGGAGCCCTTTTAGCCCACGTCTCTATTCTAGGGAAGTGCCTTTCCTGCTCTCGCGGCGTCATGCCCGCGCGGGGAGGCGGTCGAAGTAATCAATCACTTCTTGTGTGGGCACGACATCGCCATATTTGGAGCCGATGTCGAAGAGATTGGCCTCGTGCGGTTCTTGGGCGCGGTCGCCGACCGCTTCGACGGGAATGATTGGGCGAAACCCATGCGCGAGCGCGTCCATGACTGTTGCGCGCACGCAGCCGCTCGTTGTACAGCCAGTGACGATCACGGTATCAACCGCTTTCATGGTCAGCGTTGACGCCAGGTAGGTGCCGAAAAAACCCGAGGCGTATTTCTTGACGATCACCAAATCTTCCGGCGCGCGGTTGAGGCGCGGATCAAGGTCCACCAGCTCGCTGCCAAGAGTGAGCAATCGGAGCGACGGCGCTTTCTCTGGCCATAAGCCCGCGTCATCTTGCCGGTGCGGGTCGTAGCCGACCACCGTGAAGATCACGGGCACCTGCTTCTTGCGGGCCGCGGTAATCAAGGCGTTCGTCGCGGCGACTTCCGCGTCAAAGTTTCCGGCCAACGGTGAACGCTCTGGCGCGGTGAAGCCGAGCTGAAAGTCGACCACTACAATGGCGGGCCGTGTGCCATATCCCAGTGTATGGCCGAGTTGGGCGCGCTGATAGATGGTGTGTTTGTCTTGTTGTTGTGCCATCCGTGCTCTCCTTCGTGCGCGGGTTGTCGTGTTGACCCGCGGACAATCGCGCGCCGGATTATCTCGCTGGATGGGGCGGGCTGTCAATGTGAACGGTGCCTACCAAGGGGGCTGGAGAGCGAAACCTCTCGACAGGCGGTACGGGACCTTGTATTTTCGCTCGCGAGTAGGAACGGCGTTCCTCATCATCTTCGTCCAGACTATGATGCTCGAATCCTAAGCGCAGCCAGCGAGGTACTTCTTATGTTGGAATCAACGCCGGACATCAGTATCGACTACGATGCCCTCATCACCGAGGATGACACGCCTGTGGATAATATCCCCTCCGAGAAACAACAGCGCTTGTTGACTGAACCCCTGTATAGTTCTTGGCAAGGGCCGCCGGGGAAGCACCGCCCGTTTCTGGCCGCGGCCAACATCGGGATCTTCTCGCAGACGGAGCTGCCCGCCATCGTGCCGGACGTGTTTCTGAGCCTGGATGTGGAGGTGGCGCAGGACTGGTGGCTCAAGAAACATCGCTCGTATTATATCTGGGACGTGGGCAAGCCGCCCGACCTGGTGATTGAGATTGTGTCCAATATCATTGGGAACGAGAATGGCGAGAAGCGCAAGAAGTATGGGTGGATGCGCGTGCCATTTTACGTGATTTATGATCCGCGGCTTGAGGTGATGGAAGAGGTACTCACCGTGTATGAGTTGCGGGATCTCCAATATGAGCGGCGCGAGCGCTTCCTGTTCGCTTGTCTGAATCTGGGGCTGACCCTGTGGGAGGGGGAGTTTGAAGGGAAGGTCGGCACCTGGTTACGCTGGACGGATGGCCAAGGGAAGCTCATTCCCACCGGCAAGGAGCGCGCCGCGCAAGCCGACCAACGGGCCGAGCAGGAGCGACAACGCGCCGCGCAAGCCGACCAACGGGCCGCGCACGCGGAGCAACGCGTCGAACAGGTGGAGCAACGGATGGAACGTCTTGCGGCGTTACTCCGCCAAGCGGGGATAGTCCCAGACGAGCAATAACGTCTGACGGGTATTCCTCCTTTCTGTTCATTGAGGACTGACCCGCAATGGCGGGCCGTTTGCTATATCCCAGTTTGTGGCCGAGTTGGGCGCGCGGATAGATGGCGTGTTTGTCTGGTTGCAGTGCCATCCGTACTCTCCTTCGACAGGTGGGACGGGGCCTTGTACTTTCGCCCGCGAGCAGGAACTGGGTTCCCCATTATCTTCGTTCAGATTACGATGCTCGAATTCTCAGAGCAGCCAGCGAGGTGCTTCTTATGTTGGAATTAACGCCGGACGTCGGTATCGACTTTGATACGCTCATCACCGAGGATGATACGCCCGTGGATAATATCCCCTCCGAGAAACAACAGCGCTTGTTGACTGAACCCCTGTATAGTTCCTGGCCAGGGCCGGGTGAGCACCGCCCGTTTCTGGTCGCGGCCAACATCGGGGTCTTCTCTCAGACGGAACTTCCCGCCATCGTGCCGGATGTGTTTCTGAGCCTGGATGTGGAGGTGGCGCGGGACTGGTGGCTCAAGAAACATCGCTCGTATTTTATCTGGGACGTGGGCAAACCGCCGGACCTGGTGATTGAGATTGTCTCCAACACCGTGGGGAACGAGAATGGCGAGAAACGCAAAAAGTATGCGTGGATGCGCGTGCCATTCTACGTGATTTATGATCCGCGCCTCGAGGTGATGGAAGAGGCGCTCACCGTGTATGAGTTGCGGGGTCTCCAGTATGAACGACGAGAGAGCTGGCTGTTTGCTTGTTTGAATCTGGGGCTGACCCTGTGGGAGGGGGAGTTTGAGGGGAAGGGGGACACCTGGTTACGCTGGACAGATGGCCAGGGGCAGCTCATTCCCACCGGCAAGGAGCGCGCCGAACAGGAACAACACCGCGCCGCGCAAGCCGACCACCGCGCCGCGCAAGAACGGCAACGGGCCGAGCACGCAGAGCAGCGCGCCGAACAGGTAGAGCAACGGATGGCACGTCTTGCGGCGTTACTCCGCCAAGCGGGGATAGAGCCAGACGAGAAATAGCTCAATGCTGCGTACGGTGTTGGTGCGGGGACTTCGGCCTCTCTAGGGTTGTCCACTCGGTAGGGAGGAGGAGCCCTCATCTTTGTGCTCGCGAGGAGGACTGAGGTTCTCCCCATGCTCATCCAGTCTACGCTGCTCGAATCCGCAAGAGCAGCCAGTAGTGAGGAATCTCTTATGTTGGAATCATACTCAGACCTTGATATCGACTTCGATACGCTCATCACCGAGGATGACACACCCGTGGACAATATCCCCTCCGAGAAACAACAGCGCTTGTTGACTGAACCCCTGTATAGTTCCTGGCAAGGGCCAGGGGACCAACGCTCGTTTCTGGCCGCGGCCAACATCGGAGTCTTTTCTCAGACGGAGCTTCCCGCCATCGTGCCGGATGTGTTTCTGAGCCTGGATGTGGAGGTGGCGCGAGACTGGTGGCTGAAGAAACATCGCTCGTATTACATCTGGGACGTGGGCAAGCCGCCGGATTTGGTGATCGAGATTGTGTCCAACACTATTGGGAACGAGAATGGCGAGAAGCGCAAAAAGTATGCGTGGATGCGAGTGCCGTTTTACGTGATCTATGATCCGCGCCTGGAGGTGATGGCAGAGGTGCTCACCGTGTATGAGTTGCGGGATCTCCAGTATGAGCGACGAGAGAGCTTGCTGTTCGCCTGTCTGAATCTGGGGCTGACCCTGTGGGAGGGGGAGTTTGAGGGGAAGGTGGACACCTGGTTACGCTGGACGGATGGCCAGGGGCAGCTCATTCCCACCGGCAAGGAGCGCGCCGAACAGGAACAACAACGCGCCGAAGAGGAGCGCCAACGCGCCGAACAAGCCGACCACCGCGCCGCGCAAGAGCGCCAACACGCCGAGCAAGCCGACCAACGCGCTGTGCAAGCCGACCAACGCGCTGTGCAAGAACGGCAACGGGCCGAGCACGCGGAGCAGCGCGTTGAACAGGTGGAGCAACGGATGGCACGTCTTGCGGCGTTACTCCGCCAAGCGGGGATAGTCCCAGACGAGCAGTAACGTCCGACGGGCAGCCTCCTTTTCGCTTCATTGAGGACTGCCCCGCATCGCGCCTCCACGCGCGGAAGAATCTCTCCCTTGACGCTGTAGCAGACGGGTTATATGTCCACAGGACACTATTGAGACGTTCCCGTTGCGCGCTGCACCCAAAGCGCGGCGATGTGTGGAACGACAACGCACTATCTTCTAAGGAGGGATTCCATGGCCACGTATGATCTGATTCTTCGCGGCGGAATGATTGTTGATGGAACACGTCTGCCGCGCTACCGCGCCGATATTGGCATCAAGAATGGCCGCATCGCCAAAATTGGCCGCCTCGCCGCCCATGAGGCCACCAAGACGATTGACGCCAGTGGGCTCGTCGTCGCCCCCGGCTTTGTGGACCTGCATACCCATTACGATGCCCAAGTCTATTGGGACCCCTACTGCTCGATTTCGGGCTGGCACGGTGTGACTTCCGCCGTGATCGGCAATTGCGGCTTTGGCTTTGCCCCGGTCCGTCCCGAAGAACGCGATCGGTCCATGCTCACCATGACCCGCGTCGAAGCGATTCCCTATGCCTCAATGAAGGAAGGCATGCCGTGGGATTGGGTCACCTTTCCCGATTATCTCAACAGCATCGAACGCACACCAAAAGGCATCAACTTGTTGCCATACGTCCCGGTCGCGCCAATTATGATTTGGGCGATGGGATTGGACGGCGCCAAATCCGGCAGAATGCCCACCGAGAAAGAAACCCAGGAGATGTGCCGCTTGATTCATGAAGGGATGGATGCCGGTGGCTGTGGCTGGTCGTCGCAACGACTCGGTGCCAATAGCATCCAGATGGACTATGACGGCACACCGATGGTGACGGACATCATGCACGATGAAACCTGCATGGCTTTCGCGCGGGTCCTCGCCGAGCGTAACGAAGGATTTATCCAGTCGATCTTCCTGTCGCCCGATGGCAAGAACGAAAGCGCGCAGCGCCACTTCGAGGAGCTGGCGCGTGTGAGCGGACGCCCGATTCTGTACAACGTCGTCCAAGCCAGTGATCGCTTCCCGGAACGCCACCGCAATCAACTCGCGTGGCTGGAACGCTGCCGGGCCGAAGGTCTGCGCATTTATGGTCAGGGCGTCACAACCGATCCGAGTTTCGTGTTCACCTTCGAGGACTGGAACCTGTGGGATGATGATCCGGCGTGGCTCGCTGTGACCGTGGGAACACTGGAAGAACGGCGAACCAAACTGGCCGACCCCGCGCGGCGTCCAGGGCTCAAGAAAGAGACCTCTGGGCTCATCAGTGACTCGTTCGATGCGATCACCGTGCTCAAAGTCCAACGGCCCGATATGAAGGATTGCGAGAATCTGACCCTCAAGGAAATCGGACAACGCCAAGGCAAACACCCCGTCGATGCGATGCTTGACCTCGCGGTGGCGGATAATCTCAAGACTGAGTTCTATACCACCATTGGATGCAGTCTCTCCTCCTTGTCCGAGGTGGTGCGCTCCGACCTCACGCTGCTTGGCGTGTCGGATGGCGGGGCCCACACCAAATTCTTCACTGCTGGGCGCTATCCCACCGAAACCATTCAGCGGTTGGTGCGTGACAATCAAGTGCTGAGCTTGGAAGAAGCGCATTGGAAGTTGAGCGCGCTTCCGGCTTGGTGCGCGGGCTTCCGTGACCGTGGGACGCTGCGCGAAGGGTCGCCCGCCGACATCGTCATGTACGATTACGACAATCTGAAAGTGCTCCCCGTCGAGGTCGCCCACGACATGCCAGGCAACGAATGGCGTCGGGTGCAGCGCGCGGAAGGGTATCACTACGTGTTGGTCAACGGCGAAGTGACGATCAAGGACGATCAACCCACTGGTGTCACCTCTGGCCGCCTCCTGCGCCACGGGCAGGGATAACCCCCACCAGACCACAACGCGGTTCGGGACAGGGATCGTTCTTCCCGCCCCTCTGTCCCGAACCTCCTTCCCCCTGTCGCGCCTCTTCGGAGGCGCCCCTATGGATTTCGCTTGGGCTCGTAAAGGAAAAGGTGTCTCACCATGAACGATGTGAAATTTAGTCTGTTCTTGCCGACCGGGGATTTCGCCAAAGCCCGGGCGGCGGCGGAATGGGCCGATACCCACGGCTTTTATTCCGTCTCCATCAACGATCATTTCTTTTCGCCCCTCGCGTCGCCCCAGACGCCACAGTTGGAGTGCTACGCGACGCTGAGCGCCATCGCCGCGGTGACCAAGAACGTGCGCCTCGCGCCCTCAGTCACCGCGATGTCTTTCCGCTCTCCGGCCATGCTCGCCAAGATGACCGCGACTCTCGATCACATCAGCAATGGGCGCTTTATCTTTGGTGTCGGTGCCGGGTGGCAACGCTCCGAATATGACGCGCATGGCTATCCGTATCCGCCTAACATGGAGCGTTTGGAGCAACTTGAGGATGCGCTCAAATTGATCAAAGCCATGTGGACACAAGAGGAGCCGACCTACCACGGGCGCTTCTTCTCGATTGACAAGGCGTACAATAATCCACGCCCGGTGCAAAAGCCGCATCCGCCCATCATGGTGGGCGGCGCGGGCAAGAAGCTGCTGCAAATCGTCGCCGCCGAAGGGCAGATCGCCAACCTCATTCCGCCCATCGTTAACGGGAAAGACTTCGCGCAAGACCCGGCGGCGGCGGTGCGATTCGACAAGGCGGAGCTGAAACGGCGCATTAACATGCTCAACGGTTTCGTGGCGGAGGCCGGGCGCGCGCCTGGGTCCGTGGAAATCAGCGGCATCGCGATGGTCAACATCATGCGGAGTAAGAGTGACGCGGACGCGGCGGTCAAGGCGACGGCGGCGGCGATGGGCTTCCCAAATGAAGAAGCGATGCGTGCTTCGCCGGTGGCGCTGATCGGGACTCCCGACGAGGTGCGACGAGAACTGCGCACGCGCATCGAGGAATTTGGCATGACGTACTACATCGTGTTTCCGCGCTCGGACGAAGTGCGCGATATTTTGGCGAAGGAGATTCTGCCGGAATTCGCGCCCACGGGCGGGCAACATTAAGTTGGCGAATTCCCTCTCCCGGCTGGGCAATGGCATTAAGTTAAGGGGGAGACTGTCATTGCGAGGAGTCGGACGACGAAGCAATCTCCAACAAAACAAAGATTGCTTCGCTGCTCGCAATGACACGGTTGCTTAACTTAACGCCATTGCCCGGCTGGGAGAGGGCTAGGGTGAGGGGGATTCCCAATGCGATTCCAGACTTCCGCTTTCGGTGTGAATGATGGGGAAATCTAGATGAAAAGTTTCCAAGTGCTCCGAGCGGCGCTGGAAGGAAGTACGTCGCATGACGGTCCACTCTCCAGCGCCCCTCGTCATGCTTCGGTCTGTGTCCTTGTCGCGGAAGCTGATCCCACTCCGCATATCTGTTTCATCCGCCGCGCGCGGTGGGATGGTGATCCGTGGTCCGAGCATATCGCCTTCCCTGGCGGGTCGCGTTCGGGCGATGAGACCGCGCTGGAAACCGTGCGCCGCGAAGTGCACGAGGAAGTCGGCGTCACCATTGGTGAGGAGGCGGAGTTGGTGCGGTTGCCGCAGCTCCGCATTCGACTGGCTGGGAAAGAAAAGCTGCTACTGCTTGATTCGTTTGTCTGTCATCTCACCGGACCACCCCCGCCGTTACAGTGCAGTCCAGAAGTCGCGTCCGCGTTCTGGACCCCGGTCTCGGAGTTGTGGAGCGCGCAAAATCTCGATCACCTGGTGTTAGGCGACCGAGGCGATGTCCTGGTCTACCCGGCGATCCGTCTGCCGCAGGGTACCGTGTTCGGGATTACCCTGCGCGTGCTGACGCTCTTGTCCGACCAACTCGGCATTCCCCTGCGGTACCTGGAAGAGATTCCGCTGCTCCGGCGCGCGAGCTAGAACAACGGGTCCCCCGCCTCCAACCCCAGCAGCAGCCGCCCGGCTGGCCGATACATCTTGGGGTGCACAATGCCATGCTGGCACGCGGTCACGATGTCTCGCATGATCCGGTCAAGCGGGTGGCTGCGATAGATCGCGCTGGTCGCCGCCAAGTCATACATCGAAGTAATGACCTCCTTGGCGACGCGGTGCGTGTCGATCAACATGATGCGATAGAGCGCGCGCTGCCGAGGCGACAGCTTCTCCTTACGATTCAGCATGTCCCATAGTTCCGTCAAACTGGAATAGGTGAAGCTCCGTACCGCGGCCAGCGCGCCTTCGGCCACGGCGATGGCCTCATGCACACGCGACTCCTCACGCAAGAGACGAGAACCGAACAGCTTGTGTGGGTCGGGCGCGAGTTCCTTGTGATTGGCCAATTCGATCACGGCATCAATGCCCGCGCGGGCGAGCCCCAATGGTACTCCGGCGTGAGTCACGAGAAAGAGTGGCGGAAACCGATAGAGCGTCCCGGAGTAGGGTGGGCGCTCCGCGAAACTCCAGCTCTCGATGAACGGGACGAAAACATCCGTGACCTCGAAATCGTGGCTGCCGGTGCCAAGGAGGCCAGTGGTATTCCACGTGTCGAGAATCTTGCAGGCGGCGGGCGGGAAGGTCATCACCCGCGTCTCCGGCTGACCGTTGGGGAGCAGGCGTGGTTGTCCGTTCTCGAAGACGACGCAGCCACCGACGAGGAGCGAGGCATGCTGACAGCCACTGCCGAACCGGTAACGACCAGTGACACGATACCCACCATCCCCCACTTCCGCGCGTCCGACCGGCACGACTTGGCCAGCCAGAGAAAACCCGACATGACCACACAGCCGTTGCGCGACCTCCGGGGCGAGGAACGCGCCGGCGAAACTGCCCGCCGACGAGATCATTGAGCACCAGCCTACCGAGCCGTCGATGCGTGAGAGTTCCTCGACCACGCGGGTTTGCGTCATGGGATCGAGTTCGAGCCCGCCATAGGCGCGTGGGACCGCCAAGCGGAACGCGCCCAAGGTTCTGAGGGCATCGACGACCGGGGCTGGGAGCCGTCGTTGCGACTCCATGGTGTCGCGGTGCTCCTGAATCAGTGGAGCCAAGGCTTGCGCGGCGGTAACAATGTCGTGTTCGGCGGGTGTCGCATACTGGGTGGTCATACGTGCTCCTTTGTTTTCGGTGAGGACGGCTCTTACCTTGCCATATTTCGGGGAAAGAAAAAGAGGCGGGCGGTTACGTTCCCGCGTCCCCTGGCTCCTTTCCCGGGCTTTTGCTAGGGTTTGCCCTCCACCCCAACAGCATTACAAAAAATGGAGTTACCTTATGTCACAACGACTTGGCTTTGGCGTCTTTCTCGCTCCGCATCATCCCATTGGCGAACATCCCACTCTGCAATTTCAACGCGACCTCGAACTCGCGGCGTGGGCGGACAAACTGCAATACGACGAATTCTGGGTCGGCGAACATCATTCCGCTGGCTGGGAGACGATTGGCTCGCCGGAAATGTTCCTGGTCGCCGCCGCCGAGCGTACCCACCGTATCCGGCTTGGCACTGGGGTGATCTCCGTTCCCTATCATCACCCATTCCATATCGCGCAGCGCATGGTGCACCTCGATCATCTGAGCTACGGGCGCGCGATGCTCGGCGTCGGGCCAGGCGCGTTACCCTCGGATGCGGTCATGCTCGGCATCGATCCAATGGTCCAACGGCAACGCATGGACGAAGGGTTGGGCGCGGTGTTGCGATTGTTCAATGACCAAGAGCCGGTCAGCATCGAAAGCGACTGGTTCACATTGCGTGAGGCGGCTTTGCAAATTCGCCCGCTTCAGGAACGCATCCCGGTCGCCGTGGCCTCGACGATCTCACCATCAGGAATGTTGACCGCTGGCAAATATGGGGTAGGGGTGCTCTCGCTTGCGTCGTATCTTGAAGAAGGGTTGACGGCGCTACCGACGCAGTGGGGATTTGGCGAGACCTCCGCGCGTGAGCATGGGCAACATCTTGACCGTGCGAGCTGGCGCATTGTCATGCCGATCCACTTGTCCACCTCGAAAGAACAAGCCTGGCGTGAAGTCGGAGATGGCTTGAAACAGTGGCAGAACGATTACATTGTGGGGATTCTTGGCACCCCGAAACGTAAGCCTTTTGATGACGGCTACACGGCGGCGCGCGTGCTTGATGAGCACGGCGGCGGGATTTTCGGCACGCCGGAGGATGCACTGGATAAGATCGAGCGGTTACAGAAACTCTCTGGCGGCTTCGGCACGCTGCTCTGCTTCGCGCACGATTGGGTCCCGCGCGACTTGGCGTTGCGCAGCTACGAGATGTTGGCGCGTTACGTCATGCCACACACGCAAGGACTCATCCGCCCGTTACAGGTGTCGGCGGACCGCGTCCAAGCGAACCAGGTGGACCTCATGGCGCGTTCAAGTGGCGCTGTTCTGAAGGCGATTCGAGACTATAACGAGGCGCATCCGCGGAACAAGTAGCGCTAATAAATTTTGAGGTCCGAGTTTGGTAAGAGAAGGTAGGCCGGAATAAGCGGAGCGTTTCCGGCCTGTATGCCCGCGCCGGGAACGGCCTATGGCCTTATCCCGGCTTACGCCTCCGACGAGAGCGAGGTCATTGCGATGAGGCGGAAAATGACCGGCAGCAGCCGCGAACGCCGGGAACGGCCTGGGGCCTCATCCCGGCCTACAACTTTGGTCCACCGCTCTTGTCCCCCCACGCAATTTCTGTCACCAAGAGCGGCACCCCGTACTTGGGGGAATAAGGAGAGACACGATGGCGCAGATTCGCGAAATTGCTTCAGGACTACAGTTTCCAGAAGGTCCCATTGCCATGGATGATGGCAGTGTGTTGGTGGTGGAGATTAAGCGCGGCACGCTCACACGGGTGAAGCCGGATGGCACGCTTCAGGTTGTCGCCGAGACCGGCGGCGGACCCAACGGTGCCGCACTGGGTCCCGATGGCATGGTGTATATTTGCAATGATGGCGGGTTTGATTGGATGGAAATCGACGGACTCACCGTCCCCGGTCATACTCCGCATAGCTACACGCGTGGGAGTATCCAGCGCGCGAATCTCTCGACTGGCAAAGTCGAGACGCTCTATACCCAGTGTGATGGGCACGCGCTCAAAGGGCCGAATGACATTGTCTTCGATGGCAATGGCGGCTTCTGGTTTACTGACTTTGGCAAAGTGTATGAACGTTCGCAGGACCGGACCGGCATTTTTTACGCCAAGACCGATGGGTCAATAGTGAAAGAGGTTGTGTTTCCGATGAACGGCCCCAACGGGATTGGCCTCGCCCCTGGTGATAAAAAACTCTACGTCGCCGAAACGATGACCGCTCGTGTGTGGGAATGGGACGTGCTTGGTCCGGGACAACTGGGACAGAAGAAGGGAGTTGGAGGCCCGTTGTTACAAGGGCCCGGTGGAGCTTCATTACTGACCGGGTTGCCAGGCTACCAACTGCTGGATTCGCTAGCGGTCGATAGCGAAGGTTATGTCTGTGTGGCGACGATTATTAACGGGGGCATCACCGCGATTTCTCCGGATGGTAAGAAGATCGACCATGTCGCACTGCCTGATCCGTTGACGACAAATGTCTGTTTTGGCGGCAAGGACATGCGGACAGCGTATGCGACGTTGTCAGGCACCGGCAAACTGGTGGCGATAGACTGGCCGCGTCCAGGGCTGCGATTGCATTATGCGGCATAGAGCAGAGTCAGCGCGGAGAGCGGCGGTTGCCTCTTTTCGTGCGCTCTGGTAGGGCAAGGAATAGTTTAGTCATGGAAGAAAGAAAGGAGATTGACGATGATTGCATACGTAACGATTGGGACCAGTAACATGGAACGGGCGACGAAGTTTTATAACGCGCTGTTCGCTGAAATCGATCCGGCGATCAAGGTCGTGATGGATGCTGGCAGAATTAAACTCTGGGGAAAACCCGGTGCTCCGAATCTCGCGGTGTCCACGCCGTTTGATGGCAAGGCTGCCAGCGTCGGTA
Source organism: Klebsiella pneumoniae (assembly GCA_945865755.1). Taxonomy (GTDB): domain Bacteria; phylum Desulfobacterota; class Binatia; order Bin18; family Bin18; genus JABFSC01. The sequence continues at coordinate 12,783 of CAMBFS010000012.1, forward strand.
ACGGCGTCATGGTCGCGTTTGGCGCGGACAGCCCGGCGAAAGTCGATGCCATTTACAAAAAGGCGATAGAACTGGGTGGCACTGACGAAGGGGCCCCAGGTCGGCGCGGGGGAGATAAGGGACCCTACGTTGGATATTTTCGCGATCTGGACGGCAATAAGCTGAACGCGATCTGCATGAAGTAACGGAATATTCACTCAATCCCCCCTCACCCTCTCCCAGCCGGGAGAGGGAACTTTGGCCCCCCACTAACTTCATGCTTTTGTCCCAACCCGGGGCAGGAAGTCAGCGGCACTCCGTAAACTGCGGATGGTTCTCGATAAGCTGCGCGAAATGCGCGTGCTCGGCAATGGGCAAAGTCGCTGGGAATTGCACATGACTGCGACGCCACCGCGCGAGCCAGTGCTGGTCTAACAGTCGCGGCGAGAGCGGATGCTCTTCGGCCCCGGTCGCGCGTGTGAACGCGAGGGTGGTGGCCGATTTCGGCCCTGACCCCATGCCCTCCGCGACAAAAAATCCCGCAGCCAACAGAGCCACGCGCACGGCGGTGGACGCGGAGTAGGTGTAGAGTTCGACGGATTTCGTCGCGCAGTGCTGAAAAATGCGCGTGAAAATTTCGACGGTCCACAACGCGGCGTGGCTATTGGCCGAGAACAAGTCGTAGAAAATCAGATCAGGAATGCTCGCCGTTTCGAGGCAATCACGGAAGTCTTCCTTGAGTAATTCCCAGTGGAGCAGGCCGGAAGCGTGTTCCCACTTGCCGGTTTCCAGCAGTTTGAACGGGGCGCCGTGCCGAAGATGCGTGAACGGGCCAGGCTGTTTCGCGGCGAGCAGGAGCGGATCAAGGTCCCGTTCGATGCTCACCAGGCGCAACCGGCGTGGCGCGGTTTCCCCTCTTGCCGCATAACATTTTTCAAAGCAGTGAATGGCGGCCATAGCGTTGAACGCCGCGCCCAGTCCCACGTCCCAGATCACAAGCTCGTCGTCGCCGAGAGTCGGTGGTGTGAGGAGCCGTGCGGCCAGGCACGACTGCTCGACGTAGAGCTTCTGGGCTTCGTCCTCTGGCGCGATCACCGAGTGCATTACTTCGCCGGAGCTGATTTGGCGAATGCTCGCAAAGCCGTGCACGGGGCGATGAATTTCGTAATCGCCCAACCGCTCAGGGCGGGTGGGTGCGGGCTTTTTCGGTGGGTGGCCAGGATGCTCTTCATCGGTGCGCACCAGCTCAACGCGGTGCTTCTCGTAGTAGGCCAGGAAGTCATCGCGCAGAATGCTGTCCCGCATCTCGCGCATCAACCGATGATAGAACGCCAGATTGTGCTGACCCAGCAGGTGCCACCCCAAGGCTTCACTGGCTTTGATGAGATGATGGAGGTACGCGCGCGAGTAGTGGCGGCAGGTCTGACACGCGCACTGTGCATCCAGCGGCTCTTCGGCGAATTTATAGACCGCGCGATGCAGCTTCAGCTTGCCGTGTGAGGTGAAGACCACCCCGCGTTGGGCCAATTGCGTGGGCATGATGCAGTCGAACATATCGACCCCACGATGCACGCTCTCCAGGATGTCGATGGGGGTGCCCACGCCCATGAGGTACCGTGGAAGTGTCGTGGGCAGATAGCCTGTGACCAGCGCGGTCATGTCGTACCGCTCACGATGGGTTTCGCCGACGGCGAGGCCACCAATGGCGAGACCGTCAAAGGGTAGCTCGCGTAAAAACGTGGCGCTCTGCTTCCGCAGTTCCGGATGACAGGCCCCTTGCACGATGCCAAACAGCGCTTGGGGCGAGTCGCCTCTGGCTTGCAGGGAGCGTTCCGCCCACCGGTGCGTGAGCAACATGGCCTCCTCAGCGTCCGTGTAAGTGGCGGTGGAGGGGATGCACTGGTCGAGCGCCATGATGATGTCGCCTCCGATGGTGCGCTGCATGGCGATGCTCGACTCCGGCGAGAGCAGGTGCGCGGTGCCATCGACATAACTTTGGAAACAGGCCCCGTCTTCGTTCATGGTCCGAGAATGGAGCAGCGAAAAAATCTGAAAGCCGCCGGAGTCGGTCAGTACCGGACCGTCCCAGTGCATGAAGCGGTGGATGCCGCCGAACCGCTGAAAGACTTCCGGCCCAGGACGCAGCAGCAGGTGGTACGTATTCGCGAGCAGCACGCGCGTGCCCGTGGCTTTGAGCGTGTCAATCGTTTGGGCTTTCACGGTGGCCTGTGTGCCGACCGGCATGAAGATCGGCGTGTGCACTTCACCATGAAGCGTCTGCATGGTCGCTGCGCGCGCGTGGGAGCCGCTGGCTTCCTTGTGGACGAAGAACGGTAAGCGTGCCCGCGGCGCGTGCGCCTCTTGTCTTTCACTGATGAATGGTGGAGCAGGGGGAGTGGTGGTCATGGCGTGTTCTTTCTTATGACGGGGGCGCCAGGTGCGCAGTGACAGACACAATGATCGTGAGGTTGCCCTAGCTACCGGTCGTGAGGCGGCGCACCACGAAGTCGGCGGCCAGGCGACCGGTCTCCGCCGCGCCATTCATAAAGCCGTAGAACGCGTTACTCAGATGCTCTCCCGCGAAGACGAGATTCCAAACGTGGACTTCCTGACGTTCCGTGGCGTCTTCGGCGTCAATCCACTGGAACCCGCCGAACTGGGTGAGTTGCCCCGGTTTGAAATTCGCATACGCCCCGCGCGAGAACCGGCTCTTGCCCCAATTCGTCCGCAGAAATGTGTCGGTGGAGGCCGCCGCGACTCCTGGGATGAGCTTCTCAAGGCGCTGGACAAAGGTGCGACCGACCGACCGTGCGCCGCCTTTTTCCAACACGGCCACCTCACGGCCACCGAGATAGTAGGTTAAGGCCCCGTCCGTTCGTTCGGGTTGTCGCTGGGTGGCATCCCACACTTCCGCGTAGCCGAGATCCGTCCAAGCCGCGACGGCGAATCCTTGGGGATGCCGCCAGGCGCGCGTGCGAAAGCCGGCGATCACCTTCTCATTACGACCAAGGCTGCCTTTGTGAATGAACTGCCGGAGCTGGTCGGGCAGAGGGACATCAAGCTTCACCCGCCGGAGCACCGGGAAAGGAATCGTGAGTAGCACCATGTCGGCGACCACGGTCTCCCCCGAGGCAAAGTGGAGGCGAAAGGTCTCTTCTTGCGCATTGAGCCGGAGCAATTCCATCCGCATCTGGATTTGTCCATCAAGCTGCCGCGTGAGCCCTTCGATGATCTTGCTCGTGCCTCCCTTGACCACGAACACTTCATCACTGTTTCCCAGCACCTCGACGGCCTGTCCATCGACGGTGGGGAGATTAAAGATCAGTTGTAAGGCCGAGGAGTTCTTGGGTTCGACGCCGTACTCGGTGCGAATGGAGTTCTCAATCAGCGTGCGAATATAGGCTTTGTGGATCACCCCCGCATGACGATCGAGATAGTCTTTGACCGAAAGCTGGTCGAGTTCACGGGCGACGCTAGGGAAGTCCGCATCGAGTCGCTCGCTGTCACTGGCGATCTGGGCGGCGAGAGGCAGCAAGTCCGTCGCGACCTCAGCTTCGTCGCGGGCCGTGCCATCGAAGAAATATCCGGTCTCGGGAAATGGGAACCGCTGCGCGTCCTTGATACGGTCAAAGAGTTCGAGGTTGAAGTCTTCGACAAGTTGGAGCATCTCCTCGTGGTCACTATTAATGAGTTCAGCGCCGAGATCGGTGACCACTCCCTCACCGATTGTGCCAGAGGTAGAGAAAATTCGCCCTCCAACCCGAGGCAGCGCTTCGTAGACCGTGGCCCGGATGCCAGCCTTTTTGAGCTGATAGGCGGCATTGAGCCCGGCGAGACCGCCACCCACGATGGCCACGCGGGCATTCGCTCCCAAACTGGTCGCGGCCCGCACGGGGAATGGCCAGACGCTTGACACCACGCCGGTGGCCCCCGCGAGGGCCACGGTTTTCAGTAATCGTCTCCGGCTCCAGCCCACCTGCTCTTTGGCGACAGGGGCCGGCTTGCCTTCTGCTTGTAGGTGCTCGCGTCGCGCGCGCTGCAGCGCGAGAAGCAACCGTCGAAAAAGCAACGTGTGTGACATGTCGGACTCCTTAGTTTGCGGATGGCATCTCCCGAGCGGACTTTTGCCCGCTCGGGGTCTTTTCCACGTGACACCCTGCGTATTCTATGTACCAAGAAATTGTCTGGGTCTCTATTGCGGGAGCGATCCTCAACGGGAGGAGCGCGTGCGGCCGCATGGCCCGCACATCTGGCGGCAAGACGAGGGGCCCCCAAAATGCAAAGAGGTCGTCGGGAATACCGACGACCTCGTGCTCCGCCGGTTGCGAGGAACCGCAACCGGCTGTGTGGTTGTGGTGACGCGGCTTATCCGGCGCTAATCATCACTGGTCTTGCCGCTGAGGTTGAGGGTCGCGGTTGCGCTATCGCAATTCCCAGGGCTCCTGATTTCGCAAATACGATAGACGATCGCGTATGTGCCGGACGCAGTCTTCGGCGCGATGGTGAAGACGCCAGTGGACAGATTGAACGTGACGCCTTTAATGAGCGCGCTCAATAGCGAGATCTTGACTTGCGCCGTCGTGGCGCGCGCGCCGTTGACCCAGTCGTTGGCCAATACGCTCGGTGAGGTGGCCCCTGTCTTTGACGAGAGCCGCCAGTTGTCGTACACCGCGTCGATGAGGTAAGGCGTCAAGGTGACAAAGGCCTGCGAACAGTTGATCGGATTCGCGCGTTCGCAAATCTGATAGACAAGCTCGTGCTCGGCGCTTGGCGTTCCGGGGGCGACGTTGACGGCGCCATTGGCGTTGAGCGTGATGCCAGCGTGTGTTGACGAGAGGGTCGTCAAACTGACAACCGTCGTCGTCGCGGGGAGGCCACCGAGCGTGTCGTTAGCGAGGACGTTGGCGACGGGCGTACCGCCAATGCCAAACGACACGGAACCCTGATCGTCGACGGCGCTGATCGGGATAGCGTAGTATTGCGCGGTGATTGTGACCGTGGCGTCATCGCAATTGGTATCATCAGCGACCGCGCATATCTGATAGCTGAACGTATACGTGCCACTTGGTGTGCCTGGAGCCACAGTAACGGAGCCGTCCTCGTTGAAGGAGATGCCCGCAGGGGGGGCCGTCAGTTGGCTGAGGACGACGGTCTCCGGCGTTGGACGGGTGCCACCGATCCAGTCGTTGGCGAGCACGTTGACTACCACACCGTCTAACGGAGCCGGCGACTGGCCCACATCGTCATTGGCATGAACCGCACCGGTGTCGAGCCCCGTGGGCCGCCACAGAAAGACGCCACGAGCCAATTGCTCGCCGGGATTGGGCTTGTCGATTCTGAACCCCGCGGTGGCTCCGAAGAAGCTCTCGAAATCAATGCTGACATCGGCCCCACTCGCAACCCCAGAACCATCGGTGGTGGCGGTCCATCCTCCAGCAAATTTGAAGTTCACACATCCTTGGTAGGTGGTGCACCATTTTAAGTGCTGCGTAAAACCAAAGGTGTCCTGAAATTCCGTCGCCGGAACGACGTATTCCGGTCCACCCACGCTCAACGTCGGACTGGTCAATATGTCCGGCGCATAGTCACCAAATAATTCGAGCACCTGAGCTTCCGTTGCCCACACCCAGCCAGTGAGGTTCCGGCCATTGATCGCGCCTTCACAAGGGGAGACGCCATCTTGAGGACATAACTGCGCCACTTGGCTCCAGGTGATCCCATTCGTTTCACTCAGCCCGCGCCACTCCTTGCCCTGCAAATCGTTCACCCCTGCCCGCGCGCTGTGAACCACACCAAAAGTGAAGGCACAAGTGAATAATAAAAAAGTAGACAATCTTACCAGTCGTCGGCTCATAGATCCGCTCCTCTGAGTTTGTGTCTGTCCCTGACAATGGGACAGCAAGTTTGACCATCCCGGCGTGTTTACAAGCTCCTCCTCAAAGTATCCTCTCCCAGCCGGGTCTTCCTGTATCTGAAAAGAAACAGAGGAGCCAATGAAACGTGTAGGGATATGGCTGAAAGTCGTGTCAGGAAAATCCTGATAGTTCGGGAAAGGTTCTGGAGAAGGCATTGGTGCGTCATAAATCTCGCAGTGCTCGCGACTCCATACGCTCTTGCCCTCATTGTGCTGGCGACATAGCATCCGCTGGATATGGAACTCAAAGTCACCCACTATGTCGTTGCTGATGAGATTGCCACTATTACCTTGAACCGTCCCCGGATGAACGCGTGGACAGGGCGCATGCACACGGAGTATCGCTGGCTCTTGGCTCAGGCGGAGCATGATCCCGCAGTCCGCGCGATTGTGATTACTGGAGCCGGAAACGTCTTTTGCGCCGGGGCGGATTCGCGCGCGCTGGAAGGACATGTCGCCAAAGGCCGGTACGATCCCGGAACGCCCGATGAACTGGCGAAGCCTGGCTTTGGTGTACGTCCTGAGTTTGATGCCGATTACGCGTATCACTTTGGCTTGACGAAACCAGTGATCGCCGCGATCAACGGGGCGGCTGCTGGTGGTGGCCTGGTCCTCGCGTGTTACGCGGATCTGCGATTCGCCGTCACTGGCGCGAAATTGACTACCTCCCACGGCAAGCTGAACCTCCCTCCTGAGTACGGACTGTCCTGGATACTGCCACGGATGATCGGATTGACCCGCGCCAACGATCTGTTGCTCTCAAGTCGTGTGGTGCTCGCGGAAGAAGCCCTGACAATGGGGTTGGTCAACGCGGTGCTCCCGCCGGACGAGTTGATGCCCTACACCTACAACTATGTTCACAAGATGATTTCGACCGTTTCTCCGGGATCACTGCGAACGACGAAACGGCAGATATACGCGGACCTGCATCGCGACGTGCGTGCCGCCATTGTCGATGCCACGGAGCAATTGGAACGGATGGCGACCGAGCCGGACTTTGTCGAAGGGGTGACCGCCTTTTTAGAGAAGCGCCTGCCCCGCTGGAAAAAAGTGAAGAATTGAGTCGTTGAGCGATTGAGTCATCGGGCGATTGAAGAGTTAAACTATGGCGTTCGCCCTGTTTCTCAATGACCTAATGACCCAATGACTCAATGCCTCGATTCGGATTAGTACAACACCTGCTGCTCCCGCAGCCGAGCGATGTCCTCATCCGCATACCCCAACACGTCACGCAGCACTGCGTCCGTATGCTGACCGAGTAAAGGCGCGGGAGAGCGGACGCCATTGGGCGAGTTCGTCAGAATCCACGGAATCCCGGTGTGGGTTTGGGTGCCGACTCTCGGATGGGGGAGGCGCGCGAAAAATCCGCGCTCGTTGAGATGCGCGTCCTCGACGAGGTCCTTGCTGCTCATCGAGGGGAACGCGGCGACCCTGACCGCTTGCAGACTCCGTGTGATCTCCCAGCGGTCACGCTGCGTGGTCCAGGTGGTGATGAGCTGTTCCAACGTATCCTCGTGCGCTTTGCGGTCACTCATGGTGCGAAAGCGCGGGTCGTCGATCATATCTTCGTGGCCCATCACACGACACAGGGCCTGCCACTCCTCCTCCGTTCCGCAGGCAATCGTCACCCACGTATCCTCGCCGAGACAGCGAAAGCAGTTATGGGGAGACATCCAGGTATCGCGGTTGCCCTGGCGTGGGGGTTCGGTGCCGTTCATGGCGTAGTCCATCCACCCTTCCACCGCCAACACCGCCGCCGCGCCCCAGAGCGAGACATCAATATATTGGCCGTGTCCGGTGCGTTTGCGCGCGGCCAGCGCGGCGCAGATCGCGCCCGCCGCGGTGATGCCCGCGTTGGGATCCCCAATGGACACCCCCAGCTCTTGCGGTGGACCGTCTGGATACCCCGACAACATCGAGAGCCCGGTCAGTGCTGGGATCGCCGGACCGTAGCCCATGTAGTTTTTATTCGGGCCGGTGTGGCCATAGCCGGAGATCGACACCATAATCAGGTCAGGTTTGAGTTTCTTGAGTTCGTCGTAGCTCAGCCCCAATTCATCCATCACTCCGGTCGCGAAGTTCTCAATCACCACGTCACACTGCTGAATGAGTGCCTTGACCAGTGCTTTGCCCTCGGCTTTTTCCAGGTTCACCTGGAGGCTCTTTTTCCCCTGGTTCCACTGGTTGAACGGGCCAGAAGTATCGACCCCCGGTTTGACTCCGCGCGGCGCGATTGGCAGGCGGCGCATGAGGTCGAGACGGGCACGTGATTCGATCTTAATGACCTCCGCGCCGAGATGGGCCAGGTGCATGGTGCAGTACGGTCCCGCCCACACCCAGGAGAAGTCGGCGACGCGCACGCCTTGGAGGGGGAGGGGGCTGGGGGTTAGGGGCTGGGGGTTAGGGGTTAGGGGCTGGGAACCTGAAACTTGTTGGGAGGGCAAGGGTGAGGCTTGAGACTTGAGGCTGGAGACTTGTTGGAAGGGGGTTGGTTTCCCAGTTCCCGCCCCTTGCCCGAGAGCACCAGTCTCCAGTCTCCAGTCTCCAGTCTCATTCTTCATGCCTTGCTTCTGAGCACCAGTCTCCAGTCTCCAGTCTCCAGTCTCATTTTTCACTTCTTCGTTGTGTTCACCGAGCAATGGCGCGGGCCGGCGTATTTGCCACCACGGCTCATGCAACAGATACGGCTGGCCGAGGTGGGTCAATTGTCCCGCGCGGGGGTGTGAGACCTCGGCAAAGAAATCACGGGTGAGTAATTGTTCTTGGCGCGCGAGTCCGGACATGGTGAGCACCGGCGCGAAACAGAGCCGCCGGGCCTGACCGGCATGAAAGAGGTCCTCGACTTTCCACTGGCGGGTCCATTCTTCCACGTAGATTTTGAGCGCGTCTTGATTCTTGATACGCCCGGCGCGGTCCGCGAAAATCTCCCACGTGGTCCACTCCGGCGTGTTCATGAGTTCGACTAACCGTTCCCACTGGTCCTCCTCGGCGACCACAAGGAAGATGAGCCCATCTTGGCATTCGTACATGCCCCACGGGTACATGTACCGCTGCCCCAAGCGTGAGGCGACGCGACCCAAGTAGCTGTAGTACACCACCGCCTGCTCAAGAAACGAGGCGATGAAGGATTGGACGGAGAGATCGATATGTTCGCCGGTGCCGGTGTGCAACGCGCGGTAGTACGCGCCGAGGGTGGCGGTCGCCGCCGCGAGCCCACCTTGGAATCCACATTGCTGCCCAAACGCCTTGAGCGGGGGGAGGTCCGCATTGTCCAACGCGCCTGGACTCAACCACGCCCACCCCCCGGCATGTGAGAGCGTCAGGTCATGGGCAACGTAATCTTTATGGGGGCCGGTCAAGCCAAACGGGGTGATTGAGCACATGACCAGCCGGGGGTTGATGTCACAAAAGGTCGGGTAGTCGATCCCGCGCGCGGCCATGTCGCGCGGCGAGTAGTTGTGGACCAGGATGTCGGCCCACTCCACGAGACGGAGCAGTTCGTCGCGTTGCCGACCGAGGTCCAGCGTCACTCCACGTTTGTTGGTGTTGAGGGCGAGAAAGAGACCACTCTGCTCGGGATCGACCCTGCCACCAGGAAACGGACCGCGCAGCCGCGCCGGGTCACCACTGGGCTCTTCGACTTTGAGGACATCCGCGCCCAGGTCGGCCATGAGTTTGGTCGCGTATGCGGCGGACACCATGGTGCCCAGTTCTAGAATTTTTACGCCTGCGAGTCCGGTCACGAGTATTTCTCCTTGGATTCCTTTGTAGAGACGCCCCGCTGGGGCGTCTCCGCGATTATTGACGGAGCACTATTGGACAGTTGTACCAGGAGAGAGACGCCCCAGCGGGGCGTCTCTACATGAATGGGAAAGGGGATACGCTTAACTGTTACTACCCGCGAGCAACGCCCGCAGCCGCGCGACTTCCGCCTCCGCGGCAGCCGCCCGTTGTTCAGCAGTTTCCGCGCGTTGCGCCACCGCCTTCGCATGTTGCTGCGCCGCTTCTACTTGCTCACTCCGAGTCGGTAACAGTTCCCCCTCTAGCGTCGCCCACCGCAGCCATGTTGCTTCGACCCCTTCATAGAACCCATGCCAGCGCACCAAGGCCAGTTTGAGACGCTGACTGAGTAACCGACCCCGCTGGTCTGGTGGCATTGGGACGTACACCCCTTGGTGTAATCCGAACCCCGCCCAATCACCGGGATCAAATGGATCGAACCAAAAATACTCGGCAACCCGGAGCTGGTTCTGGTAGAGATCCTTCTTGATGGTCTTGTCATGCGTGGCCGTGGTGTCCGAGAGCAACTCAATAATCACATCCGGCCCTTTGCCTTCCTCCCATACCACCCAGCTCTTGCGCTCTCGCTTCGGGACGTCGAGCACGGCGAAGAAGTCAGGGCCACGAAAATCCTGATGACGTACTTGCGCCAAGCTGAAGTACAGAAACATGTTGCCGCCCGCGTACCCATCAGGCCGCTGGTCCAGCCAGTGTTGAAAAGTTTCCAGGAGTAAAAACATTTGTTGGCGGTGGCGCGCGGTTTCCATGGGTTCTCCATCATCACTCGGCAGTTCATCCTGCGTTGGCGGCGGGATGATGCTAATGGATTCGATTAACTGTTGTTCTTGCATGGGGTTTGTCCTTTAGGGGATTTGCGCTGATAAAACCCGGAGGGTTTCCAGCCGGTAGCCGGTGGTTGAGCGGAGCGACACCACCGGCTACTGGAGGGGTGCCATTCAATCCAGGTATTGCGGATCATATTCGATTCCGGCCTTTCCCAACTTTCCCAACACCGCGATCAACTCTTCACGAAACGATTTGGCCCGATGATGTTCCTCTTGCCCGGCGATATACTTGCGCACCGCCGCCTTCGCTGTCGCGCTCACCGTAAACGCCGCGTAACCTTCTTGCCACGCGAACGTCTGATTACCGATTTCCTTATGCACCCAGATTGAGGAGGCTTTCTTGATCTCACGCATCACATCAGCCAGACAATGGGTCGCCTTCAGCCCCATAAGCAGATGCACATGGTCCGCCACCCCGCCGACCCCCTCGGGAAATCCTCCGAGGCCACGGATGGTGCCGCCGATGTAATCGTGAAGGCGCAAGCGCCATGGCGAAGCGATGATAGGCGCACGGTCTTTGGTGCTGAACACGAGATGGTAATGGAGGCTGAGATATGTGGAGGCCATTATGTTGTTCCCGAAATCCTGGCACCCCGGCCGGGGTGCATTATTCTTTTTTCTCCGACCTCCGATCTCCGATCCGGTGGTATCGCTACGCTCAACCACCGGCTAATGGCTGACAAGCCTCCAGCTTGTTCTGTGTGGAGGCCACGTGTTGTTCCTGAAAACCCTTATTGCTTGGAAGCCAACGCCTCACTGGTTGCCTTGCGGTGCGCTATCACCACACGAATCTGCTCGTAGGGTACCTTACCCTCCAAATGCTCGAAGATGGGTTTGAGGTATGCGGTTCCGACTTCTTGTACCGCCGCGGCCACCTTGTCGTACGTTTGCGCGTCAACCCAACTCTCGACTCGCGTCGGGCGGTGCAGTGCGATGAATTCATCCAGGTACCCCCAGGTGGTGCTCAGTGCCCGGCCGGTGGTCGCAGCCACTTGCTCCACACTGGTGCCCTTCGCGAACAAGGTGAAGGCCGTCTCTTTCGTCTCATTGCGCGCGCCGCTGGAGGGGAGCCGGGGGCGGCTCCCGCTGACGGCGTCCAATGACAAGTTGTGCGCGCGGCAGTAGGTGGTGATATGTTCCAGAAACCGCGCCCCTAGGTCGGCGAGCTTCCGGTCCCCAACCCCACGGACATTGAGCAGCGACGCCGGGGACCCCGGTCGGACTCGCGTCATGTCCCGCAGGGTGTCATCGCTGAAGATCACGAACGGCGGCACGTTGCGTTCCGTCGCGATCTGGTGGCGGACCTCACGCAGGCTCTCGAATAGCCCCCGGTCCACACCCTCCCACGATTCCTTATCGAACCGGGTGACCTGCACCTCCTCCTTGGGTTTGCGCAACTGCACCTGGCGCTGGCCACGCAGCACCGCCCATGAGGCGTCGTTCAGGCGCAGGACCGGATGCTCGTCGGTCGTGCGGTCCAGCAGCCCATCATCCAGCAGTTGGTAAAGCATGTTCGTGAGCGACTTGCGGTTGGTGCCCTTCATCAGGCCGTAGGTGCTGAGTTTGTCGTGTCCCCAGTTGCGCACCCGTTCTGTCTGCGCGCCCAGCAGGACATCCACGATATACTCGACGCCGAAGCGACTGCCGGTGCGTGCGACGCACGAGAGAATTTTTTGCGCGGTCACCGTCGCATCCGCGAGCCCCTCCACTTCCTGCAAGCACACATCGCAGGCTTCACAGGTGGGTTTCTCATACGCCTGGCCAAAATACTCGGACAACTGCCGATGGCGACAGTGTACGCCGGTGCATAACCGACGGATATGGCTGAGCAGCTCACGCGCCGCCGTCATAATGTCCTCGACGGCATTCGCCTCCGCCGCGCTCTTTTCCATCAACGATTCCCAGCGCAAGAAGTCAGCGGCGGAATACAACAAGACACACTCCGCCGGGAGTCCATCGCGTCCAGCCCGCCCGGTCTCTTGTTGATAGTGTTCGACGGACTTGGGCATGGAGGCATGAATGACGCAACGCACGTCGCTGCGGTCGATGCCCATGCCAAAAGCCACCGTGGCCACGACGACATCAATATGCTCGCTGGCGAACGCATCTTGCGTGCGGCGGCGGTCCTCGGCTTCCATGCCCGCGTGATAAAACGCGGCCCGGATCCCCTGTGTTTGCAAGGCGTGGGCGAGCGATTCACTCTCCTTGCGGCTGAGACAGTAGACAATCGCCGCCTGTTTGGGGTGGCGGCGCAGCACCTCCAAGACCTGGATGGGTGCGTTGACGCGGGGAATGATGCGATAGGCGAGGTTAGGGCGGTCAAAGGTCCCGACCAGGACCATCGGGTCGTGGAGGCGCAGTTGCTCAATAATGTCCGTGCGCACCCGCTCGGTGGCCGTGGCGGTGTAGGCGTGGATGCTCGCCTGCGGAAAGCGACTCTTGAGTTCGGCGAGCTGACGATATTCAGGGCGGAAGTCATGGCCCCAGTGACTGATGCAGTGCGCCTCATCAATCGCGAACGCCCGGACTGGGAGGCGCTCGATGAGGTGCAGAAACCGCGGCGTCAGCAGTCGTTCCGGGGCTGCGAAGACCAAGCGATAGCGACCAGCAACGATCTCCGCCTCGATTTTGCGCGTGTCTTCGGGGGACATGCCACTGTAGAGGGCCGCCGCCGGATACCCACATTCGCGCAGGCCGTCCACTTGATCCTTCATCAAGGCAATCAGAGGTGAGACGACAATGTCCGTGCGTCGCGCTAACTCAGCGGGCACTTGGTAGCAGAGCGACTTGCCACCTCCCGTCGGCAGGACGACCAGGGAATCGCGCCGTTCGAGGCCCGCGCGAATCGCCTGCTCTTGTAGCGGACGCAGCTCGCTATAGCCCCAGTAGCGTTGCACCGTGGCGATGATGTCGGTGGTGGTCCATGAGGTTGATGGGTTCATGACTTGATGTGAGGTGTTTGTGGAAAGCGAGCTATCCCGAAGTTGAGGGATCCCACAGTTCTCGTATTGGGAAAACGAATCCTGGGAGTACGGGGTCTCCGGTGAGCACCGCGGGGTCTTCAAGCACTTCCACGGCTTGCCCAGGGCGGTAGATATACGCACGGTGGTCGAGCGGGTCGATGAGCCAACCGAGGCGCGCGCCGTTGTCGAGGTACTCTTGCATCTTATCGAGCAGGTCGGGGAGTTTGTCGGATTGCGAGCGGACTTCGGCGACAAAGTCGGGACAGAGCGGCGCGAATTTCTCACGCTGAGTTTTGCTTAATGCGGTCCATCGGTCGCGCCGTATCCACGACGCATCGGGAGAGCGGATCGCGCCATTGGGCAACGTGAAGCCTGTGGACGAGTCAAAAGAGAGACCCGTCTGGTCTTTTTTTGCCCAAGTGCCAAGAGACAAAAAGACTTCGCCACTCCGCCACCCGCCTTCTGAGCCTACAGGAGGCAGGATGAGCAACGTTCCTTGCGCGCTTAACTCGAAGCGCAGTTCGGGATTTTCCCCGCAGAGCACCAGGAACTGCGCTTCCGTGAGCTGGGTCCGCTGGACATTGAGCTTGAACGGCCACTCGAAATTTTCGTGAATCGTGACGTGTGACATAGGCGTTTCCTTGGTGGTGGAAGAGTAGAACGTTGCCTGCGTTGTTTCAAGTCTGACGTTGCCCGTTCTCGGTTCTTCCGCTACACCAAACAGAAGGTGCTCGCTGGACTTTCCACATATCGTCGAGCGCTATACGGTATCGCGGTGATTCAATCCTTCACCTGCCCTGATACGCAAGCCTTGTTCAATCGGAAGCGCGTAAAACGCTTTGTGAACATTGAAGCCGTGGCGCGGCGCAAGCTCGTGCAGTTGAATGCCGCGGCGACGCTGGACTTCCTGCGGGCACCTCCGGGTAACCGACTGGAAGCCTTGCGCGGCGACCGCGTCGGACAACACAGTATTCGGATCAACGATCAGTTTCGGGTCTGCTTCGTGTGGACGGCGCAAGGGCCAAAAGATGTGGAGATTGTGGACTATCACTAAAGGAGAACGGTTATGAGCAAGAAGCTGCCCCCCATCCATCCTGGCGAAATCCTGCGCGAGGAGTTTATGAAGCCCCGGGGCCTGTCGAGCACCGCGTTAGCGCGTGCGCTGGGCGTGACGCCGGCCCGCATCAATGAGATCGTGCGAGAGCGGCGCGGCCTCAGTGCCGATATCGCGCTGCGGCTAGCGCGATTTTTCAAGACTGACGCGCAGAGCTGGCTGAACCTGCAAATGCACTACGATGTCCAGTGCGCCGAAGATGCGGCGGGGCGGACTATCGACCGCATTCAGCCGTGGCAAGGCGACGAACTGACTGCGGTCTAACGGCGAGGGCCGTGTGTTCCCAGGCTCTTTTGCTCTGGGTGAACAAACGGATCAGAGACATGTTGAGATTGTGATCCAAACAGGACAAACAAACGAATATGAAATTAAAAGTCATCATTCATCCCGCGGAAGAAGGCTGCTTTTGGGCGGAAGTGCCCGCGATTCACGGGGGTGCCACACAAGGGGAGACTCTTGAGGAACTGCTGACGAATGTACGCGAAGCGGTGGAAGGCTGCCTTGACTTCCAGGAGCAGATTTCATCATGGGAATGCAAGTAGTACTCACGCTATCAGATGACTTGTACGAACGGGCCAAGCAATGGGCGTCTCGCTCACAACGCGATGTCCCACAAACCTTGACGGATGCGTTGGAAATAGTCCTCACGCCTGTACCGGAATCACTAGAATCGGAACCAGCCGTGACAACCATGTCGGATGCTGAGGTGCTCGCGCTCACTCAAGTGCAAATGGCACCGCGACAAGGGCGACGGCTGGATGACCTGTTGGCCATGCAGCGGGAGGAGCCCTTGGCCGCGCCCGAACAGGCTGAACTCCTAGCGCTCATGCAGGAATATAACCGGCTCTGGATTCGTCAGTCGGAAGCCCTGGCAGAAGCTGTCCGACGTGGCTTGCGACAACCCCTGACTCCGTAATGGCCGCGCTGATCCCCGAGGCACGGCGGGCGCGAGTGCGGGCCTCCGCCGCGAACCGCTGTGGCTATTGTCTCACTCATCAATCCTATGTCCCCTGGACGCTGGAAATCGAACATATTGTTCCACGGGCGAAAGGCGGGACGGATGACGAGACGAACCTCTGGCTGGCGTGCCGCGCCTGCAATCTGTTCAAAAGTAATCAAACACATGGGACCGATCCCGTGACGGGGCGGCGCATTCGCTTATTCAATCCGCAATCCCAGCTGTGGCGGCGGCACTTTCGCTGGAGCCCGGATGGCAGGTTCATTAGCGGGCGGACCGCGACCGGACGAGCGACGGTGGTCGCGTTGAACTTGAACAATATGGTTGCTGTCACTGTTCGGCGGAACTGGGTCTCAGCGGGTTGGCATCCACCTACGGATTTGTAAGTGCTTGGCTTATACGGGCCTCAAGTGATGAGAGCGAATGCCACCGTGGGGGCTGGGATTCCTTTCAAGGGTAGGTTTTTCTCGTTGCCTGCGATTTTCGTGGATTTTCCGCCCTTTTGGTTTACCAGTCCGTCATGCCCGCGAAGGCGGGCATCCAGGCGGCTTCACCTCCGGCTTCTGCTTGAAATCCCTGGATTCCCGCCTTCGCGGGCATGACGACTCTGCTCTTCTTTCAGTACAAAACCTACCCGTGAAAGATATTCTCCCTTTCCCCTCTGCTGTTCATCATCAGTAATTTTCACTGATTGTGCGGCACGGTCACGGTCGTGGTTTTCGTTGAACTGTTCTGAGAAGCGTCGCTGCACGCGACCGTGACCGTATACACTCGCCCACTCCCACTCCCGGCACGCTCCGCCCTGAGGTTCACCGTGAGGTTGCCGGTGATCTGCCAGTCCGGCTCTTTATCCCCGTTGCCCGTGCCATTGACTGGTTCGTTACTGCTCACCGAGGTGATCTCGCAGACCGGCGCCGCATCGCAGATGTCTGATGCAGATACAGCTACAGTTACTGGCGTCATCTTGTGGTTCGGCGGCCACAGGACGTTCGGGCTTGCAGCCACAGCGGAGATAACAGGCGCGGTAGTATCCTGTACCGTTACGGCAGAACTACAATCGCTGGAATTCTCTGATCCATCCGTGGCGCTGCACGAAATTGGCGTCGATCCGATCGGGAAGGTAGAACCGGACGCTGGGGTGCAGCTTGGCACCCCGACGCTGCAATTGTCGGCGACGGTCGGGCTGAAAGAAACGGCGGCTCCATTTGGCCTGGTACACTCAGCGGTCTGGTTGCCTGGGCAGGTAATGGCCGGCGGCGTTTGGTCGATCACGGTAACGGTTGCGGAGCAAGAAGCAGAGGCACCCTTACTGTCCGTCACGGTCAGGGTAACTGTAGTGGGTCCCAAAGGGTACGGTCCTACCGGCGACTGCACCAAGAAAATTTGGTCTCCATCCGGATCAAAAGAGCCATTATTCACCGATGCTGATGCAACAGAGCAAGTCCCCGTTTCTGTTGGTGCCGTCACATTCTGGCATTTGGCCACCGGGGGCTCGTTTTCACAGGCATCACCGACCCCATCCCCATCGTTGTCTTGCTGCCCGGGGTTGGCCACAGCTGGACAGTTATCGTGGCAATCGGACACTCCATCGTTGTCACTGTCGGTATCCGGCACACCACAGCCACACACGCCTGGCTCAGTTTTGTTTGGATCCTCCGGGCAGCCGTCGGAGGTCCCCGTATCACACGCATCTCCGACTCCGTTGCCGTCACTGTCGTCCTGACCCAGGTTGAAGGTAGCGGGACAGTTGTCGCAGACATCTCCCACGCCGTCCTTATCGCTATCAGTCTGATCGACGTTGGAAATATGGGGGCAGTTGTCGTCCACGTTAGAGACACCATCGCCATCGAAGTCTGGCATACCCAGAAAGCCTTCTAGATAGTTGACGTCGGTCTCCTCCGGACCAACACTAGATGCGCTTTGATGCTCTCCATCGGCGAAATACGGGGAGTCACGGAAATTGTAATCAAGGCTTGACCAGTCATCATCGTACCCCACTAGACTTTGGCCTGGGCTGATAGGACAAGCTGGTTTATCAGTTATGTGGTTGATGTCAGCATTGACAGAGGACTCAAGCTGATTGTTACCATTCCAATCAATGGCACCTTTGGTAGGGCCTACGGTTCTGTCGCCCATCACCCCGAACAAGGTACGTAGGCCAGTGGGGCCGCCTATGCCGTCATTCTCTTTTAATAGGCTTTCTTTCAAGGTGTCCAATCGAACAACGGAATAGCTCAAGGGACGATTCGTGCGAACCATGATATAGTTCGCGACGTCAGGGAGGTTAAAGGAAAGCCCTGCTTCATTCCATTGATGGCCATACCTCATGACGCTCAGATAGTTAGGCTTACAGTTAATCTCATCCCTACCGCCATGATGGA
The DNA here is from genome assembly GCA_945865755.1 of Klebsiella pneumoniae. Classification (GTDB taxonomy): domain Bacteria; phylum Desulfobacterota; class Binatia; order Bin18; family Bin18; genus JABFSC01. Next base: position 30,717 of record CAMBFS010000012.1, read on the forward strand.
GGCCGAGAGTATGGCCCAGCTCGTGCATGAAGGTACCAGCTTGTAAATCAGCCCATTCTTGGGAGATAGTTGTCCCCCACGTTTTAGCCGCATCTTTAGCCTTTTGGTTGTAGCTAGGGTAACGAAGAGTAATGAGAAAGTCGTTGCCGCCAATCTCAGCTTTGCCACTGGCGCCAATGTTGTGTGCATGGTCATGTCCAAAGATGGCGTACCTGAAGAACCGTTTGCGGGCTGGCAATATCTTCGCGCTGTTCGGGTCGGCTTTCTCTGCTAGGGTACCAAAGAATATCGACTTTAGGTTCTCGAAGTGGGCAGCTGGAGTCTGTTGTATTGGGTCATTATTAAATTGCAGAGGGGTAAATTCCGGCATTGCATCGTCTACCATGACGTGAAGCCTTATTCCAGGTTGATTGTCCGGGTTACTTACTGGAGCAGCCGCAAAGGCAACTTTGACGGCTGCTAGAGCTTGTATGTTGGGACGATGGTTATGATCTGCCGCTTGCATGTAGTCCACTTCGACGTAGATATCCTTATGTAGGGGATCGGCACGTTCGCTGGCATTGATGATGCCGTCTTGGTTTACGTCGTATAGCTCCAGATCAATGATGCCATCCCCATCAATGTCGATACCATCGGTTTCCCACCTGTCCGGGAGGCCGTCGCCGTCGGTGTCGGGAGGCCATGCAGGATCGTTGTCCTCGAAGGGATCGTTAGTGACCCGCACAAAGCTAGAGGTGGCTGCGTCTCCCGCGACAGCGGACATCACATAGATCTCACGGTTGCCAGCGCGATCGCTAACAAATGCTATCAGACGGCCGTCCGGCGACCACGCGGGATTGATGTTGTCACCTCCTCTTGATGTCAGCCGACAGCCCGTACACGGGGGGTCGTCCTCTCCGTTGGTCGCGCTCATGCGGTAGATGTCGCGCCCCCCGTTGCGCGTGGTTGAATACGCGATCTGCTGACCGTCAGGCGACCATGTTGGATCGAAGTTGATGAAAGAGTTGTTGGTCAGGTTAACTGCATTCCCGAAGATTTCCTGCCGGTTACTTGTCTTGTTTAATCGAACCGTCGCCACGGCGATTTGTGAGCCAGCAACGAAAGCTATCTTCGTGCCGTCTGGTGACCACGTTGGGCGGAGGGCCGAAGCATTCGCGAGGGAAAAGAGCGAATAGTCCTGGTCTCCAGTCGGGTCGTCGGGCGTGCCATTGGTGTCGTGAATCCAGAGGGCATACCTCGTACCGACGAGGCAGGCATAGGCGATAAATCTTCCATCATGCGACCAGGACGGATCGCGCGCATCGCTTGGGCATACTCCGCCGGTGGAAGGCGGCGGCGTCAGTCGAACGTTCCCAGTGCCGTCCGGCTTGACAAGGTGGATGCTCCGGGCACCGGAGCGGCCGGATTGGTAGGCGATCCTGTCCAGAGTGGACCAATCGGGTCCGCGCGCCTCGGACCCCGACCCGGCGCTTGCAATCGGTATAGGATTCTCAATCGGCACGCCGTTGCCATCAACGCCCACCGTCCAAACGTCGAATTGTCCGTTCCTGGCGGATGTGAATGTCAGTTGATTTCCTTGGACCTCTGGCGGAATCGGCAGCAGCACAGCCAGCGTAGCAAGCATCCACAGTGTACAAATACTTTTGCTCAGCATTGTATTCTTTCCTTTTAGCCTCTGGAAAATCCTTCGTGAGGAAGAACCATGTGGGGGACGAAGAAGGACAGGAGCAGATGCCGATCAAACAAGGCGGCACAACCTCCGACACACACGAGTCTTTCCGCCCACGTACTGATATTGCAACGGAGCTGGGGAAAAGCCCCCTCTCGAGCTCATCCCCAACCGCTGTACGAGGATACCTACGGACACACCGTCGAATCAAAGAGCGGTCCTTGATCGACACAGGTACTGCCTGGACGCTGGTCATGAGGCACGCAGACGGTGACCGTACCTGTACACGTGCCGCCCATGCCATCGTCCGCTGTAAAGGCGATGTGATAGACGCGCCCGTCTCCCGGCACCTTGGGGTTGCCTGCCCGTTCCGCGCGCACTTTCGCCGTGTCGGTGTCTACACCAGCCCCATCGGGACAGGTCTTACCACTGCCAGTCCCTACTTCGAGGACAGGTTCGTCTTGCCGAATACTGTCCACGGCAATGCTGACTTCATCGCCATCCAGATCGGTGACCCCTACAATACTGATAGGGACACCCTTGTGATTCGGTGGCCACAGCTCAGAAGGATTGGCTTCTGCCGCGCTGCAATCGGGAGGTTGATTCTCGGGGAACGTCCAGGTGTCGGTAAGGACGGGGCCTTGATTGAACGTAGCACCCCCAAACATGAGCACTTGGTTGCGCGCGGCATCGTACGTCATCGCGTGAAAGATTCGCGCCGGGGGATTCGTTGTGGGGGCTTGCTGGTCCCAGGTGGCACCGTCCCACACCCACGTGTCACCAAAGACGGTGCCGCTACTGCTTTGCCCACCGAATAAGACCACACCAAGGTCTCCCGCCATCGCGTGCCAGTATCGTGCTGGTGGACCAGCGCTCTTCTGCGTCCAGGTGGCACCGTTCCACACCCACGTGTCACCCTGGTCGAGGCCGAGGCCGGAGGCGCTGCCGCCGAACAAGACGACCTCACCTCGTGTGGCATCGTACGCCATGGCATGCCCGTATCGCGCCGAGGGACTAGTCGCGAGAATTCTCTGCGTCCAGTTGACGCCGTTCCATACCCAGGTGTCGCCGAAGATTCCAGACTGTGTGCTCCCTCCTCCGAACAAGACAACTTCACCACGCACCGCGTCGTATACCATCGCATGATAATGCCGGGAGGGAGGACTAGTCGCGGGAGTTTTGTGGGTCCAATTGGAGCCATCCCATACCCACGTGTCACCCAAGGACGCCGTGTTATATCCGCCAAAGAGCACGACCTGTCCGCGCGCGGCATCGTAGGCCATCACATGGTTTTGACGTGCCGAAGGACTGGTAGCGGGAAACTTCCGGGTCCAGGTCAGTCCGTCCCACACCCAGGTTTCGTCAAAGAACTGGTTTGCAGGATCTTTATTTCCACCGAACAGGACGACTTGATCGCGCGCCGCATCGTAGGCCATCGCGTGAGAGAATCGCGGGGGTAAAGGAGTCGTGGCGGGAAACTTCTGGGTCCAGGTGACCGATTGAGCGGCGACCGCGCCCACCCCTAAAACTACGCTTGCGCAAAAGCAAACAGACTGAAAAATCCATTTGCGGCATCTCTGTGTCATATATAAATTCCTTTCCTTATTTGTGCGGCGCCCTGGAGCGCGGGTTGCTCCTCTTCCTCAGTCCCTTCATTGCCACCCAGGTCAATAGAAGTGGCTGAGACACAGAAGGAGGAAGATCGTCAGGCCGTTTTTCAGGCCTGCTCGCGTGGTGAACTGATACAACCTTGCTTGCCGGCAGCGATGAAAGAATGCAGCGCTCATGCCACCCTCCAGGTGAGAGGCTCCTGCGAGCCTGTCGTGGATGTCAAGATGGAAGTGTACCCACTGCCGCGAGAGAGGAAATTGACTTGCGCAGCGGTTTGCCCTTGGTTGGGCTCGAAGTGGAGAGGCAGGCTAGCGTAGGTAGCTGCCATCAGTCCCAGAAGAAGTGTCAGTGACCATGCCCAGGTAGTCCAGTCTGAAGGGTGCACGGCTTTCCCCTTTCCTGTTTACGCCTTTCGCGGTTACGTTCCCTTCGTTCAGCCCTCTCCTCTACCGTTCGGATCGATAAGGCGGATTGAGGCATATTACACAAGTAACTCGCTTGTCAAGCGAAAAAATTGCAATGTCCCCTAGTCTCTTGTTGTTCACTCATATCAGGGAGCATATAATCCCTTGCGATGAGCACTCAGGTCGTTCTTAATCTCCCAGACGATACCTATGAACGCGTGACGCAGTTTGCCGCGTATGCCCAGCGCAATGTGTCGGAGATTGTCATAGATGCGCTTACCTCCATGTTGCCCTCGCTCGACACCCTGGCGCAACTTCGTAACATTGCCAACCTTTCAGATCGAGAAGTGCTGGCATTGACCGAGCTTCGTATGGCACCAGAGGCCGACCACCGCCTGAGCGAGCTATTAGACCGTCAGCAAGCGGGAGAGTTGACTGACCTCGAAGGGGCCGAGTTAGCAGCGTTGATGCGCACCTACGAAATAGGACTACTGCGCCAATCACAGGCGCTGGCTGAAGCCGTGCACCGTGGCTTGATCCCGCCACTCCAGTCATGACAGCACTGAGGATTCCCGAGGAAATCAGCGCACGTATTCGTGCGACGGCAGGGAACCGGTGCGGCTATTGCCTGACATACCAGCGCTACGCGATGCAGGTGCTGGAAATCGAACATATCATTCCCAAAGCCAAAGGGGGGACAAATGACGAAGACAATCTTTGGCTGGCTTGCCGTCTGTGCAATAACGCCAAAGGCACGAAAACGCATGGGGTGGACCCACTGACTGGACGGCGCGTCAAGTTGTTTAACCCCCGCGGGCAGCAGTGGCAGCGCCATTTTTTCTGGAGCGACGATGGCACGCGCGTAAATGGCCGTACAGCCTGTGGACGCGCGACAGTAGGAGGACTCAATCTCAACAACGAAATCGCCTTGGTGGTACGGCGGAATTGGGTGAGCGCGGGATGGCATCCACCGACGATCTGAGCAATAGAGTCAAAATATAGAAAACAGGCTTCAGACTGGAGGGCAGAGAGAAACGGGGAAGCAGCACCCGGATGAAGGGACACGGAATCCGAGATGAAGATCACCTCGTGTGTTGCGGTGGAATGAAAGGTTGATTTATGAAGAAGCCCTCTACGAAAATGAAGAAACGGACAGGTACGGACGCTCAGATTGAAGAGTTCGGGATGCGTGACCTAGGGTCTGACATCCGCGCCTCAAGGGTGACACCAGCCGTGATACACCCGAAACAGCAGCCAACCTCAATCCTCTTAGAACCTGAGCTAGTGGAGCAATTACGGGCAAAGGGCGGTAAACGGGGGCTTGGCTACCAGACGATGCTCAAGCTCATCGTGCGCGAACATCTGCACGAGTACTAACCTGGGGACGGGGGACCGCAATGGCGTTCTTCACCTTGCTGCTGGGCGGGACATACTGCATCATCTCCGACCATCTCGGCAGCCAAGACTGTGGCACTGCCATCCGTCAGAACGGCTTGTCACCCATAACCGTGATGCGCTCCATCCGCCGATAGGCGGTGAGGTTGTCCGCCAGCACGCGATGTTGCGTGCAGCGATTGTCCCACATCGCCATCGAGTTCTTGCGCCAGCGAAAGCGACAACTGAAATCCGGCGACTCGATATGCCGATAGAGAAAATCCAGTAACGCCGTGCTCTCGGCGGATTTCATCTCTTTGATCGAATGGGTAAACGCCGAATTGACGAACAACGCCTTGCGCCCAGTTTCCGGGTGCGTGCGAATCACCGGATGTTCCGCTGAAGCAATGCCCTCCGCGCGCTTGCCGCCGATGTGTTCGATTTTATACGTCTCGCGCGAGAAGGTGCGTGAGGTGTCGTGGATCGCGACGAGCTCGCCGAGCAGGCGCTGCATGGTGCTCGACAGCGCGTCATACGCGGCGTACATGCTGGCCCACATTGTGTCACCGCCGAATTCTGGTGCCGCCACGCAACGCAGCACCGACCCCAGCGGTGGGGTTTCTTGAAACGTCACGTCTGAATGCCACGCTTCCGCGACGAATGGGTGCTTCGCGTCGCTTTCCAAGATGAGGAATTCTGGATGTCCTTCCTCCTTCAGTGGTTGGAGGTAGGGATGAATGTGCAGGTCGCCAAACCGGCGGCCAAACGACTTGTGCTGGGCACGGGTCAATTCCTGATCGCGGAAAAAGATCACTTGATGTTCCAGGAGCGCCGCGCGAATCTCCGCGAACGCGGCGTCGTTGAGGTTGCTCAGATTGACATTGTGGATTTCCGCGCCGAGCGTCCCAGCAATCGGCTGCACGGCGATATGGTGATACGTGGTCATGTCGTTTCCTCCTTTTGCGTCGTTGGGGAGAGACGCCTCAGTGGGGCGTCTTTACGAGGGTGTCGGTCAATCCACCCATGTGAGGTCACAGTGCAGGCGGGTCAGGAGAATTGTCTTGATCTTCCACGTGCCGTTCTCTTTGACATAGTCCTCTTCGTAGTGACCGTAGCCCTTCAAGATGAATTGGGGCATGCGCAGATAATCGACCATCGCCCATATCCCCCGTGCGGTGGTCGGACTCGTCACTGCAATCTCCGGCATGTGGCCGTGATGGATTGATATCCCTTTGGACAAGAACCCGCTGATGGTTCCCACCAAGTTGGCGCGTCCGTTACATTTTAGTTGTGTCAGGCCGTCACTGCGATGGCTGCCAGGGACGCCGTGATAGACTGCCGTCACATCTTCCGTGAAGACGTGACGCCACTCGTCCCACCGCTTCTGGTCCATCAGCCGAAAGTAGCGAGCCTTGAGTTGCTGAATCTGTTCAATCTCTTCGAAGGTGTTGAGTCCCATGAGCGCGTTCTCCTTTGTGGTACGGAATGAGTGCCGGTGTGGTTGTTCCGCTCCCTCTCATTTATCTCTATCGCGGAATCACCGGCAAGAGCACATACGACGCCATGTCATCTTGGTGAAAAACCGTCTGCTGCGCGGGCACTCCCTTGCTGCCCTCACCAAAGCGCTCGCCGGTGTTGAGGTTCCGATCGAAGCGCGGGAAGTTGCTGGAGCTGATCTCCAGCCTGATGCAGTGGCCCGGCAGGAACACATTGCTCGTCGCCCACAGATCAATCGTGAACAGGTAGGGCTTTTTCGCTTCCATCAACTTGGGCGCGCTCTCCGATTCTCGATAGCGCGCGCGCAGGATGCCATCCAGGAGATTCTGCGCGTACCCATTGGGATGCACATCCACGAGCTTGGCGGTGAAGTCGGTATCCACGGCTGAAGACGACGCCCACAGCGAGACCGTCACCGGGCCGGTGACTTCCAGCGGCTGCTCTAAGGGGGCTGAGGTATAGACGAGGACATCGTTGCGCTCTTCCACCGGGCGCTGGTCCTGCACGCCAATATCAATAGTGAGGTTGTTACCACCCAATGACGGGACGGGATCGTTGGGATCATACACATAGGTATCCGCGCGTTGGGTGTTTGGCGGCACGGTCGAGAGCGTCCCATCTCCGCGGAGGGAATTCGCGCCCTTGTGGCTATGCAGGAAGTAGCGCACCTGGCGCATCGCCGGGGGCGGCCAGTCGGAGAGCGTCTGCCAACGGTTCTCACCCAGTGTGAAGATCGTCACTGGCGGTTCGTCCATGATGCCGTTCTTGACATCCTTGAGCCAGTAGTCGAACCAGCGGAGCTGCGTTTCTGTCAGATCAATCAGCGCGGAGTCGCCAAAATCAATGTCGCCAGTGCCGCGCGAGCTGGGGACGGTATAGGGCAACAGATGGCCCCACGGGCCGATGATGAGGCGTTGGCCGTTGCGGGCTTGGGCGAAACGGCTGTTGGCCTTGATGCTCTGATAAGCGTTCATGCCTCCTTCGGCGAAGATGTCATACCACGAGGTGACGTGCAGCATTGGCACGCTGACACTGGCGGCGTGGCGGTTCACATTGGCGCGGTGCCAGTAGGGGCCGTCGTCGGCCTGTTTGATGTGTTCCGCGAAATAGGGCGCGGTCTCCTTGAGCAGCTCGCCCCAGTCCTTGATCGGCAGGTGGCGATACCATTTGTCGGTCAGCGGCGTGAACGCGTTCAGCCCGAAGCGGGTGTTGCGTGGGATCGGGAACTCGCCGCCTTCGACATACTCCTTCATCTTCTCCATCAGGTCGGTGCGCCCTTGTCGTTTGAGGGTATTGAGCCCCTTGAAGATGGCATACGGAGCCATCCAGCCCCACAGCGACACGCCGCCGGTGTGGTAGATCCAACTCGCGTGATAATCGGACGACGCGGAGACGGGGGCCATCGCTTGCAGTGACGGCGGCATGGGGTCGTTACAGGCGATCATGTATTGCGTGAGTCCGAGATAGGACTGGCCGGTGGTGCCGACGCGGCCATTGGACCACGGCAGCCGCGCGGCCCATTCGACGGCATCGTAGCCATCGGCGATGTCTTGAAAGATGGTGTCATAGTCGCCCTCGGACTCGAACCGACCGCGACAGTCCTGAATGACGGAGATGTAGCCATGTCGGGCGTAGAGGTGATTGGGGCCATTGGGATCGTCGAGTCCGCGCTTGCTGTAGGGCGTGCGGCTCAGCAGCACCGGGAAGCGACCATGTCCCTCCGGGTGAATCACGTCGGCATGGAGCGTGACGCCGTCGCGTGTTTTCATCGGCACATTCTTTTCGGTGACGACTTTGTATTTTTTTCGCACTGGTACGATCATAATTGCCTCCCCTCGCAATGATTTTTGTCTGATGACGGTCGTGCTCTACCAAGTTGTCCTTCGTGGCGCAACCTTGACCTTTGTGGAGTGCTCAGTTGCAGGTTCATTACTACTCGAAATGAGTGTAGAAAAGGAAAGAAAGAACGCGAGAGAATAGAGACCGTGGATATCGAAATCATTCGTGAACGGGTACGGTTATGTCAACCACAGCTATTCCAACTTGCAACCTACACCACACAGCGGAAGAGTGGCGGACGACCACATTCGAGTACCAGGATGAAGGTGTCACTATTCGTGTGCCGAACTGCCATGCCTGGGTATGTCCGGTCGATGGTGAGGCTTCTTTTACCCCGGAAACGGTGGACGAGTTACTCCCGACAATCCGAGAACTGTTGGTCACGGCCAAACGTGCTCAAGCGCGACGCTCGGCACTCACGGAATATGTTGTCTCGGTCAGCGGGCCACAGACAACGGTGTAGGCTGCGCTTGAGTCTGGAGTTTCAGCAAACTCAGCAGATCGTTGAGTTGCACGAGGTGTTCATACTCCGCTCGTTCCTCTTGAGAGAGTTAGGAGTCATAAAACAATAAACTACCACATTTGGGTGGCCGGACGAGGCCAGACCTCATAGTTCCAGTCGCTATGAAACCTGTTCCGACGGATGCGTAGGGTAACAGACTCTTGATCACGGACCTTACGTCTTTTGGGGTAATTTT